>JAVBXM010000199.1 GCA_030824585.1 Phaeospirillum sp. | reverse complement strand
GGATGAGGCTTGCAAAAACCCTTCACGTCGCACATATTGCGATTCATTCGCATTTGCACTTGGAGGGCGTGATGGGATTCATCGAAGGCAGGACCATCCTGAGCCGGCAGGCCATGACCGCCAGGGACTACATCTGGCTGGCGGTGCTGGGCGCCATCGAGCGTGCGCCCCTCTCCATGGACGACACCGTCCAGGCGGTCGGCGCCCTGGCCGGCCCCGCCTGGACGCCGGTGTCGCAACTGGTGTTCGACGCCATCGATGAAATGCTGGAAGACGGCCTGCTCAATCCGGTGGAGCGCTCCCTGCGCCTCGCCATCACCGGCGACGGCCGCCGCCGCCTGCACGATCTGGTCGCCCAGCCCCTGGCGGCGCCGCTGTCCAGCTTCGGGCAGGTGGGCATCCGGTTGAAGCTGGCCTTCCTTGATCTGGCGCCGCCGGTGGTGCGCCGCCGCCAGATCGACACCATCCTGCGCTCCTGCGATTGCGAGATCGCGTCGCGCACCGCGTCTTGCGCGGCCTGGGCGCTCAACGGCCCCCTGGGCCGGGTATGGCTGGACCATCAGGTGGATGCGCTGGAGGAGATGGCCGAGGTGCTGCGCCGCCTGGCCAGGGCCGAGGGCGCAAGCCTGACCGAAGGCTAGGGCCAATCGACATTCAAGCGGATAGGCCGTGGAATGGGACACAGATGAACACAGATTCCCGCTACGCGGGACACAGATAAGGGATTTCCCAAAGTTCATCTGTGTCTGAACTCTCTTCCCGGAAGCGGCTCTACCCCGGAATCCGCCCAATTCCCTGAATGTCGGCAGGCCTTAGACCTTGCCCTCGAAGCCGAAGCCGGCGGCATCCACGGCCTGCCTGACCTGGGCCTCGTCGGCACCATCCACCGTCACCGCCTTGTTGCCCAGATCCACCTCGACCTTGGCGCCGGGGGCGATTTCCTGAATGGCCGAGGTCACCGACTTGGAACAGCCGCCGCAGCTCATGCCGGTGACGCGATAGGTGGTGGACATGGTCTTTTCCCCATGAGGATTGCGATGGGCGAAGCATGAACCTTCCAGCCCATGGAAGGTCAAGGGGAAGATTGGTTTATTGCCCCGGTCCCATGCGGATGATGGTGCTGACCGGCACCAGCGCGAAGCCGCGCCCCTCGAGGCCGGGCAGCCAGCCGGCCAGGGCCTCGATGGTCCCGTCATGGGGATGGCCGATGGCGATGGCGGCGCCGTGCTTGCGGGCATAGGCCTCGGTCTTGGCCAACTGGGCGCGCACATGGGCGACGCCCTGGTCGTTGTCGAGGAAGACGTGGCGGGCGGCGAAGGGCACGCCGAAATGGCGGGCCGTCTCGGCGCCCACCGTGCGTTCCGAGGTCACCGAATCGATGAAGGCCAGACCGCGCCGCCGCAATTCCCCCATCACCACCCGCATGCCGGCCGGGTCGGAGGTAAAGCGCGAGCCCATGTGGTTGTTGATGCCCACATAGCCGTCGAAGCGCGACAGGCCCCAATCGAGGCGGCGGCGGATTTCGTCGGCGGGCAGCCCCACCTCCAGCACCTCGGCGCCGGGATCGTAGGAGGCGCTTTGCGGCTGCATGGGCACGTGGACCATCAACTCGTGGCCGCGCGCCCTGGCGTCGTGGGCCTGGCGCGCCACGTCGTCGGCATAGGTCATGTAGGAGAGCGTCAGCGGCCCCCTGAGCTGGGCCATGCGTTCGCTGCGGCGGCGGTCGACACCGAGATCGTCGATGATGATGGCGATGACCGGGCGACCGCCGGTCTTGGGGACCGGCAGGGCGTTGCGCAGCCAGACGGCCGCCCCGGCGGGCGGCAGCTTGACCTCGGGGGCCGGCGCGGGGGGCACCGGTGCCGGGGCCAGCGAGACCACGTCGGAGGCGTGGCCGAATTCCAGGGCCTCGGACGAGCCGGGATCGGGGCGCGGCGGCGGCGGCGCCAGCAGCGGCCGCCCGTCGTCCGGCTCGTCGGCAGCCACGGGCCCCGGCGGCGGCTGGGGCAGCGGCGTTTCGGTGATGACCGGGGCGGGCGCCTGCTCGGCGCCGGGAGCGGGCTTGCCCGACTTGCCCGACCACAGGCCCAGGACCATGCCGATGCCGATTCCGGCCACCAGCACCGCCACCATCAGGCCGACCAGAACGGCGGGGCGCTCCCACAGGGGCGTCTTGTTGCCCATCAGCATCCGTCTGACGTCGCGCCGTCCCACGTCTCACCACCCAGGTTGAAGCCGCCCCCCTTGTAAGGCCAAACGGCCGGGGGCGCAAAGGCTCATGGCGCGGTGGCCAGTTCCTCGAGGATCGGGCATTCGGGATGGTCGTCGCCGCAGCAGCGGGTGGTGAGATCCAGCAAGGTGCGGCGGATGGTGTCCAGTTCGGCGATCTTGCGCTCGATGTCGGCCACATGCTTCAAGGCGATGGCCTTGACGTCGGCGCTAGCCCGCGAACGGTCGCGCCACAATTCCAGCAGCCCGCCCACGTCGCCCACCGAAAATCCCAAGGAGCGCGCCCGGTGGATGAAGCGCAAGGTCTCCACCTCGTTGGCGGTATAGGCGCGGTAGCCGGCGGCGGTGCGCCCCGCCGCCGGAATCAGCCCGACGGATTCGTAATAGCGGATGGTCTTGGCCGAAACGCCCGAGCGCCGGGCGGCCTCGCCGATGTTCATTTCATCCTCCAGCGGCGCAGCAGCAGGGAATTGCTCACCACCGACACCGAAGACATGGCCATGGCCGCCCCGGCGATCACCGGGGTGAGCAGCCCCAGGGCGGCGGCGGGAATGGCCACCACGTTGTAGGCGAAGGCCCAGAACAGGTTCTGTCGGATCTTCGACGTGGTGGCGCGCGAGATGGCGATCGCCTCGGGCAGGCGGGCCGGATCGCCCTTGACCAGGGTGATGCCCGCCGCCTGCATGGCCACGTCGGTACCGGTGCCCATGGCGATGCCGATATGGGCGGCGGCCAGGGCCGGAGCGTCGTTGATGCCGTCGCCCACCATGGCCACCACCCGGCCCTCGTCCTTCAGGCGGCGGATTTCCGCCTCCTTGTCCTCGGGCAGCACCTCGGCCAGCACCCTGTCCACCCCGGCGGCGCGGGCCACCGCAGCGGCCGCGCGGGCATTGTCGCCGGTCAGCATCACGGTTTCGAGACCCAACGCCTTGAGCCGCGCCACCGCCTGCGCCGCGCTGGCCTTGACGGGGTCGGCCACCGCCACGAAGCCCAGCATGCGCGGCCCCTCGGCCACCCACATCAGGGTGCGGCCCTGGGCCTCCTCCGCCTCGGCGGCCTCGGCCAGCGAGCCCGGATCGATCTTCCGCTCGGCCATCAGGCGGCGGCTGCCGATCAGCAGGGAGCGGCCCTCCACCTCGGCCTCCAGGCCCCGGCCGGGCAGGCTGCGGAAACCGGCCAGCGGCGCCAGGGGGCCTTCGGCGGCGGCCAGCAGGGCGCGGGCCAGGGGATGTTCGCTGCCCTGCTGGGCACTGGCGGCAAGGCGAGCCAAGCCGGCCTCGTCCCCATCGGCGGCCTTGATCGCCGCCACGGCCGGACGGCCCTCGGTGAGGGTTCCGGTCTTGTCGAACACCACCACCTGAATCTTGTGGGCCAGTTCCAGGGCCTCGGCGTCCTTGATCAGGATGCCGTGCCGCGCCGCCAGCCCGGTACCGACCATGATGCCGGTGGGAGTGGCAAGGCCCAGCGCGCAGGGGCAGGCGATGACCAGCACCGACACCGCCGCCACGAAGGCGGTTTGCAGGTCGCCGGCGATCAGCCACCAGCCGAGGAACGACAAGGCGGCGATGGCCGTCACCACCGGTACGAACACCGCGGAGATGCGGTCCACCAGCTTTTGCACCGGCGCCTTGGCGGCCTGGGCGCCCTGGACCATGCGGATGATACGGCTGATGGTGGATTGGGCGCCGACCCGCGTCGCCTCGACCCGCAGCAGCCCCTCGCCGTTGACCGCGCCGGCCACCACCTCGTCGCCGGGGCCGCGCGGCACCGGCAGGCTTTCGCCGGTGATCAGGGATTCGTCCATCTGGGAGGTGCCGTCCACCACCACGCCGTCGACGGGAGCGCGCTCGCCGGGGCGGACCAGCACCACCTCGCCCACCGCCACCAGGGCGGCGGGAACCTCGATGACCAGCCCGTCGCGTTCGACCCTCGCGGTATCGGGCTTGAGCCGCATCAGGGCGCGGATGGCCCCGGCGGCCGAGCGCTTGGCGCGGCCCTCCAGGTACTTGCCCAGCAGCACCAGGGTGATGACCACCGAGGCGCCTTCGAAATAGAGGTTGCCGTGATGGGCGTCGCCGGCCAGGACGTGCCAGGCCGACAGGCCGAAGGCGGCGGTGGTGCCCAGCACCACCAGCACGTCCATGTTGCCCGCCCCGCCCTTCAGCGAAGCCCAGGCGCCGGTATAGAAGCGGGCGCCGATCCAGAACTGCACCGGCGCCGCCAGCAGCAACTGGATTTCCGCCGGGATCATGATGTGCAGCCCGGCCATGTCGAGGATCATCTGCCCGATCAGCGGCAGGGTCAGCAGGGCCGAAAGGGCCAGAAGGCGCAGATGGCGCGCCGATTCGGCGGCGTGCTCGGCCTCCTCGCGGTCCAGGTCCTCGTCGCCGCTTTGGGCGAGGTCGGCCTGGAAGCCGGCCTTGACGATGGCCGCGACCAGATCCTCGGGCCGCGCCGTGGCGGCGTCGAAACGGATGTCGGCGCGCTCCGCCGCCAGGCTGACCAGCGCCTGCTCGACCCCGGCCACCTTGCCCAGCACCCGCTCCAGACGGGTGGAACAGGCGGCGCAGGTCATCCCCTTCACCGGCAGGGACAGGCTTTGCTGGGTCATGACGGCATCCTCGGTTTCCGCTTCATGACTCCAGTGTTGACCTTCCAGCAACTGGAAGGTCAAGGGATGTTTTATGCCGGTCTTCGGCCGCCACCGAGGCGGCGGCCAAGCTTGCGGAGGGCCATGTAGCGGAGATCAGGCCGTCTTGACGCCGCTGAGGAAATTGGCCACCACCCCCTTCAACGCGTCGGCCTGCTGGTTGACCGATTTCACCGAGCTCAGCACCTCGGTGGCCGCCGCGCCGGTTTCCTCGGCCGCCTTGGTCACCCCGCCGATGGTCGCCGACACTTCCTGGGTGCCCGAGGCCGCCTGCTGGACGTTGCGGGCGATCTCCGCCGTGGCGGCGCTCTGTTCCTCCACCGCCGAGGCGATGGCCGCCGAAATCTGGTTGATCTCCTCGATGCGCTTGACGATGCCGCCGATGGCGTCGACCGCCTGGCGGGTGGCCTCCTGCACGGCGGCGATCTGCTGGCTGATCTCCTCGGTGGCCCGACCGGTCTGGTTGGCGAGGTTCTTGACCTCGCCCGCCACCACGGCGAAACCCTTGCCGGCGTCGCCCGCCCTGGCCGCCTCGATGGTGGCGTTGAGCGCCAGCAGGTTGGTCTGGGACGCGATGTCGTTGATCAGGCTGACCACGTCGCCGATGCGGGCCGAGCTTTCGGCCAGCCCGGTCACCGTCTGGTTGGTCTTCGACGCCTCCTCGGCGGCCTGCCGCGCCACCTGCGAGGACTGGGTGACCTGGCGGCCGATCTCGTGGATGGATGCGGCCAGTTCCTCGGCGGCCGAGGCCACGGTCTGCACGCTGGACGACGCCTCCTCGGTAGCCGCCGCCACCATCACCGCCTGGCGGCTGGTCTGCTCGGCGGTGGCGCTCATGCCCTGGGCGGCGTGCTCCATGTCGGTGGAGGCCCTGGACACCGCGTTCAGCATGGAGGAAACCGCCTCGTCGAAATTGCGGGTCAGGCTTTCGATGGTCTGGCCGCGCGCCAGATTCCGGTCCTGGGCGATCCGTTGCTCGGCTTCCATCTGCTCGGAACGGACCATGTTGTCCTTGAAGGTCTGCATGGCCGCCGCCATGCGCCCCACCTCGTCGACCCGTCCCACCGCCGGAATGACGGCGGCGAAATCCTTTTCCGCCAGCCGGTTCATGGCGGCCGTCATGGCGATGATGGGATCGGCGATGCTTTTCCTCAGCAGCAGCCCGAAGACCGCCACCAGGACGACCACGGCAACAACGGTCCCGATCAGAACCGTGCGCGACCAGGAATAGAGCACCTCGGCGGCCTCGGAGGCCTCCTTCGCTCCCTGTGCGTTGATCTCCACCGCCTTGGCGGCATGCATCTGGGAATCGTTGTAGAGCTTCGCGTTGTCCAGCACCATGTTGCGGGCGGCGTCGTTCTGGTTCTGGCGAGACAGTTGCAGCACCTTGACGACCATGGCGTCGTAATCGGCTATCACCTTGCTCCAGGCCTCGTAGTTGGCCCTTTCCTCCGGCGTGGCGATCAGCTTGGCGTAGCGCTCCTTGGCGGCGGCGAAGTCCTTGATCTGGGCTTCCAGAACCCGCTCCACCTCGGCCATTTGCCCTTGGTCGGTGGTCAGGATGTGGCGGAACGTGGTGGCCCGCTGCTTGGCCAGCAGCCCGTCGACCTCCCGGGCCGCGCCGAGCCCTGGCAGCCAGTTCCCCGCGATATCCGTGGTTGCCGTGTTCATGGTCGCCAAGCGATTGATGGCGAACGCCGACAGGCCGATCACCACGGCGAGGATCGCCCCGAAGGAGATCATCAGCTTCTGGGCAACTTTAAAGCGGTCAAGCATGGACAGTATCCTTTTCAATTGCGGAAAGGGTTATCCCAACTGCCCCCAACCGGCCGCTGATCAAAACTTTAGTAATATATTATCCAAGGAAATAGGCATGGCTTATGGAATTACAAGCCCCCCGCAATCAGCCGACGGCGAAAAGCGTGCAGACCTTGTGCCTTCACAGCATTCGCGGTTGACAGAACCGCCCGTCCGAGTAGGTTTCTCGCTATCCGACTGAATTGAAATCATCAGCCAGGGTGGGCGGATGGAGTATTTTCTCCAACAGTTGATCAACGGCCTGACCCTGGGCGCCATCTATGGCTTGGTCGCCCTCGGCTACACCATGGTTTACGGCGTGCTGGGCATGATCAATTTCGCCCACGGCACGATCTACATGGTGGGTGCGTTCATTTCGCTGATCACCTTCCTGGTCGCCACCACGGTCCTGGGAACCTCGGTTCCCCTGGCCCTGGTCCTCACCCTGTTCGCCGCCATGGGGCTGACCGCCCTGTGGGGCTGGACGGCGGAGCGCGTCGCCTACCGCCCGTTGCGCAGCGCGCCGCGCCTGGCGCCGCTGATCTCGGCCATCGGCGTATCCATCATGCTGCAGAACTTCGTGGCCCAGGCCCAAGGCGCGCGCGCCAAGCCGCTGCCGCCGGTGATCAAGGGCGGCGTCACCCTGATGGACAGCGGCGATTTCGTGGTCAGTCTCAGTTGGATGCAGATCATCATCATGGCCATGACCCTGGCGCTGATGGCGGTATTCACCTGGGTGATCACCCGCACCGCCCTGGGCCGGGCCCAGCGGGCCTGCGAGCAGGACATGAAGATGGCGTCGCTGCTGGGCATCGACGTGGACCGGGTGATCTCCACCACCTTCGTCATCGGGGCCGGGCTGGCCGGCGTGGCCGGCATGATGGTGACGCTCTATTATGGGGTGATCGACTTCTATATCGGCTTCCTGGCCGGCATCAAGGCGTTCACGGCGGCCGTGCTGGGCGGCATCGGCTCGCTGCCCGGCGCCATGCTGGGCGGATTGCTGATCGGCCTGATCGAGGCGTTCTGGTCGGCCTATTTCTCCATCGAATACAAGGACGTCGCCACCTTCAGCATCCTGGTGGCCGTCCTGGTGTTCCGCCCCACCGGCCTGCTGGGCCAGCCGGACGTGGAGAAGATCTGACATGGAGGCCAAAACGGCCCGCACCCTGCTGGTGGACGCCCTGCTGGGCGGGTTGGTGGCCGCCGCCATGGCCCTGCCCATGCTGGGCGTGCGGCTGGAGGATTCGGCCAACGGCCTGTCCCTGAGCGGCCGCCTGGACTGGGTGGCCTGGGCGGTGGGCATCGTGGCGGGCGGCCGGCTGCTGATCGGCCTCCTCCGCCTGCTGCTGGCCGGCCGCGTCCCCAGCCCGCCGGCACCGCCGCGCGCCGTGATGGCCTATGTGGGCTGGGCCATGGTCGCCTTCGCCCTGGTCCTGCCCTTCCTGCCGTTCTCGGGCCGCAATCTGGTGGACAAGGCCACCCTGGTGCTCATCTACGTCATGCTGGGCTGGGGCCTGAACATCGTGGTGGGCCTGGCCGGGCTGCTGGACCTGGGCTTCGTCGCCTTCTACGCCGTGGGGGCCTATTCCTACGCCCTGCTGTCGCAGACCTTCGGCCTGTCGTTCTGGGTCTGCCTGCCCCTGGCCGGATTGCTGGCCGCCACCTTCGGCATGATCCTGGGCTTTCCGGTGCTGCGCCTGCGCGGCGACTACATCGCCATCGTCACCATGGGCCTGGGCGAGATCATCCGCGTGGTGCTGCAGAACTGGCAGGACGTCACCGGCGGCCCCAACGGCATTTCCGGCATCGAGCGGCCCTCGCTGTTCGGCCTGTCGTTCAAGATGGTGCCGCCCGAGGGGAAGCAGACCTTCGCCGAGTTCTTCGGGCTGGAATACTCGGCCGACCACCGGGTGATCTTCCTGTATTTCCTGATCCTGGCCCTGGCGCTGCTGACCAACCTCTTCACCCTGCGCATCCGCCGCCTGCCGGTGGGCCGCGCCTGGGAGGCGCTGCGCGAGGACGAGATCGCCTGCCGCTCGCTCGGCATCAACCCCACGCTGGTCAAGCTGTCGGCCTTCGCCACGGGGGCCATGTTCGCCGGTTTCGCCGGATCGTTCTTCGCGACGAGGCAGGGCTTCATCAGCCCGGAAAGCTTCACCTTCATCGAATCGGCGGTGATCCTGGCCATCGTGGTGCTGGGCGGCATGGGCAGCCAGATCGGCATCGTGCTGGCCGCCCTGCTGCTGGTCGGCCTGCCGGAATGGTTCCGCGAGCTGCAGCAGTTCCGCATGCTGGCCTTCGGCGGCGCCATGGTGCTGATCATGCTGTGGAAGCCCAGCGGCCTGCTGTCGACGCGCGAACCCACCATCCGCTTGAAAGATACATCATGAGCGAGGCGCAGCCGAAGCGCGGCGCCATTGAGGCGCCCGGAGCGAAGCGGAGGAGCCAAGCCCACGGAGGTGGGCGCCCGGCGCTTGAGGGCCCTTTATTAAACGTCGAGCACGTCACCATGCGCTTCGGCGGCCTGTTCGCCGTCAACGACCTGTCGTTCTCGGCCCGGCCCGGAGACATCACCGCGGTGATCGGCCCCAACGGCGCGGGCAAGACCACGCTGTTCAACTGCATCACCGGCTTCTACAAGCCGCAGGTGGGCCGCATCACGCTGAACCATCCGTCGGGGCCGATCCTGCTGGAGCGCCTGGACGATTACGTCATCACGGCCAAGGCCGGGGTGGCGCGCACCTTCCAGAACATCCGCCTGTTCGCCCGCATGAGCGTTCTCGAGAACCTGATCGTCGCCCAGCACAATGCGCTGATGAGCGCTTCGGCCTTCTCGCTGGCCGGGCTGCTGGGGCTTTCCCGCTACGCCGGGGCGGAACGGCGGGCGGTGGAGCGGGCGCGGCACTGGCTCGACAAGGTGGGGCTGACCTCCCTTGCCGACGAGGAGGCGGGCAGCCTGCCCTACGGCCACCAGCGCCGCCTGGAGATCGCCCGGGCCATGTGCACCGGGCCGGTGCTGCTGTGCCTGGACGAGCCGGCCGCCGGCCTCAACCCCCGCGAGTCGGCCGAGTTGAACCGCCTGCTGCTCGACATCCGCGACGAGAACGGCATCGGCCTGCTGCTGATCGAGCACGACATGAGCGTGGTGATGGAGATTTCCGACCACATCGTGGTGCTGGATTACGGTCGCAAGATCGCCGAGGGCGCGCCCGCCGCCATCAAGGCCGACCCGGCGGTGATCCGCGCCTATCTGGGCGAGCCCGACGAAGAGGAGGCCGGCTGATGCTGCGCAAGGCTGAGGTGGCATGATGCTGCGCATCGAGGGGCTTCAGTCGGGCTATGGCCGCATCCAGGCGCTGCACGGCATCGACATCGCGGTGACCGAGGGCGAGATCGTCGCCCTGGTGGGCGCCAACGGGGCGGGCAAGACCACCCTGCTGATGACCATCTGCGGCAATCCCCGCGCCAGCGCCGGCAAGGTCTGGCTGGCCGGCGAGGACATCACCGGGCTGCCCACCCACCACATCATGCGGCGCGGCCTGGCCCATTCGCCCGAGGGACGGCGCATCTTCCCGCGCATGAGCGTGCTGGAGAACCTGCAGATGGGCGCCGCGCGGGGCGATCCCGCCCATTTCGCCCAGGACCTGGAGCGGGTGCTGGACCTGTTCCCCCGCCTCAAGGAGCGTCTGGCCCAGCGCGGCGGCACGCTCTCGGGCGGCGAGCAGCAGATGCTGGCCATCGGCCGCGCCCTGATGAGCCGCCCCAAGATCCTGCTGCTGGACGAGCCGTCACTCGGCCTCGCCCCCCTGGTGGTCCGCCAGATCTTCGAGATCGTCGCCGAAATCAACCGCGAGCAGGGCGTCACCGTCTTCCTGGTGGAGCAGAACGCCTTTCACGCGCTTAAATTGGCCCATCGCGGCTATGTCATGGTCAACGGCAAGGTCACCATGAGCGGAAGCGGCGCCGAGCTGCTGGCCAACGAGGAAATCCGCGCCCACTACCTGGGAGGAGGCCACGGATGATCACCTCGGTTCCCGTCTTCATCGGCCTGACCGTCGTCCTGTTCGGCGGCTGCGCCTTCATGACCGGCCAGGCCCTGGCCACCACCTGGCGTCCCCTGTGGCAGGTGATCCCCTATGCCCTGATGCTGGGTGCCGCCGACCGTTTCCTGGGCTTCGCCCTGTTCGGCGGCCAGTTGCTGTCGCCGGCCGGCTGGCTGCTGGACAGCGCCACCCTGGTCGCCATCGGGCTGCTGGCCTATCGCCTGACCCAGGTGCGCCGCATGGCCAGCCAGTATCCCTGGCTCTACGTCCGCACCGGGCCGTTCACCCTGCGCCAGCTCTGAACGGCTCCGTCCCGCCCTATTCGGCGGGCTCCACCCGGTTGCGGCCCATGGCCTTGGCGCGGTACAGCGCCGCATCGGCGCGGCCCAGGCAGGCTTCCAGCCCCTCGCCCGCTCCCACCTTGCACTCGGCGACGCCGAAGCTGGCGCTCATGACGATGGGCTCGCCGCCACCCACCGGCACCTGCAGCCCGGCCAGACGGATGCGCAGGCGCTCGGCCACCACCAAGGCGGGGTTCAGCGCGGTTTCCGGCAGGGCGATGGCGAATTCCTCGCCCCCCATGCGGCCGATGATGTCCTGGTCGCGCAGCAGGTCGCGGGCCATGACCACGAAGGCCTTCAACGCCTCGTCGCCGGCGGCGTGGCCGCGCCCGTCGTTGATCTGCTTGAAATGGTCGAGATCGATCATCAGCAGCGACAGCGGGCGGCCATAGCGGCTGGCCCGCTGGATTTCCGCCCCGGTACTCTGCATGAAATGCCGCCGGTTGCAGGCCTCGGTGAGAAAATCCGTGGTGGCGAGCTGCACCAGTTCCTTCTGGACGCAGGCCCGCTCCAGCGCCAGCCCGACCCGGCGGGCCAGTTCGCGCACCAGTTCGCGCTCGGAGGTGGAAAAGGCCTCGTCACCCTCGGCCGGCGGCGTCTCGATCCAGCAGATCTCGATGCGGCCCGCCGGACGGCTGCCGGCGAAGACCTGGGCTTCCAGGCGGTAGGCGGTCTCCACGAAGCCGGGGGTCTGGACGATGCCGCTGGGCAGCAGGCCGGGCATGCAGCTGAGGCGGACGCAAATGGTCTCGGGCCGGAGCCAGGCGGACGGCGCCTTGGCCACCACCTGCTCCAGCGCCACCTGCAGCGGCAGTTCCGGCGATTCCAGGATACGCGACACGCCGTACATGCAGTCGATCTGCCGCATGCGGCGTTCAAGCTGGCGATTGGCCTCCAGCGCCGCGTCACGGGCCTCGCGCACCAGGATTTCGGCGCGCTTGCGGTGAATGGCATAGCGGAACGACCGCGACAGGGAGGCGGCGTCGATCTTGGCCTTGAGCAGGTAATCCTGGGCGCCCTGTTCCAGCGCCATCAGCGCCTGCTGGTCGTCGTCGTGGTTGGTCAGCACCACCACCGCCAGTTCCGGCGCCGCGCCGCAGAAGCGCCGCACCGTCTCGTCCCCCACCGAATCGGGGAGCGTCAGGTCGAGAAAGATCACGTGGTAGCGCTTGCGCTGGATGAATTCCAGCGCCGAAGCCAGCGAGACGGCGTGGTCGACCTTGACGTTGGGAACCTTCTCGAGTTCGGCAAGAGTCAACAGGGCCTGGGTCGGCGAATCCTCGACCAGCAGTGCAAACATGGTTTCCGACAAGGTAAGGCCATCCCCTCGAGCATCGGACTCTCTTGGGTCCGTTCCCACGATATTAGCCGCCTGCGCCGGTTTACGAAAGCGTGATGCGTGATACCCGTGAATGCCATATCATCGCCCCAATTTCACGTGATTCTATCCACGGTTCTCCTTTCCCAAGGACTTTCGCCATGCGCCGCCTGCCCGCCCTTGCCTCCGTCCTGTTCGCCGGACTGGCCCTTTCCGCCTGCCAGAACGTGGACAACACCGCCGGCAGCCCCAGCGTGTACATCGATCCCGGCAGCGTCGGACCGGTGAAGGGCGTGGGCATCGAGTCCCAGGACATCATCGGCATGACCGACCAGATGATGCGCGACATGCTGAGCCAGCCCCGCCTGGCCAACGCCCAGGTGCCGCCCAACGTCATCATCGATTCCGAGTACTTCCACAACGAGAGCTCGTCGCGCCTGAACAAGAACTCCATCACCGACCGGCTGCGGGTGGGCCTCAACCGCGCCGCCGCCGGCCGCATGCAGTTCGTGGGGCGCAACTACGCCGACATGGTGGCCAAGGAACGCGAACTGAAGCGCCAGGGCGTGGTCGACAAGGCCACCCTGCCCTCCGCCCGCGCCCCCAAGGGTGGCGATTATCGCCTGGGCGGCCGCATCACCTCGCTGGATTCCCGCGATCCCAAAAGCGGCATGATGCAGCGCTACAACCAGATCGTCTTCGAGATGGTCGATCTGGAAACCTCGGAAATCGTCTGGAGCGGCATCTACGAATTCGCCAAGGCCGCCCAGGACGACATCATCTATCGCTAGCCCCAAGGGGAATACTCCCATGGCCGCCCGGCCTTCCTGGTTGAGCGTGGTGATCATCGCCGGACTGGCGTCGGGCTGCGTGACGACGCGCGAGCAGGAAACCAGCCCGGCGCCGTCGGCGGTCCACGCCTATCTGGACGACAAGCCCACCGAGCTGCGCCGCCATTTCTTCATCGCCCAGGCCCAGGGCGACCGCAACCGGGTGCTCAACGACATGCGCCTGGGGCTGGCCAGCTTCGCCATGGGCCGCGACCAATTGGCCGAGCAATTGCTCGACGACGCCCTGGTCGGCATCGAGGCGGTCTACGCCGACAACGAGGAAGCCCGCCGGGCGCGCGGCCTGTGGGTCAGGGAAGGCATCAAGGACTTCAAGGGCGAGCCCTACGAGCGGGCCATGGCCTATTATTATCGCGGCCTGCTCTACCTGAAGGCCGGCGATTACGAGAATGCCCGGGCCAGCTTCAAGGGCGGCATGCTGCAGGACGCCTTCGCCGAGGAGGAGCAGTACCGCGCCGACTTCGCCCTGATGCCCTTCCTGCAAGGTTGGGCCGCCCATTGCTCGGGCAACCAGTCCCTGGCCGCCGAGGACTTCAAGGAATTCCGCGCCATCAACAAGGACGCGCCCCTGCCCCGCGACAAGGACAACGTGCTGGTGCTGGTGGAGACCGGGACCGCCCCGGTCAAGGTTTCCGACGGGCCGCGCCTTCGCATCAAGCGCAGCGGCAGCACCGAGACGGCCCGCATCTCGTGGATCGATCCCGAGCACCCCAAGGACCACGCCAGCGCCAATGCCGTCCTGCTGGAAGATATTTTCCGCCAGGCCTCGACCCGGGGCGGACGGCCGTTCGACTCCATCTTGGAGGGCAAGGCGGACTTCAAGGATACCGCCGACACGGTGGGCAACGTCGCCCTGATCGGCGCGGTGGTGGCGGCCAAGGTGGCGACCGAGCGCCCCCGGCGCCGCGAGACCAGGGAACAACGCGAATCCCGCGAGCAGGCCCAGGCCGGCGCCGCCCTGATCGGGGTCGGACTCGCGGTGGTCGGCGGGCTGTCCAAGCTGTTCGCCCACGGCATCGAATCCCAGGCCGATACCCGCTACTGGGACAACCTCTCCGACCGGGTCCAGGGCCTGACCTTTGCCCTGCCCGACAAGGTCACCGCCCTCCAGGTGGAATTCCAGTCGCCGGGCGGCTCGTCCCTGGAGACGGTGGAAATCCCCATCCGGCGCGCCGGCAAATGCGGTGTGGTCTGGGCACGGCACGGTTCCGCCATTCCACGCAATCCCCGCGCCCCCAACAGCGTTCCCCCCGACGTGATGGTCTCGCCCATCACCATTCCCGCCATGGAAGCCAAGCCGGCGCCACAGGAAGCGAAAGCCCCTGTTGCCGATACCAAGTCCAAGGAGTCATCGCCATGAAGCGCCTGCTCGTTCCCGCCTTCGGCCTGCTGCTGCTCGGCGGCTGCGCCTCCCTGGACCCGGCCCCCCATTGCGACATGTCGCGTGTGGCCGGCCAGCGCGACCTGGTCCCCGGTCCGGCCATGGTCGAGGACGAGAAATCGCCCTTGAAGGAAATGCCCATGAACTCGGTGAGCATCACCGATCCCAACATCATCCGGAAACTCTACGTGCGCTCCATCGCGGCGCGGCGCACCGAGACGGGGACGGTGGAGGTGGTGGCCCAGGTGGTCAACTGCACCGACTTCCCCCTGAACGCCGAGGCCCGGACCCAGTTCTACGCCACCGACGGCGCGGCGTCCGAGCCGGTCAGCGCCTGGCGCCGGATGCAGTTGCCGGCGCGCACTTCCAACACCTACCGCGAGCTGTCGCTGGGCGACAAGACCGTGGACGGCTACATGATCGAGATGAGGGAAGGCAAATGACCACTCTCCATCGGCCCCTCGCCCTGCTCACCGCCCTTGGCCTGCTGCTGCCGGTCATGGCCGAGGCCCAGACCGTCGGCGCCAAGGTGCCGCCCTATCAGGCGCCGGCCAAGGTGGCGCCTCCCGTCCGCGACGGCGGCGAGGCGCTTGATGCGGCCGCGGCCAGACCCAACCCGTTCAAGCCCCAGGAAGACGTCATCGCCCGCTTCAAGGAGGCCTATGCCCAGGGCGGGCGGCCGCGCCTGGCCGTCTGGTGGAACCGGCAACTGTCGGACACCCTGGCCCAGTGGTATTCCGAGACCCGGACCGTCACCGCCGACAAGACCCGCAATTCCGCCGAGGGCGACCTCACCCTCAAGCAGTCGGGCGGCCGCCAGAGCGTCACCGAGACCCAGCGCCGCACCGGCGACGCGGCCGAACGCCCGGCGCGCGACGAGACCTGGGAATGGGAGTTCCAGGACGGCTTCCTCGCCCCCTTCCTGCAGGCCGATGCCCAGATGGTCGACCGCACCATGATCACCCGCATCATGGGAGCCGGCGCCGAGGAGATCGACCCCAAGACCGTCGAGGTGATGGCCATGCAGACCATGGCCGACGTGATGGTCGAGGTGCTGGTGGCCGATTCCGCCCTGTCGACCACCGGCTACGAGCTGCGCGCCCGCATCCTCGACGTCAAGTCGGGCCGCATCCTGGCGGTGGTCAACAGCCGCTCGCTGAAGGAATGGCAGAAGACCGACAAGGCCACCGCGTCGGCGAGCGGCTTCGAGCTGCCCGACGAGGATGACGAAAGCTTCGGCCCCGAACGCGCCGACCAGCGCTACAAGGCCACCGCCAGCGGCTTCGAGCGCAAGCGCAAGCCGCCCAAGCTGGCGGTCATCGCCCACAACCTCGCCACCAACGTGATGAGCGCCATGCTGCCGCGTCTGGAAGGCGGAGCCGTTCCGGTCGCCAAGACCGCCCCGGCGGCGCCTGCGTCCATCACGCCGCCGTCGCCGGCCGCTCCCGCGACCACCGCCAAGCCCGTTCCCAACGACAGCGCCGTGCCGTTGCCCGACGTGGACGCCAAGCCCCTGCCCGCCCCCGGGAAGGCGGCCAAGGCGGAACCCCAGAAAGTCGAAACGGGGCCTGCGGCGGAAGAACCGCCCATGCCCCGCCCGACAAATCAGTGATCAGGGTTTACTGACAGTCGGAAGCCGCCACCTTGCAGCCCTTGCCGCAGGCCTCGAGCGCGTTGCTCTTGGCCTCGCCCTCCGTATTGCCCCAGCCCACGCCGGTGTAGTCCTTGGACGTGGCATAGGCGCCGCAGGTGTCGTAACGCACCGCCACCTTGCAACTGCTGTTGCCGGCCTTCTTGCACTCGCGCACCGCGTCGATGCCGGCCTCCTCGCGGGTGGAACCGGTACCGATGCCGTAGCCCACCTCGCTGGCCTTGGTTGCATCGGCATCGTCGACGGCGATGGCGCCCGCCGCGTAGGCGTGGGGGAGTCCCAGCAGCAGGCTGAAAGCCAGCGTGGCGGCGAAGAATGATTTCATCATGATGCCCCTCCGTGTTGATCCGGAGTCACGTTGGGAGGGCGCGACGGAAATTAAAGGCAGGGCGGAACAAATTCCGCCCTGCCGGATCTTGGTTTCAACAGCCGAAGGCGAAGGCGGTTTCGGTGCCGTCGTCCCAGCCGTCCCACATGTAGTCCTCGGCGATACCGTCGGCGATCAGGCGGAAGGCGTACTGGGCCTGGTCGAGATAGAAGCCGCAATAGGCCCCGATCTGCTCCATGCCGCCATTGGCCTCATGCGCCTCGGCCGGACAGGGCGAGCCGCAGAAATGCCGCACCGGACAGGTGGAGCAGGCCTTGATGTCCTCGACCTTGCGCCCGGTGACCAGCTTGAAGGCCGGACTGTCCAGCACGTCCTCCACCTTGTCGGTGAACAGGTTGCCGCCGGCGAAGGCCGGCAGGCCGATGAACTCCGAGCAGGGAAACAGCGAGCCGTCGGGGGCCAGGGCGAAGAACGACCGGCCGCCGCCGCAGGGCGAGATGTCGCACATCAGCCGCCGGGCGGTAGGCGCCAGGATGGAGATCAGGATATTGACGAAATTGGCCACCACCAGCTTGCGTCCCGTGGCGCGGTAAAGCTGGTGGGTACGGTCCAGGGCGGCCAGATAGGCCTTGGACACCGCCTCGTCCTCGGCCCACGACTCCCGCCCGCCCGGCTGGGTGCAGCGGACCACGTTGAGCATGCAGGCCGGAACCTCCTCGGCGTGGAGGAATTCCACCATGTCGGTCAACTGCCCCAGGTTCTCGCGGTTCATGGTGCAGATGACGTTGAAGCCGGCATAGCCCTTGAGGCGGCGGATGGCGTCCACCGTGGAATTGAACACGCCGTCGCCGGTCCAGCGCTTGCGGGACCGGTCGGCCACCTCGGCCACCGGAGCATCCAGCGACAGGCCGATACCGCAGCCCTGACCGGTCAGGAACGTCACCGCCGCGTCGTCCAGCAGGGTGGCGTTGGTCTGCACCCCGAAGCGGAAACGGTCGGAATAGCGCTCGATGGCCTCGAACATGGCGTCGCGATTGAGCAGCGGCTCGGCGCCGTGGAAGATGATCTGCGGCTTGCGGCCCTCGGGCACGGTGCGGGCGAAATACTCGTCCAGCCGGGCCATGGCTTCCATCAGCTTGTCGCGGCTCATGTGCTCGCCGGTCTTGCGCATCTTCGGCGGGATGTAGCAGTACGAACAGTCCAGGTTGCAGCGTTCGGTCGGGTTGAAATAGACCGCCGAAGGCTTGAGGTGGAAGCGCAGCATGTCCATCTCGCGGGCGAAATCCTCGCGCTTGGCGCGCCAGTCGCGCTCCAGCGCACCGTCGTCCAGGACGGTTTCGATCTCGTCCTTGCGCACCAGGGCCCAGAAGGCGTTGTCCGCGTCGATCAGGGCGGTGTAGTCGGCATGGCCGATCTCGAACCGCTGGAGGCCGTCGGGAAGACGGCCCCCAAGGATGGGGGCCGCCAGAGTCACCGCTTCACCTGCTTGTCCATCAGGACGTAATGGGACAGGCCGGTTCCCTCGGCATCGCAGGTCTTGCGGCTGGCGATGACGGTGGGGCGGGGTTTGGTTTCAGTCTTGGTCATGGCGATAATCCTTACGTATGCCAAAGGGGCTTACGGCCAAGACGCGGACGCGCCTTCGCCGAAACCCTTTGCCATCGGATTTCGCCCCTCGTTCAACCATCGCCCTGCAGGTCTTCTGGCTCTCGGATCAGCCACGAAACCACGCCTTCCCGGCGTTTCGCCAGTGGCTGGGCCCAAGGGCCCCGTGGTCCGTGTCCCCGATTACAGCGGCGGGACCGCCACGGAATTTCACCGTGTTCCGGGATGCAGGACGAACATGGCTCTACAATACCGCAATGGAGACGTCAAGTTCGCGCGGTTGTCGCGCCGAATTGGGACTGCTATCGTCCGCTCCCCATATTCAAGGAAGCAGGGTCATCATGAAGGACGTCTCCGTCGCCATCCTAGGGGCCAGCGGCTATACCGGCGCCGAGCTTGTGCGCCTGCTGGCGCTGCATCCGGCCTTCAGGATCAAGGTGATGACCGGCGACCGCAAGGCCGGCCAGTCCATGGCCTCGGTCTTCCCCCATCTGGGCGGCCTGTCGCTTCCCGATCTGGTCGCCATCGACCAGGTGGATTTCAAGAGCGTGGACGCGGTGTTCTGCTGCCTGCCCCACGGCACCACCCAGGAGGTGATCGCCGCCCTGCCCCAATCGGTCAAGGTGGTGGACCTGTCCGCCGATTTCCGGCTGTTCGACGTCGACACCTACGCCCAGTGGTACGGTCACGAGCACCGGGCGCCGGAACTGCAGAAGCAGGCGGTCTACGGCCTGACCGAACTGGCCCGGGGTGCGGTGGCCAAGGCGCGGCTGGTGGCCAATCCCGGCTGCTACCCCACCTCGGTACAATTGCCCCTGATCCCGTTGCTCAAGGCCGGGTTGATCGAGGCCGCCGACATCGTCATCGACGCCAAGTCGGGCGTGTCGGGCGCCGGGCGCGCCGCCAAGGAGGCCAACCTCTATACCGAGGTGACCGAGGGCATGCACGCCTATGGCGTGGCCAGCCACCGGCACGCGCCAGAGATCGAGCAGGGCCTGTCCGAGGCCGCCGGAACTCCGGTGCTGGTCAGCTTCACCCCCCACCTGATCCCCATGAGCCGGGGCATGCTGTCCACCATCTACGTCAAGACCAAGGGCGGCGCCAAGGCCGCCGACCTGCGCGCCCAGTTCGCCAAGGTCTACCAGGACGAGCCCTTCGTGCGGGTGACGCCCGAGGGCGTGGTGCCCCACACCAGGCATGTGCGCGGCTCCAACCATTGCCTGATCAACGTCTTCGACGACCGGGTCCCCGGACGGATCATCATCACCTCGGTGATCGACAATCTGGTCAAGGGCGCGTCCGGCCAGGCGCTGCAGAACATGAACCTGATGTTCGGCCTGCCCGAGACCACGGCGCTTGAACAGCAACCCATGTTCCCGTGAGGACAGCGATGAGCGGCCATATCCTTCCCTTCCAGGGCGTCAGCCCGACCATCGCGCCCGACGTCTTCATCGCCCCCACCGCCACGGTGATCGGCGACACGGTGATCGGCGCCGGCACCTCGGTGTGGTTCAACTGCGTCATCCGCGGCGATGTGCACGAAATCCGCATCGGCGAGCGGACCAACATCCAGGACGGCACCATCGTCCACGTCACCGGCGGCAAGCTGGGCACCTATATCGGCTCGGACATCACCATCGGCCACGGCGCCATCCTGCACGCCTGCACCCTGGAGGACGCCTGCTTCGTCGGCATGGGCGCCGTGGTGCTGGACGGCGTGGTGGTGGAATCGGGCGCCATGGTGGCGGCCGGCGCCGTGGTGACGCCGGGCAAGCGGGTCAAGGCGGGCGAATTGTGGGCCGGCAACCCGGCCAGGATGCTGCGCCGGCTGAGCGACGAGGAAATCGCCTTCTTCCCGGTTTCGGCGGAGAAGTATGTGGAACTCGCGGCAAAGTATTTCCATACCTAAGGCCATGCCCGCCTCAAACTTGCGCCGGGAATCCAACACGCATTATCTTGCGTGCGTACAAAGGTGAGGCGAAGCGGAAATGGCTGAAAAGCGCGCCAAGGGCAAACGCTCCAAGGGCGGTCTGATGACGGCGCTGGCCCGGCCGCTGGCCGCCATCGGACGTTTGATGGGCGGACAGCCCGCCGCCGCCGAGGAACAGATCCTCCTGCCCGCCGAAGCCGGTTCCTCGGGGCTGGTGGACGAGTCCTTCACCATGGCCCTCGAAGGCCTGCTGGCCGAGGATGACGGCCAGTACCAGACCAAGCTGCACCTGATCTCCCTGGTGGAGTTCCACGAGGCGGTGGGCGACAAGTGGGGCCGCATCGCCGAGAAGGTGATGCTGATCGCCGAGGGGGTGATCAACCTGCATCTGGGCCCCGGCAACGTCTTCGGCCGCAAGGGCTCGGACCTGTTCGTGCTGGTGTTCCGCAACACGCCCCCCGCCGAGGCGCGGCGCCGCGCCGTGCGCATCGCCCAGGAACTGGGAACGCGGCTGGTGGGCAGCCAGTTCGCCGGCCACGACCGCCCCCTGGCCCTGGCGGCGGAGATTTCCCTGGCCGACGCCCTGGATGGGGACGGCGCCTTGAACCTGGAAGCCCTGGCCGCCGCCGTCACCGAGACCCGCGCGGTGATCGCCGAGCAGGCGCCGGCCCGTGGCCCCATCGCCCCGGCCGAAGACGACGCCCCCCGGCGCGACAGGGAGCCGCAATGGGCGGCCATGGAAGCGGCCGAGCGCGGCAGGATCGATCCCAACTGGCGGACCAACGCCGTGGAAGGGGCCGGCCGGACCAATCGCGACCCAAATTGGCAGGCCGTCGCCGTGGAACGCCCGCCGGGGGACATCATCCCCGGACTGGACGTCACCCCGCCCCTGCCGGGCGATGCGGCCCTGTCGCTGGTCTGGCGCCCCACCTGGATGGAGGAGGGCGAGGTGATCGGCGCCTATCGCGCCCAGTTGCTGCGCGTCGACCAGCCGGGACAGCCGGCCTACGAGGGCTCGCGCGCCTATCCCACCGCCGACGGCGAAGCCATCCCCAGGCTCGACCGCTTCGTGGCCGGCGCGGCGGTGCGCGGCATCAAGGCCGCCGCCGCCGAGGGCAGTGCCGCCCGCATCGTGGTGCCGCTGCACTGGGGCTCGCTGGGCACCACCGCCCGCATGCCGGTCCTGGGCCCCTTCGCCGACATTCCCGAGGAAATCCGCACCCAAAGCCTGATCATCGACCTGTTCGGCCTGCCGGCCAATCTGGCGCCGGTTTCCCTGTCCGAGGCGGTCACCGCCATCCGTCCCCTGTGCCGCGAGGTCATGGTCCGCGTGCCGCTCAGCAATCCGGCACTGAACCGTGCCGCCCTGGCCGGCGTCTCCATGGTCGGCATCGATCTCGCCGAATTGCCCAACGCCGACAAGACCGACGACGAGCACCTGCTGGCCGCCCTGGAGCGGCTGCGGCGCGAGGCGAAGGCCGCCGGCCTGGCGGTCTGCGTCTGGGGCGTCAGGCGGCGCAGGGTGGTGGTCGGCACCGTGCTGGGCGGCTTCGCCATGATGAACGGGCCGGGCCTGATGAAAGACCTGCCCCGTCCGGCCAAGGTCCTGCCCGCCCCCCGGTCGCGCTTCGCCGCCGGACCGTCGTGACCGGCCACGGCACCCGGTCGGCCCTGTCCACCCTGGCGATCATCGTCGTCATCAACGGCGCGGTGGGCTGGGCGGTGTTCCAGTGGCCGTGGGCCACCGATGCCGCCGGAGCCGCCCTGCTGGGCTACGTGGCGCTGGAATGGCCGTCCATCTCGCGGGGCGGGCGCCGCATGCTGGCCGCCGCCCTGCTGGCCGCCCTGGTCGGCGGCGCCTTCCTGCCCCAGGCCGTCCCGGTGCTGCGCCATGGGCTGGCGGAAGCCACCTTCATCGTCGGGCTGTTCACCACCCTGGGCATGCTGCGCGACACCGCCCAGAGCTCGCGCCTGATCCACCGCTGCGGCGAGCAGATGGTACGCCAGCGCCCCGGGCGCCGCTATGCCGCGCTCAGCCTGGGCAGCCACCTGATCTCGCTGGTGCTCAATTTCGGCGTCCTGGCCCTGCTCGGCGTGATGGTCGCCAAGGGCAACACGCTCAGCGCCGCCAATGGCGACGAGATCGTCAAGGGTATCCGCAAGCGCCGCATGATGACCGCCATCCTGCGCGGCTTCGCCATGATGACCGTGTGGTCGCCGCTGGCCGTGTCGTTCACGGTGATCCAGCAGGTGGTGCCGGGGCTGGCGTGGTGGCATCTGCTGCCGCTCCAGGCCGTCCTGTCCCTGATCCTGATGGGCTGGGGCTGGATACTGGACCGCATGGACTTCCCGCCCCACACCCGCCGCCTGCCGCCCCACCGGCACAAGACCGACTTCCGCCCCGTTCTCGGCCTGACCCTGCTGGTGGCCGCCGTGGTGGTGGGGGCGGTCGCCCTGGCCGAGGCGCTGGGAGTGCGTCTGGTGGTGGGCGCCATGATGGTGGTGCCGCTCTCGGCGGTGATCTGGCTGTATGCCCAGCAATCGGGCGCCCCGGTTCCCCGGTCGGCGCAGACCGCCCGGCTGTTCCTCCGCCGCCTGGGCACCAGCCTGCCCGGCTTCCGCTCCGAGGTGGCCATGCTGGGCGGCGCCATGTTCCTCGGCACCGTGGTGGCGGCCTTCGTCACGCCGGAGGATACGGCGCGGATCATCGCCCTGATTCCCCTGCCACCCATCGCGCTGGCCGTGCTGCTGGCCTGGGGGGTGATGGTGGCGGCCCATGCCGGCATCCCGCAGATGGTCACCATCACCCTGCTGGGCAGCGCGCTGGGCAGCCTGGCCCGGACCGGCATCGATCCGCTGATCATGGCCAGCGGCATGCTGGGCGCCTGGGCGCTGTCCATCTGCACCACCCCGGTGGGAGCGGCGGTGATGTCGGTGGCGCGGGTGGCGGAAGTGCCGGTCAAGACGGTGTCGCATACCTGGAACCGCCGCTTCGTTCTGGTCGGGGCCCTGCTTCTCGGAGTATGGATGGTGGCCCTGTCCCTGCTCCTCTGAGGCCGCCCTTGTCCCGCCTGCCGGTCAGCACCCCCGTCGCCATCGCCGTTGCCGCCGCGGCCGCGGCCGGTCTGGCGCTCGTCCTGGCCGCCCCCGTCCTGATGGACGGCGAGGCCTGGCGGGGACGCATCGAGACCGAGGCCTCCGCCCTGCTCGGCCGCAAGGTTACCGTGGCCGGCCCGATCACCCTTCGCGTCCTCCCCTCGCCCGCCGTGACCCTGGCGGCGGTGGCGGTGGAGAATACCGCCGCCCTGGATCGGGTGCGCCTTGGCCTGTCGCTGGGCGCCCTGCTGGCCGGACGGCCCGAACTGTCCGACGTCGCCGTCGAAGGCGGCCGCGCCGGCCCCCTGGACGGCCTGACGCTCCGCGCCTCGGCCAGGGGAGACACCTTCACCCTGGGCGGCAGCGGCCGGCTGTGGGGCAGACCCGCCACCCTCGAGGCCAGCGGACGCCGCCCGAGCGGCGGCGGAATGGCGCCACTGAAGGCCACGCTGGCCCTGCCCTCCCTGGAAAGCACCGCCGGCTTCGAGGGACGCTTCGGCAAGGGCGGCCTCGACGGCAAGCTCGAACTGTCCCTGGCCTCCCTGTCCCGCACCGCCGGATCGGGCCAGTTGCCCGACGCGCCGCTCTCCGCCCAGGCGGAACTGCGCCTGTCGCCGGACGAGGTGGTGATCTCCGACCTGGGGGTGATCTTGGGGGAATCCACCATCACCGGCAGCGTGGTGGCCAGCCTGACCGGTGCCCCCGCCCTGATGGACGTCACGCTGCGGGCCGACAGCTTCGACCTGGATGGCCGGCGGCCCACCCCGGCACCGGTCCGGGCCAAGGCCCAGCCTCCCGCCACGGCCCCCGCTCCGGCCGCATTGCCGGCGCAACAGCCGGGGCCCGCGCCGGCCGCCTCCCAGCCCTTCGAACTGCCGCACAACCTGGCCGCCAACCTGGATTTCGGCATCGGCCGCCTGATCTGGCGGGGCGAGACCGTCTCCAACATCCAGCTCAACGCCCTGCTGGAGGGCGAGCGCCTGACCCTGTCCCAGGCCTCGGCGAAGCTCCCCGGCGGCGGGTCGGTCAAGCTGACCGGCGCCCTGGCCACCCCCGAGGGCCGTCCGCGCTTCGACGGCGACCTCAAGGCCGAAAGCCGCAATTTGCCGGCCCTGCGCTCCTGGCTGGGTCTGGGCGCCGCCGCCGCCCCTGCCAGGGGCAAACTGGAGGGCAAGGTGCGGCTGGCCGATAACCGGCTGTCGCTCAACGCCCTGACCCTGGACCTGGACGAGCGCCGCGTCACCGGCATGGTCAGCGCCGGCCTGGCGTGGCCGATACCGCTCAAGGCGGAGCTGGGGCTGCCCGGGCTGGCCCTGGGCTTCGACGGCAGCTTCGCCGACGGGCGGGTGGAGGGCGCCGCCTCGTTGCGGGCCGCCGGCTTCGCCCAGGCCATCCGCGCCGTCGCCCCCGGGTATCGCCCGCGCGGCAACGGCGAAGTGTCGGTCAGCACCCGCATGGACGGCAAGGACGGCCAGATCGCCTTCAACGACCTGCAGGTCCGGGCCGGCGACGCCGCCATCGGCGGCAGGGCCAGCCTGTCCCTGGAGGGACAGCCAAAGCTGGTCGCCAGCCTGTCGGGCAATGCCATCGCCCTGGACCCCTTCCTGCCCGCCGAGGGCAAGGACAAGGCCGAGGAGCCCAAGCC
>JAVBXM010000198.1 GCA_030824585.1 Phaeospirillum sp. | reverse complement strand
CTCGTCCACCGGCGGGCCGCAGGCGCTGTTCGACATCTTCGCCAAGCTGCGCGCCGTCAAGCCCCGCGTGCCCATCCTGATCACCCAGCACATGCCGCCGACCTTCACCGGCATCCTGGCCGAGCACATCGCCCAGACCAGCGGCCTGGCCTCGGCCGAGGGCAAGGACGGCGAGAAGATCGTCGCCGGGCGGGTCTACGTCGCCCCGGGCGGCAAGCACATGCTGGCGGAGCGCAAGGGCGGCGAATTGCTGATCAAGCTGTCGGACGCACCGCCCGAGAATTTCTGCAAGCCGGCGGTGGACCCCATGTTCCGCAGCGTTTCCGCCACCTGGGGCAACCGCGCCGTGGCGGTGGTCCTGACCGGCATGGGCACCGACGGGGCGAAGGGCGGCCGGGTGTTGGCCGAGGCCGGAGGGCAGCTCTATGCCCAGGACGAGGCCACCTGCGTGGTCTACGGCATGCCGGCCGCCACCGCCCAGACCGGGCTGTGCAAGGCCATCCTGCCGCTGGGCGAGATGGGCGACCTGATCCGCAAGCTGGTCAGCTGACCGCTACAGGTCCAATACCCGCCCCACCGCCGCCAGGGAGCGCTCCCACAGATCGGCCAGTTCCTCCGCCTGGATGGCGGCACGTGGGTCTTCGGCCCGCGCGCAATCCTCCACCGCCCGGCATTTGGCGGCCAGCGGTATGAGGTGGAGGCTGGAGGCGGCGCTGGCCATGCGATGGGCCAGTTGCCCGGCCTCGGCCAGCCGGCCGGCCTGGGCGTGGGTGCGCAGGGCGGCAAGATCGGCCGACGACGACGAACGGAACAATTCCACCAGCCCGATCAGCCGGTCGCGGCCAAGGTCGCCCATGTCCGACAGCAGGCCGGCGACCTCCACCAGCCTGGGCCCGGGCTCGGCCTCGGGCCGCTGATCCCCCAGGCCGGCCAGCAGACGCCCGATATCGTCGAACCGGAACGGCTTGGCGAGGCAGTCGAGGATGCCCGCCTCGCGCCAGCGCGCCTCGTCCTCCTTCACCGGATTGGCGGTCAGAAGGTAAAGGGGCACCTTGCCGTCATCGCCGGGCAGGGCGCGAATGGCCAGTGCCGTCTCGATGCCGTCCATGCCGGGCATGCGCATGTCGAGCAGCACCAGGTCGAAGCCGCCCCGGGCCGCCGCCTCGACGGCTTCGTAGCCGTCGCGGACGCACACCACCTGATGGCCGCGCCGCTCCAGCAGGCCGGCCGCCACCTCGCGGTTGACCTCGTTGTCGTCCACCAGCAGGACGCGGCAGGGCCGCTCCGCCGCCATGGCGCGGTCGGTGGACGGAGCCTTGGCCGGCGCCAGCGGCAGGTCCACCCGGAAGGTGGTGCCCTGGCCCGGCAGGCTGTCATAGCCGATGACGCCGCCCATCAGGTCGACAAGACGCTTGCAGATGGACAGCCCCAGCCCGGCTCCGGCGAAGCGCCGGGCGGCGCCGCTGTCGCCCTGCCAGAATTCGGTGAACAACTGCGCCCCGATTTCGGGCTCGATGCCGATACCGGAATCCTTGACCAGGAAGCGCAGCACCTGCCCCTCCTCGGAGGCCAGGGGTTCGACGCCGATCTCCACCCCGCCACGATCGGTGAACTTGATGGCGTTGCCCACCAGATTGAACAGGATCTGCCGCAGCCGCAGACGGTCGCCGGCCACCTGCCGCCGCACTCCCGCGCCAAAGCGGCAAGACAGCGCCAGATCCTTCTCGGCGGCGCGCGACGCCAGCACCAGCCGCACCTCCTCGATGGTGTCGAGCACATCGAAAGGTTCGACCGCCAGGGTCATGCCCTCGGCGTCCAGGCGGGCGAAATCCAGGATGTCGTTGACCAGCCCCAGCAGCAATTCGCCCGACGAGACCAGGGTCTCGGCGAAGGCCGTCTGGCGCGGATCGAGACCGCTTTCCAGCAGCAGGCGCGCCATGCCCAGCACTCCGTTGAGCGGCGTACGGATCTCGTGGCCCATCATGGCCAGGAACACCGACTTGGCCCGGGCCGCCTGCTCGGCGCTGTCGCGGGCCTCGCGCAGCACCTCCTCGCCCATCTTGCGCTCGATGGCGTAGCGCACCACCCGCGACAGGATGAAGGCGTCGCCCAATCCCTTGACCAGATAATCCTGGGCGCCGCGCTTCAAGGCCTCGAGCGCGACGGCATCGTCGTCGTTGCCGGTCAGCACCACCACCGGCAGGCGGGGCGCCGCCTGGGTCAGGGCGTCCAGGGTGGCGATACCCGCCGAATCGGGCACCCCCAGGTCGGCCAGCACCACGTCGAAGGTTGCGGTCCGGTCGGACAGGCGTTCCACCGCCTGGGCAAGGCGCCCCACCACGGTGACCTCGAACGGAGTGGTCTTGACCCGGCGCAGCATCTGGCCGACCAGCTTGGCGTCGGCGGGATCGTCCTCCAGCAGCAGGACCCGGATGGGCGACGCGCTCATGAGGGCAATTGAGCGGTGCCGAACCAGAAATCCTCGATGGAGTGGATGGCGGCGGTAAAGGCCTCCACATCCATCGGCTTGGACACGTAGCTGCTGGCGCCCAAGGCATAGGCCTTCTTGATGTCGCGTTCCGCCCCCGAGGTGGAAAGGATCACCACCGGAATGGAGGCAAGGGTGGTGTCGGCCCGGATTTCCTCGAGGATTTCATGGCCGTTGCGGCCCGGCAGGTTGAGGTCGAGCAGGATCAGGTCGGGGCGCGGCGCCTGGCCGTGGCCGTCCGTGCGGCGCAGGAATTCCATGGCCTCGCCGCCATCCTTGACATGGTGCAGACGGCAGACATGGCGCGAGCGCCTGAGCGCGATGCGGACCAGACCGGCATCGCCCGGGTCGTCCTCGACCAGCAGGATGTCGTGAATATCCTTGGAAGCCACGTCGCCGCCCTGATGTTTCGGTCCTGACATAGACCCTGTATCAATTCACCGACCGGCGCAAGACCCTGCGGCCGATCAACTTTCCGGCTCGGGCTGGCGGGGGCCCTTGGGCCAGTTGAAGGCCAGCACCGCTCCCGGCCCTTCCCTGGGCTCGACCCGGATGGTGCCGCCGTGGCGGTCGACGATCTTCTTGACGATGGCCAGTCCGACGCCAGTGCCCTCGTACTCGTCGCGGGCATGCAGCCGCTGGAAGATGCCGAACACCCGCTCGGCATGCTCGGGGGCAATGCCGATACCGTTGTCGCAGACCCGGAACAGCCATTCGTCGCCCGCGTCCTCGCACTCCACCGACACCTGGGCCGGCTGGTCGGGGCGACGGTATTTGAGGGCGTTGCCGATCAGGTTGAGGAACAGGCGCTCCATCTCGCCCCGGTCCCCGTAAAGGGTGGGCAGCCCCGGGGCCACCGTCACGCGGGCATCGGCATCCTCGATCTCGATCTGCAGGTCGGCCAGGGCGGCCTCCACCGCCTCGCCCATGGCGAAGGGGGCGTCGCCGATGACGCGGCCCACCCGCGAATAGGCCAGCAGGTCGGTGATCAGCCGGTCCATGCGCCGGACGCCATCGCGGACGAAGCCCATGTATTCCAGGGATTCGCCGCCCAGGCTGCCCATCAGCTCCTCTTCCAGCAGCGAGACGTAGCTGCCCACCACGCGCAACGGCTGGCGCAGATCGTGGGACGCCACATAGGCGAACTGCTCCAGTTCCTCGTTGGAGCGCCACAGCTCGCGGATCAGGCCGTCCAGTTCGTTCTCCAGGCGCTTGCGCTCGGTAATGTCTTGAAGGGTGGCTTCCAGCCGGACCGGCCGCCCCGCCGCATCGCACGACACATCGATCCGGCCATGCAGCATCCGCACCTCGCCATCGGGGCGAACGATGCGGAAATCATCCTCGCGGCGCCCGCCCTCGGCACAGGTGGCGCGCAGGATTTCAGCCACCTCGGCACGGTCGCCGGGATGGATCGCCTCGAGAAACACCGCGTGGGAGGGAGCGCATTTGCCCGGTACCAGCCCGAGAATGGCATGAAACTCGTCGGACCAGCGCCCGGCACCGGTCAGCAGGTCGCGCTCGGCGCTGCCCATCTGGGCCACCCGTTCGGCGTTGGAGACCAGGGCGCGGCCGCGCTGCTCCACCTCGCACAGGGAAAGATTGAACTGCCGGGCCAGCCCGGCCAGGGCGGCGTCAAGCCCCAGGGGGTCGCTCCACCACTCGGCGGCGGCGGGCGGCGGCGGGCCGTCCAGGGCGGCCAGACGCCGGTCGACCCGCTGGCCGATAGCCAGCCCGGCCAGGAACGACAGTCCCACCAGCAGCGGCACCAGCCCGGCCAGCAGCCATCCCAGGCTGCGGTCGGCGTCGTCGGGCCAAAGGCTCCACACCGCGACGGCCATGATTCCGATCAGAATCGCGGCCAGCGCGGCGAAAAGCAGGCCCAGCCGCGCGGCGATACGCTCGCGCGGTTTCGGCATCGTACCGGCTGTCACGTCCGGTGCCCGCAAGACGGCCAACCCCATGAGAACCCCGTCGGCCCACTAGATCAAAACAAGTTCCATACTAGGGCCGCCCCCTCCCCGAGGCAAGTCGTCCGGAAGTGACATGGACCTCAGACGGCCCTATTGTCCGGAGGCAGTCAGAGAGGCCCCATGTCGCGAGAATACCCCATCCATCCCCTGCCCGGCGTGCTGGCCCTGGTCGAGCGCGGCGGCCGCCTGCTCATGGTCAAACGGGCCAAGGAGCCCGATCGCGGCAAATGGGGCTTTCCCGGCGGATTGGTCGAGGTGGGAGAGACGGTGGCCGCCGCCGCGCTCCGCGAACTGGCGGAAGAGACGGGGCTGGCCGCCGAGGCCCAGGGCGTGGTGGACGTGTTCGAGGTGATCAGCCCCGACCCGCAAGGCCGCGTCCGCTACCACTACGTCCTCAACGTGGTGCGCTGCCTGAGCCCGACGGGCGAGCCGGTGGCCGCCGACGACGCCGAAGCCGTCGGCTGGTTCACCCTGGCCGAGATCGCGGGCGGAGAGCTGCCGGTCAGCGTCAACGCTCCCCGCCTCGCCCGCATGGTGCTGGAAAACCCATAGCCGGTCCCAAACGAACATGCCCGGCACAAGGCCGGGCATGACGTCATCACTCTCGTGGGGAAAGCCTATCCCCGGGCGGAAGCGCTGCGGCTGCCGCCGGGCATGCCCTTGAAGCCGCCCTGGGACCGGGCGGCGCCGGGCTTGCCCGCCGGCTTGCCACCGGCCGGACGGCCGGAGGAAGGCTTGCCCGCATGGGTATGCTTGGCGCCGTCGCGGCCCTTGGCCGGGTGGGAACCGTGCTCGCCGTGGGGATTGCCGCCGCGGCTCTGCTGCGGGTGGCCGCCCTTGCCGCCGCCGCCGCCGCGATGGGGCTGCGGCGGCTTGGTGGCGCGCGGCCCGCCGGGCAGGCCACGGGTGGCGATGTGGGCCGCGTGGTAGGCGTGCTCGTAATCCACCGGCACCGCCTGGCGGATGGTCTTCTCGATGTCGCGCAGATAGGCCACTTCGTCGCCGTCGCAGAGCGAGAGGGCGATGCCCGAGGCGCCGGCGCGCGCGGTGCGGCCGATGCGGTGGACATAGCTTTCCGGCTCGTTGGGCAGCTCGAAATTGATGACGTGGGTGATGCCGTCCACATCGATGCCGCGCGCCGCGATGTCGGTGGCGACCAGCGCCTTGATGCGGCCGTCGCGGAAGTCGGCCAGGGCCTTCTGGCGGGCACCCTGGCTCTTGTTGCCGTGGATGGCGTCGGCGGTGATGCCCGCCTTCTCCAGCAGCTCGACGACGCGGTTGGCGCCGTGCTTGGTACGGGTGAAGACCAGGGCGCGCTTGACGTCGTCACCGGCCAGGATGTCGGTCAGCAGGGTGCGCTTGTGCTCGCGGTCGACGAACAGCACCTTCTGGTCGATCTTCTCCACGGTGGAGGACACCGGGGTCACCTCGACGCGCACCGGGGTGTGCAGCACGGAATTGGCCAGGCCGACGATGGAATCGGGCATGGTGGCCGAGAACAGCACGGTCTGGCGCTGCTTGGGCACCATGGCGACGATCTTGCGGATGGGCTGGATGAAGCCCATGTCGAGCATGCGGTCGGCCTCGTCCAGGACCAGCGCCTCGACCGAGTCCAGGCGGATGGCGCCCTGGTCGATCAGGTCGAGCAGACGGCCGGGGGTGGCGACCAGCACGTCGACGCCGCCCGCCATGGTCTTGATCTGGGGCACCATGCCGACGCCGCCGAACACCAAGGCATGGCGCAGCCGGTAGTGGCAGCCGTAGGTCTTGAAGCTCTGGCCCACCTGCACCGCCAGTTCGCGGGTGGGGGTCAGCACCAGGACGCGGCAGCTCTTGGGCATGGCGCGCTTCTTGAAGGTATCCAGGCGCTGGAGCAGCGGCAGGGCGAAACTCGCCGTCTTACCGGTGCCGGTCTGGGCCAGGCCCAGGACGTCGCGGCCCTCGATCAGGTGGGGAATGCTTTGTTCCTGGATGGGGGTGGGCGAGGTGTAGCCCTCGGCCTCAAGCGCCTTCAGCAGGGGCTCGGCCAGGCCGAGTTCGGAAAACAGAACGGTCATCAGGTCTCTTTCATCAACAGACCGTCATCCCTCGCGCCCACACTGGGCGGGGACGGACGGCGGGACGGACGACGCGTGATGCGGCTCCCGTCGGGCTCCTCCCGGACGCGCGGCCAGGAAGCTATGGGCAAGGGAAAGAAGGCTCGGGGCGGAAGGCGGTCCATCTGGGGACCAAGCCGTTGCGCGCTGCCCGCGAGCAAGCCGGACGCGAATCGTCCGGACGGGCGGACCCTGCGCCTTCGCACCCGCGAAGTCAATTTAAATCGCCAAAGCCTAAATCGGCCAGAACATCAGGATCAGCAGGGTTCCCGACACCAGGACGATGGTACTGAGCGGCAGTCCCAGCCGCCAGTAATCGCCGAAGCGATAGCCGCCGACCCCCATCACCAGGGTGTTGCACTGGTGGCCGATGGGGGTGAGGAAGTCGCTGGCCGCCCCCAAGGCCACGGCCATCAGGAAGGGGTCGACGGCCAGGCCCAGCTTGACGGCCATTCCGGCGGCCACGGGCCCCATCAGCAATACGGTGGCCGCGTGATGAAGGAACGGCGCCAGCAGCATGGAGGCCAGCAGCACCAGCCCCAGGGCCATGGGCGCCGGCACCTGCGAGGCGGCAAGCGCCAGCCAGCCGGCCAGCAGATCCGAGGCGCCAGTGCTTTTCATGGCGTCGCTGATGGGGATCAGGGCGCCGAGCAGGATGATGATCGGCCAATGGACGGATTCGTAGGCGTCGCGCAGGGGCAGGCAGCGCAGCAGCACCATGGCCACCGCCGCCAGGAAGAAGGCGGGCGCCACCTGCATCACCCCCAACGCCACCGACAGCATGGCGGCGAAGGCGATGCCCACCGGCAGCCAGGCCGACTTGCGCGCCGAGGGCATGGCTTTCTGCCCCAGCGGCAGGCAGCCCAACTGGGCCAGGGTGCCGGGCATGGCGTCGCCGTTGCCCTCCACCACCAGCACGTCGCCGGCCATGAACTCGGTCTGGCGCAGCCGCTCGATCATATGCCGTCCGCCACGGCTGATGGCCAGCAGGGCGATGCCGTGGCGCCGCCGCATGGCGCTGCGCACGGCGGAACTGCCCACCAGGACGGAGTTGGGCATCACCACCGCTTCCATCACCGTGGTGTCGTCGCCGCCCAGGCCGCCGCCGCCCATCAGCACCAGCCCCGCCGAGTCCAGCAGCGGCTTCAGGGCCATGGGGTCGCCCTCCAGCACCAGCACGTCGCTCTCGGAGAACTCCCAATGCCCGCCGGGGACATAGCGGTGGCCATGGTCGCGGATGATCGCCGCCACCGTCACCGCGCCGCCGGAGAACAATTGCTCCAGGTCGGCCACCGTGGCGCCGATCAGGGGCGAATGGGCCTCGATGCGCACCTCGGCCAGGTAATCCTCGATGCGGAAGTTGCCGCCGGAGGCGCTGCCCTGGCGGTCCTTGGGCAGCACCCGCCAGGCAAAGGTCAAAAAGCCGATCCCGGCCAGACAGATGCCCAATCCGACCGGGGTGAAGTCGAACATGGTGAACGGCTTGCCGGTCAGCTCCATCCGCACCCGCGACACGATGATGTTGGGCGAGGTGCCGATCAGGGTCATCACGCCGCCCAGTAGCGAGGCGAAACTGAGCGGCATCAGGATTTGCGACACGGGAATGCCTCCCGCCCGCGCCAGGCGGATGGACAGCGGGATGAAGATGGCCAGCGCCCCGATGTTCTTCATGAAGGCCGACAGCACCATCACCAGCGCCACCAGGGTGGCGATCAGGGCATCCGGGGATTTCAGCGCCGACAGCGGCTTCATCAGATGCTCGATGATGCCCGAGCGCTCGATACCGGCGCTGACCACCAGGGCGGCGGCCACCACCACCACCACCGGATCGGAGAAACCGTGGAACGCCTTCTCGGGCGGCACCAGCCCGGCCAGCAGGCCAGCCGCCAGCGACAACAGCGCCACCAGGTCGTAGCGCAGCTTGTCCAGGGCGAACATCAAGATGGTGGCACCCAGGATGGTAAACGCCAGCCCCTGCTCGAAGGTCATTTTCCACCTTTCCCGCCGGACTTGGGCAAGCCCGGAAGCGGCGAAGCTACACCAGCCCATGCCGGTCCGCCAGAGCCGCCGCGCCACGGCCCGGCGATGGGAATCGATCAAGGATCCCCTAAATCCCTCCTGCGGCGCATCGCCACGCCTGTGCCGGAGAAGCCCTCCTTTTGCGCCGCCCCCACGGCGATGCATCTTGCTCATCGCAGATCGGCATTTTGCGAATGCGTCTCAACACAAATAACTATTGGCAGCGATGATGCGAGTGATTATCATCTGCATTAGATTACGGAAACGCCACGGAGCGTCGCATGGTTTCGGTTCGCCTGCTGGTCTTCACCCTGCTGCTCGGCCTGTGCGCCGGCGCCCTGGAAGGGATCGCCTCGGTGAACGACACGGTTGATGCCGGCGCCATCTGCTCCAGCACCCGGCAATAGATAAGGAGGCATCCCATGTATGTCTGTCTCTGTCACGGCTTCACCGACCGTCAGGTCCGCGCCGCCGTCACCGAGGGTGCCGGTTCCCCCCAGGCGGTGTTCCGCCACTTCGACTCCAAGCCGCGCTGCGGCAAGTGCGTCTCGACGGTGCGCGAACTGGTCGATGAGTCCAAGGGCGGATGCGGCGGCGGCCCCGGAGGCTGTCCCTGCGGCAAGCGGGGCTAGAGGCGACGCGGAAACTGAAACGGGGCCTTTCGGCCCCGTTTTTTTTACGTCATGCCGCCCTCTCGCCGGGCGGGGGGCCTCAGCGGCCGTCGCCATCACTCGTCGTCGTAACGCCCCGGGCAGGGCGGCAGGGTCGACAGGATGTCGCCGCCATCGGGTTCGCCCATGGCCTTGGCCTTGAGCACCCGGCGCATGATCTTGCCCGAATTGGTCTTGGGCAGCTCCTCGACGAAATGAATCTCGCGCGGCGCCATGCCCGCCCCCAGTTCCTGGCGGGCATAGGACAGCAATTCGGCCCGCAGCGCGTCGCCGGCCTCGAAGCCGGGATTGAGCGAGACGAAGGCCACCGGCACCTCGCGCACCAGCATGTCGGGCTTGCCCACCACGCCGATCTCAGCCACCGCCGGATGGTCCATCAGGCTGCCTTCCACCTCGAAGGGACCGATCTGCAGGCCGCCGCACTTGATCATGTCGTCGGCCCGGCCGACGAACCAGATGAAGCCATCCTTGTCGCGCTTCACCAGATCGCCGGTGAAGTACCAGCCGTCGCGGAAGCAGTCGCCATAGCGGGCTTCCTCGCCCAGGGCGCCGGAGAACATGGAGGGCCAGCAGGTACGGATGGCCAGTTCGCCCACCGCGTCGATGCCCTCGACCGGCTTGGGCGTGCCGCCTTCGCAGCGCATGATCATCGCCTCGACCCCCGGCAGGGGGCGGCCCATGCTGCCCGGCCGGCGGTCGGTGCCGGGACCGTTGGCGATGGTGATGGCGCCGGTCTCGGTCTGCCACCAGGTATCGAGGAAGGGCACGCCCAGCGCCTTCTGGCCCCACATCACCGCTTCGGCGTTGAGGGGCTCGCCGACGCTGGCCGCCACCCGCAGCGAATTCTCGCGGTAGGAGCGGGCCAGGGCCGCGCCGTAACGCATCATGGTGCGGATGGCGGTGGGCGTGGTGTACCAGGCGGTAACCTTCTCGTCGTGCAGGATGCCGTACCAGCGCCGGGGCTCCAACTCGGCCTCGTCGGCGATCAGGGTGGCGCCGCACACCAGCGGCGCGATGATGCCGTAGGAGGTGCTGGTCACCCAGCCGGGATCGGCGGTGCACCAGAACACGTCGGCCTCGGACAGGCCGAACACCTTGCGCCCGGTCACCAGATGGGCCAGCACCGCCCGATGGGGGTGCAGCACGCCCTTGGGGGTGCCGGTGGTGCCGCTGGTGAAGTGCAGGAAGGCCGGTGCGTCGGGAGTGGTCGCCACCGCCGCCATGGGCTGGGCGGCATCCATCAGGCCGCGCAGGTCGGCGCACCCGTCCGGCACGACGCTCGCCGCGCCGCCCTCGCCGATCAGCAGCACGTGCAGCAGATGCGGCAAGGCGGCGCGCGACGATGCCACCTTGCGGGCGAAAAGCTCGTCGGAGGTGATGAGGATACGGGCCTTGCCCAGTTCCAGGCGGGCCTTGATGGGGCCGGGGCCAAAGGCGGCGAACAGCGGGCAATAGATGCCGCCGGCCTTCCAGATGCCCAGGGCGGCGCCGTAGAGTTCGGGAATGCGGCCCAGCAGCACGGCGACGGTCTCGCCCGGCTGCAGCCCCAGGGCGGCCAGCACGCGGGCGATACGCCCCGACTGGTCGGCCAGTTGCCCATAGGTGATGTCGCGCCGGTCCTGGCGGCGGCCCAGCCAGCGGATGGCGACCTGCCCGCCCCGCCCCAGGCCGACTTGGCGGTCGGCGCAGACCGTGCCAATATTCAGGGGCGCGCCGGGCGCCCCCGCCAATTCGGCCAGGGCCTCGTTCCAACGAAAAGCGGCGTCATCCCACACTCCGGCTCCATCCACAGGAGCCGTCGCTGCAATGGTCTTGCCCGGCTTGGCCGAAACCATGCGTCCTCCCAGACTTTATCGTGTTCGACGACCCCTTCGGGCGATCCCCCGCCCCAAGGCTCCCGCCCGATGATTGCGGCCATTCTGTCCGCCTCGGCCGATGTGTGCAACAAAAGGAATTGCAGAGCACCGATGCGTCAAGGCAATGAATTATGTTGCAGATTTGCTGCGCCGCGAAACACTACCGAGAGTTACCGGCAGGAAGCGTCCCGCCCTCCACCAGTACCGTGGCGATGCGTTCACCGATCGCCTTGTTGAAGGCGGGCGAGTAGTGAACGGCGTCGATATAGGCATTGCCCTCGGCGGGTTCCAATTCGGCCAGCCACAACAGCCCCTTGTCCCACAATTGCCCGGCAGCCTTCATCTCGGCTAGGCGGGGATAGCCGCGTGCGGCGTTCATGTGATAGCCCAGCGCCTCCTCTTTGACCGGAAAGGGGCGCTTGCGGTTGTCGTAGGCATAGGTCGGCACCGGCTGCTGCACGAACAGCACCTTGAAACCCAGCCGGTCGGCCAGGGCGTCGATCATGCGGCGGTTGGTGTCGAGGCGGCGGATCACCGCGTCCACCTCGGCGTCGCCGTCGCAGAACTGCCCCCACTCGCGCACCAGCACCGATTTGTCGCCGGACAGATGGCGGATCATCTGCAGCACGTGCGAGCGGGCCGCCAGGTCCCGCCACAGCGGCAGGCGCGACCGGGCCAGGGTGATCTGGGACAGGCGCTCGTTCCAGGCGCTGCTGTCGGGCATGGCGCAGTGGTAGAAATCGGCATCGCCGTCGACGAACACCGCCACGTCGGGCTTGATGCCGGCGGTCAGCAGCCGCTCCAGCGCGATGCGCTCCTGGGTCGAGTGATAGGACACCGTGCCGAAATTGAAGACCTTGGCGTCGCCCCGCCCCGCCGTGCCCAGTGCCTGTTCCAGATAGGCCGGGATGGTCTCATTGTCGGCCACTCCCGCCCCCAGGGTGGTGGAGCCGCCGAACACGAAAACCTTGGCGCCCTCGGCGCCCAGGTCGGGACGGCCGGCACCGTTGCCGCGGATGCCGTCGTCGGAGACGGTGAAATGCGTCCCCTGATACGGCGCGGTGCGATACTCGACAAAGGGGGTGTAGACGGTGTCGAACTGGCGCCAGCTTTCCCTGAGGATCTTGCGGTAACGCCCCACATCCTCGGTGTTGTACAGCTTGGCCAGGTCGGCGTCGGACAATTGGGCGGCAAAGGCCGGGCGCTTGTCGCGAATCAGCTTTACCGCCCACCCCGCCACCAGTTCCAGGCCGCCGATTCCGACCACCAGGACAAGCAGCAGCAGACCCAGGGTCGAGAACAGCCGGCGGAACGGATTGGTGCGGTTGCGGCGCATTGAAAAGCCCTTTCGGAAGCGGCGCTTCCTGATACCTTGAACACCTACACCCGCGCAACGTGGAGACGCCATACATGTTTGAGCTGAATCCCAGAATTCAGGCCGATACCGTCCCGGTGACCGAGTGGCCGCTCTGTCGGGTTCTGCTCATGAACGACAGCAATTACCCCTGGCTGCTGCTGGTGCCCCGCCGGGCGGACGTGGTGGAGATCACCGATCTGGCGCCCGAGGACCAGAATGCCCTGCTGGGCGAAATCACCCGCGCCTCGACGGCCCTGCGCCGGGCCGTGACGCCCCACCGCATCAACATCGCGGCGTTGGGCAACGTGGTGGCCCAGTTGCATGTGCACGTCATCGCGCGCAACACCGATGACGCCGCCTGGCCCAAGCCGGTATGGGGCGCCGTTCCCGCCCAGCCCTACACGCCCGAGGCGCTGGAGCGGCGGCTGGCGGAATTGCGGGCGGTGCTGGGGTAGGCCGGGCCATGGCGGGGCTCCCGCCCCGCAACCCGGTTGGAGGCCATGCCTCCAAGCCTCTTTTTCATTTATGAATCAAAATGGGACTCGGGGCATTGGCCCCGGATGGGTTCGGGCGGTAGCCCGATAATAAAAAACGGCGCCGGATCACTCCGGCGCCGTTTGCGTTCAATCCCGGACAAAGCCTATTCCAGGCGGCCCAGCGAGCGGGCCAGGACCAGATACAGCTTGCCCACCTCGGACGAGGTGAAGGTGCCGGTCAGCACGTCCTGGTGATCGGAATTGCGGGCCTGGTTGAGCAGGGCCTCGAACTCCGCCAGATAGCGGGTGACGTATTCGCGGAAATCACCGTCGTCCTCGAACTTGTTCTTGATGGAGGCCATCTGGTGCTTGTCGAGATTCTTGAGAATTTTGCGCACGAAGATGGACTGGTCGCCGGCGTGGAACTCGCGCCAGGCCTTCTCGTCGATATTGGCGTTGAAGATGCGGCCGATGTCCACGGACAGGGATTGCAGCTTCTCGACGATGAAGGCGGCGTTCTGCAAGAAGTGCTCCACCGACAACTGGGCGCGCTTCTCTTCCAGTTGCCCGCCCCGGATCTCGGCCAGCTTGGAGGCGTTGACCAGTTCCTCCACCTGACGCGAGAAGCTGTTGGAGAAGCTCTCGGCCTGCTGGGCCAGACGGTCGCCGGTGATGCCCAGGTCGTTGGACTTGGTGCGCACCATCTCGAAGGCGGCTTCCAGCTTGGCGCCGGTCCGCTCGGTGGTTTCCTGCATCTCGCTGGCGTGGCGGCGCAGGCCGTCGCCGGCCGAGCGCACCTGGGCGGTGATCCGCTCCGCCGAGGCGGTGAGCTCGCGGATACCGGCGCGCAGCATGTCGCCGGCGGCGGTAACCTGGGCGGCGGTCTTGTTGGACGCCTCCTCGAAATCGCGGCTGATGCTGCGCAGCGCGTCGCCGGCCGTCTGGGACTGGGCGAACACCTGCTGGGCGGCTTCGCCCAACTGCACCGCGTTCTGCTGGATGGCCGAGCCGAAGGCCTTCAGCACGTCGCTGGAATCGTCGGTGACGCGGGCCAGGGACTGGGCCTGGATGCGCAGTGCCTCGCCCACCGCGCCCACCGAGGCCTCGGCCTGATCGGCGGAAGCGACCACCTGTTCGGTCTGCTTGCGCAGCACCTCGGTGGCGGCCCGCACCCGCGAGCCCAACTGGTCGGAGACGGTCTGCAACTGCTCGGAACGCTTCTCCAGCAACTCGGCCACGCCGCCGGAATCCGAGATCGCCTTGACGGCGGAAGCCGACACGTCGGCGGTACGCTGGCGCAGGGCCTCGCCCACCGCGTCCAGCTCGACACCGACCCGGCTCGACATGGCGATCAGGTCGTTGGTGCCCTGGCGCAGGGTGTCGGCGATGGTCTTGACCTTGGCCATCACCTGATCCGAGGTGGCGATCAGATGGCGCGACTGCTGATTCAGCGAGGCTTCCGACAGCTTGGACTGGGTCGACACCACGTTGGCGGCGTCGGCCAGTTCGTCGGCCTGCTTCCTGAGCGAGGTACGGATGTTCTCGGCCTGGGCGGCGGCCTTGTCGGCCCCCTTGTTGAGGTCCTCGATGTAGAGGCGGAGGGTCTCGGACACCTCGCGGCCGCGGGCGGTCATCTGGTCCGAGGCGGCGGCGACGGCGCGGGTCTGGCCCTGGAAGGCCTCGCCCACCTCGCGCACCCGGGCCATGGCCCGCTCGGCGGCGGCATCCACGTCGTCGCGGCGCTGGACGAACACCTCGCCCACCGCCCCCAACTGGGTGGAAGCGTCGTCGGCGGCGATGCGCAGGCTTTCGGCCTGACGGCCCAGGCTGTCCTCGATCTCGCGGAAGCGGCCCATGGCCTGATCGGAGGCCGAGCCCAGCTCGCGCGATTGCACGCCGAGCGCTTCCTCGACGATCTTGACGCGGGACAGCACGCGCTCGGTGATCTGGTCCAGCCCGGTGGCCTGCTGCTGCAGCGAGGCGGAGATGCGGCTGGTCTGCTCGGCCAGACGCTCGGCCGCCTGGTCCAGGTCGGTATTCTGGCGGGTGAACAGGCTTTCCAGCGCCTCGACCCGCTCGGCCAGGGAATTGGCGACCACCTCGGTGCGGCTGGTGGCCTGCTCGGCCGAGCTGCCCAACTGGGCGCTCTGGCGTTCGAACATGGCGACCACCTGCTCGGCGCGGGCCACCGCCGCCTGGGAGACGTGATCCAGGGATTCGGCCTGGGTGCGCACCTGCTCGGCCACCGTGTCGGCGCGCGACGCGGCGCGGGCCGAGGTGGTGTCGATGCTCTCGATCTGGCCGCGCAGCAGCTCGCCGAACTCGCGGATGCGGTGGGCCGAGGTGTCGGTGACGGTGGTCAGGTCCTGGGTCTGCATGCGCAGCAGGGCTTCCACCTCGCGGGCCCGCGAGGTGGCGCCGTCGGCGGCCTGGGTCAGGCGGTCGACCTCCTTGCGGAGCGCGTCGACCGCCGTCTGGGCCTCGTCGTTGACCCGGCCGACCACCCCGGTCATGGCCTCGATCTGCGACGCCATCATGTCGCGTACCGCCTCGCCCTTGGCGGCGGCCTCGGTGGAGGCCTGGGTCAGGTCGCGGGCCTGGGCGCGCAGCGCCTCGGCGATGCGCGACACCCGGGACTCGGCGCCCTCGGCGGGATAGGTCAGGCGGGACAACTGCTCGCGCATGTCGGCGGACAACGAGCGCAGCTCGCGACCCCGGTCGAAATAGGCGATCAGCAGCCACAGGAAGGCCAGGGGCAGGAAGGCGGCACCGGCCATGCCGCCGATTTCCTGCGGCTGCATGAACAGCAGGTTGCCCCAGCCGATGGAAGTGTTGGCCCAATAGCCGCACAGCGCCACCCAGGCGATGGTCACCAGCAGGCCGAGCAATTGGGGGGCCTTGCCCCCCGACGACGGAACGGCTTCACGGTCGGACGACGGCGGTTCGGGGCGCAAGACCGCCAGAGGAGGCGCCACGGAGGCTGCCATTTCCCTTGCCTCGGCTTCGGTGGCACCCGTCCCCTGCGCCGCCGCCTCGGTCTCGCCTCTGGTCATGTTTGTATCGCCCATGAGTCCGCCCTGACCTTCGTGAACATTCACCACTCGCCGTCCGCCGGAACCTCCGGCCGGCGCAGGACGCACGGACGGATTGCAGCAAAAAAAGCGGCGCGATGAAATATCGCCTCCGCATCGTCCTCCCAGAACTTGGGCGGGACTTGCCCCCCTCCCCCCGGACCTTGGACAGCGCTAGGCAGGATGCCCTGTTCACGGGGGAAAATCAAACACTCCCTACCCCTGACCAAGGCTCTATCCGCGGCTTCGCTTCGGCGGCGTCCGCCCCTTGCGCATCCCGGCGGAAACCTTGAGCTCGGGGCGCAGACGAAGAGGCTTCCCGGCCTTGGCCGGGGGCGATGTCTTGGCGTGCAGACGCGCCCGGCTCAAGGTGTCGTGATAACGGATCTGATCCTCGTCGAGCCCCTCCAGCATTTCGGCAATATAGGGAGACGGCGCCGCAGTCTTGCGGCGTTCGGCGGCGAAGGACAGAACCAGCCAGCGCTTGGCCCTGGTGGCGGCCACGTACATCAGGCGCCGCTCCTCCTCCAGGTCGGGGGAGGATTCGTGGGGCATCAGGTCGGCCTCGCAGCCGGCCACCACCACCGCCGACCATTCCAGCCCCTTGGCGCCGTGGATGGTGGACAGCACCACGGCGTCGCCGCCCACCTCCGCCCGGCGCAGCGAGCGGCGCTGCTCCTCCATCCGGGCGATGAAGGCGGCCACGTCCGCGCATTCGGCCGCCAGGTCGGCGGCGGTGAAGGCCAGGTCGCGCCATTGCAGCCCCTCCTCGCCCGGCGGCCGCGCCGTGGCCGAGACCAGGCGGCCCACCTGACGGCACAGCGCCGGCCAGGGCACGTCGCAATCGATCTTTTCCGGCGCCTGCTGCAGCAGCTTGTCGACCCGCTTGCCGTGGCCCAGCATGGCCCGGGCGTCCATGTCGCGGGGGTCGGACAACAGGCGGGCCAGCCCGGCGACCAGCCGCACCGCCCCCAATTGCCAGAACTCGCCGGCACCACGCACCACCAGGGGCACGCCGGCCTCGGCCAGTTTGATCTGGATGCGCGAGCCCACATGGCCGGCGCGGTAGAGCACCGCCATCTCGTGCCAGGGCATGCCGCGCCCGGCCAGCCCCTTGACCACGCGGAGCACGTAATCCGCCTCGTCCTCGTCGTCATCCAGGCCGGCGATGGTCAGGGCAAGACGCGAGGCGCTGTGGGGGATCTGATCCTTGGCGTGGCGGCGGCGGTTGCCGTCGATCAGGGCACCGGCCGCGGCGACGATGGTGGCGGTGCTGCGGTAGTTGCGCGACAGGCGATAAAGCGCCGGGTCGGGCCACGCCGCCTCGAAGCCCAGGATGAAGGCGGGATCGGCCGAGCGCCAGGCATAGAGGCACTGGTCGTCGTCGCCCACCGCCCACAGCCGCGCGCCCCCGGAGCGCAACAGGCGCAGCATGCGCTCCTGGGCGGGATTGATGTCCTGGTACTCATCGATGAGCAGGTGGTCGAAGAAGCCGGCGATGCGCGCCCGGTAGCCCTCGTCCGCTTCCAGCCCCCGCACCAGTTCCATGATCAGGTCGCCGAAATCGAAGCCGCCCTCCTCGGCCAGGGCGCGCTGGTAGCGGCCATAGGCCTCGGCGGCCTCCAGCAGGGAGGAATCGTCCCTGGCCCTGGCCTCGGCCAGCGCCGCCGCCGGGTCCATCAGCCGGTCCTTGTAGGCGCCGAACACGTCGGTGGGCTTGCGGACGTCGTCACCGAGATAGAGGCGGTGCCGGGCGATCACCCGGGAACAGGCCTGCTCGTCGAACACGCGGAACCGGGGACAGCCGGGCGGCGGATGACGCTGCAGCAGCCGCAGCGCCATGCCGTGCAGGGTGGCGATGGGCATGCGGCGGAAGCGCTCGGAATCGAAGTCCTGGCCCGCCCCGTCCAGCCGGGCACCGATGCGGCCGCGCAATTCCTCGGCGGCCCGGGCGGTGAAGGTGGAGACGAAGATGCGGGCCGGCGCCACGCCCCGGCCCAGCAGGTGCACGTAGCGCCCCACCAAGGTGGTGGTCTTGCCGGTCCCCGGCCCGGCCAGGACCAGCACGGACTCCGCCTCGGCCTCGGCGGCAAGGCGCTGTTCGGGATCGAGGGGGGATTCGGCCGCCGCCGGGGCAGGTTCGCTCATGGCCGGCACAGTAGCGGCGCGGCCCGGCCGTTACAACGGCTCTACGCTACCTTTTGGGCTCCAGCACCCGGCGGGTCACCGCCCAGCGGCCCAGCGGGCGGTCGCAGCGCTGGGCATGCTCCGCCACCCAGTGGGCGATGAAGTCGTGAACCTTGGCGGCATCCTTGTCGGCACAGACCTGGGCGTGCAGCATCACCCCCAGATGGTCCAGCAGACCGGCATGGTCATCCAGATGGCGGCGCGCGTCGGGATAGGCGAATTCGGTCATCACCTGCTCCTGGTGAGCGAAATTGCGCTCCACGTAACGCATGATGGCCTGGATGCGCGAGCAGCGGCTGAAATCGCACTCCCCGCGCCCGGCGGAACCGCGACGGCACTCCACCCCCGGCTGGAACACCCGTCCCAGCAGAAAGTGCAGCCCCTCGTTACCGGCGTCGATGCTGGGCACACCGGTCTCGTGACCCTCGGTCAGGGGTGCCATCGGACCTCCTCGCTTCCCTGGAATATTCTTATTTCTTTTACGGGAAAACATAGCAGGGCGGCCCCGAAATATCAATCAAGGGGATATATGCAACAATATTTTTGCAGGTGCGAAGGGATATTTGCGCCAGATTTGCCCAATCCCCGGACGGACGGCCTATGCCCCGCCGGCCAGGAAGGGGCGGTACTCGAAATCCTCGATCTCGATGTGGTGGACCAGCCAGCCGGTCAAAAAGCCGTGTAGCTCCCTGGCGACCCGCTCCACGTTGGCGACGGACAGCGCGGCGGACATGTCGGCCACCCGGAGCGCGATGGTCTGGTGGGAATGGCGGTGCAGTTCCAGGAAGGGGAAGCCGGCGCGCTCCATCATCCCCTCCTCCTCGGCGAAGTGATAGGCGATGTAGCGGTTCAGTTCGGCGAAGACCGCCTGAACGGAATCCAGGGCCAGCCCGGCGTCGGCCATGGCGTCGATCCGGGCCAGCAGGTCGAACAGGTGACGGTGGTGCTCATCCAGCACGGGGACGCCGACGCTCAGGTTTTCCGTCCACTGCAACACGACCGTCTCCCAAAGCTTTTGCCATGCTTCATTAAGGCCGGCGACGGAGCAATTCAACATGCGAGTCGTGACCGGCCCGGCCGGCGATCAGCCGCCGGCCTGGGAGCCTGTCCCGCCGCCGAAGAACAGCAGGCCGTTGCGCCACTGGATCAGCGGCGTGGCCCAGGGCGCCCGGTTGCCGTGATGCCGCCGCGACGGCTGCATGGGCTTGCCGAAATAGTACCCCTGGCCGTAGCGCACGTTATAGACGCGCAGCAGATTGGCGGTGGCCTCGTCCTCGACGTGCTCGGCGATGGTGGCGACCCGCAATTCGCGGCACAACTGGGTGATGGCCCGCAGGAAGGGCAGCGATTCCCCGTTGCCCGCCGCCTCGCGCACATAGGAGCCGTCGATCTTGACGTGGTCGACCTTGAGGCCGCGCAGATAGTGGAAGGCCGCCGCCCCGGCGCCGAAATCGTCGATTCCCACCGGATGGCCGCGTCCGCGGATCTCCTGGACGACGGCGTTGGCCGCCACCAGATCGGCGATGGCCGAGCTTTCCGTCACCTCGAACAACAGCCGGCCGCGCAGGTCCGAGGCGCCGTGGATCAACTGCAGCAGCCGCGCCGCCATGCTGGGGCTGGACAGCGAACGGCCCGACAGGTTGACGGCGAAGCGCAAGGACGGCTCTGCCCCCACGCCCTGGCGCATGAATTCGATGGCCCGCGAGCAGATGGCCAGGTCCAGCTCCCCCACCAGGCCGGTATCCTCGGCGAACACCACGGTGCTGTAGGGGGAATTGCCGCTGTCGCCGAACCGCACCAGGCATTCGAAGTGGTGGACGGCATTGCTCCACAGGTCGACGATGGGCTGGAAATGCAGTTGGAAATCACCCTTGCCGATGGTCAGCTTGACCTCGCGCATCTTGGCCACCGTCTGCGACAGGGTCGGACGCGCCATGGCCGACAGTTCATGGATGGTGGCGTCGCTGTCGCTGGTGAAGCGGTTCAGGGTATAGATCAGGGCGCTGGTGGCCTCCTGCGCCGAGATGCCGCCGCCGCCGTCGATGGTCACCGAAGCGGTTTCCGGGTTCATGGGGGCGCCCATCACCGACTGGGCCAGACCGTTGATCGCCGCTTCGATCTCCCCGGCGCTGACCTCGGGGCCGTGGATCAGCCCGTACTTGCTGTTGCCCAGATCGGCGGCGGACCCGCCGCCCACCGAGCATTGCCGCAGGTAGTCGGTGAAGCGGGCGATGAAGTCGGCGGTGGCCTCGGCACCGACCTTGCTGCGCAGCTCGGCCAGTTCCGGCAGGTCCAGCAGGGTCATGCGGTAGGATTCGTCGCCGTCCCTGGCGCTTTCCTTGATCAGGTCGCCGGCCAGGGCCTCGAAGCCCTCGCGGCCCAGCAAGCCCGTGTCGCTGTGGCGGACCGTCGGCGACATCAGGGTGCCGGAATGGGTCAGCACCAGCAGCAGACGCTCCTGGTGGTCGGGATGGGGATAGCCCGACAGCGCCACCGGCGTGCTGCCCCCCGCCGGCAGGGCGACGTGCAGCAGCACGTGGCGGACCCGGTCGCCGCCGGCCATGCGCTTCAAGGCGTTGCGGACGCGGGACTGGTCCTCGGGGCGGATCAGCTCGGCCAGGGTCATGGCGGCCAGCAGGCGGGCCGGCCGGCCCACCAGCGACATGGAGGCGCCGATGGCGAAGATGATGCGCCCGGAATGGTCGGCTTCCATCAGCAGATCGGCGGCGGCGAAGGCGAAGGCGACATAGGCCTCCTGCGGCGGACCCAGCCCCGAGCCGGCCTTGCCCTTGCGGCGGGAGGAAGCCCCCTCGTCCTCCGGTCCACCCGCTCCGCGATCATTGGCCTTTGTCATCGCTCCCCGCGTCCACTGTCGGACCACCCCCGGCTACCATAGGCAAATCGGCCGATTTACAAGCGTGACAAATGGAAACGAATTATCGCGAAGCGCTCCCCCCGGCCTACAGCCACTTGATCCATTTGAGGATCAGATAGGTGACCGGCATCATGCCGGCCACCACGCCGCACAGGATCAGGAAGGCCAAGGGCTCCTGCGATCCGGGGATACCGCCGATATTGGTGCCCATCATGCCGGCCAGCAGGCTGGGCGGCAGCACCATGGCGGCCAGGGCGGTCAGGCGGTTGGACGACTGGGCGGCGCGCTCGGCCACCAGATTGGTGAAATCCTCGTGCAAGATGGTGGCGCGCTGGCGCATTTCGTCCAGATCCTCGATATGACGGATCAGGCGGTCGTTGACCTCGCGCAGGCGCATCTTGGCCTCGGGGTCGAGCCAACTGGCGTCGTCGTGGCGCAGGCGGTACAGCGCGTCGCGCTGGGGCGCCAGGTAGCGGCGCAACTGCACCACCTTGCGCCGGGCCGAGGCGATGTCCTCGCGCAGGTCGGTGCCGGCCAGCCCCTCGCCGATACGGTCCTCCAGGTCGGAAATGCCATCCTCGATCTCGTCGGTGAGAATGCCCAGGTGGTCCACCACCTTCTCGGCGATGCGGGCCAGCAGGGCGCCGGCGGTGCGCGGCCCCTTGCCCAACATCATGGCCAGCCGCAGGTCGCGCAGCGCGTTGAGCGAATGGGCCTTGTCGCGCAGCGAGATGCAGCGGTCGGCCTCGATCCACATATGAACGGGCACCAGTTCGGTTTCCGCCGTCGGGTCCTCGCCCTCGCCGAGCCGCGCCTTGTTGACGCCGCGCAGCACCACCATCAGGGAATCACCGACATCCTCGACCCGGGGCCGCGATTCCTCGGCGGTCAGGGCCATGGCCACCAGGGGATCGACGCCGGAACGCTCGCACAGCCAGTCGCGGGCCTGGGGCTCGTCCCGTTCGAGGTGAACCCACAGGAAGCCGTCGGCCGGCCGCCAGGTCTCCACCTCGGACCAGCGCAGGTCGCGGACGCCGCCCTCGGGGCCGATCAGCATGGCGAAACGCAGCCCCGGTTCCAGCCCGGCGTGAAGTTCCTGGTCCATGGACATGCCGGCCCCTCCTGCCTCGCCGCATCTGGGCGAGGATAGGCCCGCCCCGACGGGAAAACCACAGGGAAACACGGCCCGCCCCGCCTTGGCCGGGCCGGATTGAGAAACCACGGCCATTGCGCTATCCTGGCCCCATCGGGGAAGGAAGGAGGCGGGGATGATCAGGGGCCGGCACGCCGTCCTTGTCGCGAGTTGCCTTCTTGCCGCCATGGCTGCGACAAAGGCCGCCGCCGAACCCCGGACCATGGAATATTCCTATCCCGACCAGTCGGTCTGGACCACCCGGCTGGACGCCAGGGGCGAACCCGACAATCCGCTGCTGCGCCTTGCCGCGCCGCTGTTCCAGCAGGCCGGCATTCCCTGGCGGGCGCGCGGCCTGCCGGCGGCCCGGCTGTTCGAATACCTGAGCGACGGGCAGACCGACTTCTCCATGCTGGTCAGGGGACCGGCGCTGGAAAAGTGCTGCCTGATCAGCAAGCGGCCGGTGGCCGGCACCGAACTGCGGGTATACCGGCGCAAGGGCCTGCCCCCGGTCGCCGCCAAGGAGGATCTGGCCGGCAAGGAGGTGATCACCGTCCACGGCTACAGCTATGGCAACATCCTCGCCTTCATCAAGAATCCGGCCAATCGGGTCGGCAACAACGGCACCGTCAGCCATGAATCCGCCTTCGCCATGCTGGAGCGCGGCCGGGCCGACTACCTGCTGGACTATGCGGGCCCGGCCCAGGAAGTGCTGGCCGCCCATCCGATCAAGGGCCTGGAATTCGACGTCATCGACCGGCTGGACGTCCACCTGATCCTCAGCCGGACCTATCCCGACGCCGCGGCGGTGATGACCCGGCTGGAAACCATCGCCGAAACCCTGCGGGTCGAGGGCATCACTAGACCCAGTCCAAAGTAAGATACCCAAATGTTTTGGGCTCGTATCGCCCCGGCGATACGGGTAGGCTGCCCCTATCATGATGATGATGCTGTTGCGCAAGAAGGGGCGAGAGAACAGGATCGGCCGCCGCCTGATCGTCCTGATCGTCGCCTTCAGCTCGTTTCTAGCCTTATTGGCGACCGCCTACCAGCTATTCAATGAATACCGGCAGCAGCGCGCCGATATGGATGACCAACTGGAGGAAGTCAGGATATTCCTGCCGCCGGTCACCGGCAGCGTCTGGACCTTCGACGAGCGGCAGATCACCCTGGCGCTCGACGCCCTGACCCGGCTTTCCCACGTGGAATACGCGGTGATCACCACCTCGGACGGCCGCAACGTCTGGAAGTCGGGAGCCGTCCGGTCGAAGCGGCTGATCAACCGCCAATACCCCCTGTCGCGCGAAATCCGGGGCGAGATGCGCCAGATCGCCAGCCTGGAGGTGTCGGCCAGCCTGGACGGCATCTACGACCGCCTGCTGGGCCAGGCCATCACCATCTTGGTCAGCAACGCGCTGAAGACCTTCCTGGTGGCGGCGTTCATGTACGTGATCTTCAGCCGCATGGTCACCCGCCGGATCGAGGAGCTGGCCCGCAACGTCAGCAGCCTGGTGCCGGAATCCCTGCTCTCCCAGGCGTCGCTGTTCGACGAGACCCTGGGTTTTCCCGAGCATGGCGACGAGATCGACCGCCTGCGCTGGGCCTATGACAATATCGCCCGCCACCTGAATCTGGCGGTGCAGGATCTGCACGACCGCAACGACGAACTGCAGCACGAGATTCATGAGCGCACCCGGGCGGAAAGCGACCTGCAGCAGGTGATCGCCGAACTGTCGCGCACCAACGCCGAGTTGGAGCGCTTCGCCTATGTGGCCGCCCACGACCTGCAGGAGCCGGTGCGCGGACTGGTCAGCTTCTCCCAGTTGCTGGAACGCAAATGCGCCGGGGCGCTGGGCGACGAGAGCAAGGACTATCTGCGCTTCATCGTCAACGAGGCCTTGCGCATGTCCAATCTGGTGCGCGATCTGCTGGAGTACAGCCGGGCCGGCGGCGCCGGCCTGACCGTCGGCGAGGTGGATTGCGCCGAGTTGATGGACACCGTGCTCCAGAGCCTGCGCCCGGCCGTGGAGCAAAAGCACGCCCAGGTGCGGATCGGCCCCCTGCCCAAGATCCACGCCGACCAGGGCCAATTGCATCAGGTCTTCCACAACCTGCTGGGCAACGCCCTCAAGTACAGCGGCGACCGGACCGCCCCGTCCATCCAGGTGACCGCCGAACGCGACGGCGAAGGCTGGCGCTTCGCGGTGGCCGACAACGGCATCGGCATCGATCCCCAGTATCACGACTACGTCTTCGAGGTGTTCCGCCGCCTGCACACCGGCAGCGCCTATCCCGGCACCGGCATCGGGCTGGCCATCTGCAAGCGTATCGTCGAAAGCCATGGCGGTCGCATGTGGCTGGCCTCGGCCCCCGACCAGGGCACCACCTTCTTCTTCACCCTGCCCGACCGGACCGACGAGATTCAAGCGGTCGCGGAGTAATTACCGCCCGGCCAGCATGGCCACGGAACAAGCCAGCAGCAGGCCGGCGAACAGCCGCCGCATGACGGTTTCGGGAAAGGCGTGGGCCAGGGCGACGCCGGCCGAAACGCTGGCCAGCCCGCCCAGGCCCAGGGCGCCGCCGATCGTCCAGTCGACGTTGCCGGCGCGGGCATAGGAGGCCAGGGCCGCCGCCGAGCAAGGCAGCACCAGGGCCAGGGCCAGACTCTGCGCCACCCGCTGGTCCAGCCCGAACCAGCGCGACAGGATCGGCGTCGCCACCAGCCCGCCCCCCAC
>JAVBXM010000005.1 GCA_030824585.1 Phaeospirillum sp. | reverse complement strand
CTGGACCAGGCCCGCGACGCCGCCGAGGCGGTGCTGGTGGACTACCATCCCCTGCCCGCCACGCCCGAGGACGCCTTCGTCTGGGAGATGGGCGACGCGCCCAGGGTGGCCGAGGCGTTTGGCCGGGCCGCGCGGGTGGTGGAGCTGGACCTGATCAACAACCGCCTCGCCCCCACCGCCATGGAGCCGCGCGCCTGCCTGGCCCGGCCGCTGGCGGGCGGTCGGCTGGAACTGATCGCCGGCAGCCAGGGGGTGCATGAAATCCGCGACCGCCTCGCTCCGGTCCTGGGCATGGCGCCCGAGACGCTGGACGTCGTCACCCCCGACGTGGGCGGCGGCTTCGGCCTGAAGATCAGCCCGTTCCCCGAGCAGGCCATGGCCCTGGTGGCGGCGCGCCTCCTCGAGCGGCCGGTCAAGTGGACCGCCGACCGCACCGAGAGCTTCCTGACCGACACCCATGGGCGCGGCCACGTGAGCACGGCGCGCCTCGCCCTGGATGCCCAGGGCCGCTTCCTGGGCCTTCAGGTGGAAACGGTGGCCGATCTCGGCGCCTACATCTCCAATTACGGCGCCTTCGTCCCCACCCTGGCGGGGACCGGCATGCTGACCGGCGTCTACGACATTCCCGCCTTCCATGCGCGGGTGCGGGCCATCCACACCAACACCACCCCGGTGGACGCCTATCGCGGCGCCGGGCGGCCCGAGGCCGCCTATCTCATCGAGCGGCTGGTGGAGGCGGCGGCCCACGATACCGGCCTGTCGCCGGTGGAGATCAGGAAGCGCAACTTCATCCCGCCCGAGGCCTTTCCCTATGCCAGCGCCGGACAGCACACCTACGATTCCGGCGAGTTCGCCCGGGTGATGGACGTGGCGCTGGAGCGTTCCGGCTGGGCGGATTTCCCGACCCGCCGCGCCGAGAGCCAGGCCAGGGGGAGAAGGCGGGGCATCGGGCTGGCCTATTACATCGAGATTTGCGGCGGCACCTCGGGTGAGGACGTGACCCTGACCCTCACCCCCGACGGCGGCGCCGAAATCCTGGTCGGCACCCAGTCCAGCGGCCAGGGCCACGAGACCGCCTATGCCCAGATGCTCGCCGCCGAACTGGGCCTCGACCTCGAGCGCGTCCGGGTGGTGCAGGGCGACACGCGACGCATCGCCAATGGCGGCGGCACCGGCGGCTCGCGCTCGCTGTCCCAGCAGGGCGGCGCCATCGCCTCCGCCGTGGAATCCTTCATCGAGCATCTCCGCCCCCTGGCGGCCAGACTGCTGCAGGCCGAGCGGGTGGAGTTCGAGGCGGGCCTTTACCGGGCGGCGGGCGGCTCGGTCTCCTTCGCCCAGGTGCTGGCCGAGACCGGCACCCCGCTGGCGGCCAGCCTCCGCTTCCGCCCGCCGGCCTCGACCTTCCCTAACGGCTGCCACATCTGCGAGGTGGAGGTGGACCCGGAGACCGGCGAGACCGCGATTCTCCGCTACACCATCGTCGACGACGTGGGCACCGTGCTCAACCCGCTGCTGCTCAGGGGCCAGATCGTCGGCGGCGCCGTCCAGGGCATCGGCCAGGCCCTGCTGGAGCACGCCGTCTTCGACCCGGAAAGCGCCCAACCGCTGACCTCGAGCCTGATCGACTATGCGGTGCCCCGGGCCGCCCATATCCCCGAGATCGATTTCACCACGGTGGAAATCCCCTGCCGCACCCATCCCCTGGGCCTCAAGGGGGCCGGCGAGGCCGGGACCATCGGCGCGGCGCCGGCGGTGATCAACGCCCTATGCAGCGCCCTGGATATCCGCCATATGGACATGCCCGCCACGCCGCTGGCGGTGTGGAACATCCTCAACGGAAAGCTCGAATGACCCTGCCCGCCGATCTGTCGCCGCTGCTCGCCCCCCTGGAAGATCTGGCCCGCCAAGCGGGGGCGGTGATCATGGAAGTCTACCAATCCGACTTCGCCGTGCGCGACAAGGACGATGCCTCGCCGGTCACCGAGGCCGACGAGAAGGCCGAGGCCGTCATCCTGCCCGGCCTCGCCGCCCTGACCCCCGGCGTGCCGGTGGTCGCCGAGGAATCCGTGGCGGCCGGGCGCATCCCCGAGATCGGCGCCGGCCCGTTCTGGCTGGTGGACCCGGTGGACGGCACCAAGGAGTTCATCAAGCGCAACGGCGAATTCACCGTGAATATCGGCCTGATCCGGGACGGCATCCCGGTCCTGGGCGTGGTGCTGGCCCCGGCGCGCGGCGTGCTGTGGTCGGGCACCGGCGCCTCCGCCTTCAAGGAAGACGCGCAGGGTCGCCGGTCCATCGCCTGCCGGCCGATCCCCGCCTCGGGCGCGGTGGTCATGACCTCGCGCTCCCACCGCGAGCCGGAGGCCCTGGACAAGTGGATGGCGCAATTCCCCGGCGCCAGCCTGGACTTCGCCGGCTCGTCGCTGAAGTTCTGCCTGGTGGCCGAGGGTGCCGCCGACCTCTATCCCCGCTTCGGCCCCACCTCGGAATGGGATACGGCGGCGGCCAGCGCCGTGCTGCTGGCGGCGGGCGGAACAGTCACCACCTTTGACGGCGCTCCGCTGGCCTATGGCAAGACGCCCAAGTTCCTCAACCCCGACTTCATCGCCCGCGGAAAGGTGAGATTCCCCTAATAAGGGCCTTGCTCCCGACCATCGACATAGGGAAAAGACCTTGCTTTTTTGGCGGGTTTGAGCGATTATTTCTGGGTGACGGGAGTTCCCGCCACCTAACAGCCGCCGTAATGCACGTACGGTGACTTGGAGATGGTTCACAACCCAAAGGGGTTGTGGCGGCGCGCGACGCCGCCCCTGGGACCGTCCCTGCAAGAGCGTCAGAAAAGGCCGCCGGCTCGTCCGGCGGCCTTCTCGTTTGGCCCGCGCCATCCATGTTCGACCGCACTCCACCGATACGGGGATGTGAAAACGCTGAACAGACCACGAAGCGACTGTGTTGCGCGTCAAGTGTTCCATGCGCGAGCATCCCGGACGATGGCGTTGAGGATGACGAGGAGCTTTCGCATGCAAGCGACCAGGGCTGTCATTTTCGGCTTC
>JAVBXM010000059.1 GCA_030824585.1 Phaeospirillum sp. | reverse complement strand
CATCCCGGTCCCTGCCGCCTGGAGAAGATGGTGGAACTGCTGGGCAAGGCGGAACGCCCGCTGATGCTGGTGGGCGGCGGCGGCTGGACGCCCGAGGCGGCCGGCCTGATCACCCGCTTTGCCGAGGCCTGGACCCTGCCGGTGGCCGCCTGTTTCCGCCGCCAGGATATCGTCGACAACGACTCGCCCTCCTATGTGGGCGAACTGGGCTATTCCATGGCCCCCAGCCTGGGAGCCCGGGTGCGCGAGGCCGACCTGATCCTGGCGGTGGGCACCAGGCTGGGCGACATCGACACCAATGGCTACAGCCTGATCGAGGCGCCCAATCCCAGGCAGACCCTGATCCATGTCTTTCCCGAGGCCGAGGAACTGGGCCGCGTCTACCGCCCCGGCCTCGCCATCGTCGCCGCCATGCCGCCCTTCGCCCGCCGCGCCGCCGCGCTGGCGCCGCCCGCCACCGTGCCGTGGAAGGGCTGGACGGAAGCGGTGCGCGCCGACCATCTGGCCAATCGGGTGCCTAACCCCTGCCCCGGTGGGCTCGACATGGGCAAGGTGATGGCGGAGATCGAGGCGCGCCTGCCCGAGGACGCCATCATCTGCACCGGGGCGGGCAACTACACCGGGTGGCCCCAGCGTTTCCACCGCTTCCGCCGCTATCCCGGCCAGTTGGCGCCGGCCAACGGCTCCATGGGCTACGGCCTGCCCGCCGCCCTGGCCGCCAAGGCGCTGCATCCGGAACGTACCGTGCTGGCCTTCGCCGGCGACGGCTGCTTCCTGATGACCGCCCAGGAACTGGCCACCGCCAAGCTGCACGGCCTCGCCCCCGTGGTGCTGGTGGTCGACAACGGCATGTACGGCACCATCCGCATGCACCAGGAAGCGTCCCACCCCGGCCGTACCCTGGCCACCGATCTGGCCAATCCCGACTTCGCCGCCCTGGCCGCCTCGTATGGTGCCTGGACGGCGCGGGTCGAACGCACCGAGGACTTCGCCGCCGCCTTCGGCCAGGCCCTGGCCGCCGGGCGCCTGGCCGTATTGCATCTGGTGCTGGACCCCGAGGCCATCACCACCCGCACAACCCTGTCGGCCATCCGGGAGAAGGCCACGAAGACTTAAAGAGGCACCCTATTCCCTCTCCCGCTTGCGGGAGAGGGAGAATGCAAGGGAGATTCACCATGGATGTCTCCGATCTGCTGGCCCGCCTGGGCCTTCCCATGCCGAGCGGCGCACTGGACGTCCGCTCGCCCATCCACGGCCAAATCATCGCCTCCGTTCCCGTCACCACCGGCGTCAATGAAGTGATTGACACGGCGGCCGGGGCCTTCCGCCACTGGCGCGAGGTCCCGGCGCCGCGCCGGGGCGAGCTGGTCCGCCTGCTGGGCGAGGAACTGCGCCGCGCCAAGCCGGACCTCGGCCTGCTGATCACCATGGAAAGCGGCAAGATCGCCCAGGAAGGCCTGGGGGAGGTTCAGGAGATGATCGACATCTGCGACTTCGCCGTCGGCCTGTCGCGCCAGCTTTACGGCTTGTCCATGGCCACCGAGCGCCCCCATCACCGCATGATGGAGACCTGGCACCCGCTGGGGCCGGTGGCGGTGGTCACCGCCTTCAACTTCCCCGCCGCCGTATGGGCATGGAACGCCGCCCTGGCCCTGGTCTGCGGCGATCCGGTGATCTGGAAGCCGTCGGAAAGGACACCGCTGACCGCACTTGCCGTCAACGCCCTGTTGACGCGCGCCGCCGGGCGCTTCGGCGGCGTGCCGGACGGCCTCTCCCAGGTGATAACCGGTGGAGCGGACGCCGCCCGCGCCCTGGCCGATCACCGGGCCATCCCCCTGGTCTCGGCCACCGGCTCCACCGCCATGGGCAAGGCGCTGGCGCCGCGCATCGCCCGGCGTCTGGGCCGCTCCTTGCTGGAACTGGGCGGCAACAACGCCGCCATCATCTGCCCATCGGCCGAGCTTGACCTGGTGGAGCGCGCCGTGCTGTTCGCCGCCGCCGGCACCGCCGGCCAGCGCTGCACCACCCTGCGGCGCCTGATCGTCCACCGGTCGGTCAAGGAGTCCCTGATGGAACGGCTGAAGGCCGCCTATGGCCGCATCCGGGTGGGCGACCCCCGCGACCCCGCCACCCTGGTGGGGCCATTGATCGACGGCAAGGCCTACCAGGGCATGCGCCACGCCCTGGCCAGGGCAAGCGCGGCCGGCGCCACCGTCACCGGCGGCGAACGCCTGCCGGTGGGCGGCTGGGACCAGGCCTTCTATGTCCGTCCGGCCCTGGTGGAGATCAAGCGGCAGACGGAACTGGTGCGGTCCGAAACCTTCGCCCCCATCCTCTACGTCATGGCCTATGACCGGCTGGAGGACGCCATTGCCCTGAACAACGGCGTGCCACAGGGGCTGGCCTCGTCCATCTTCACCCGCGACCTGGGCGAGGCCGAGGCCTTCCTGGCCGCCCCGGGCAGCGATTGCGGCATCAGCAACGTCAATATCGGCCCGTCGGGCGCCGAGATCGGCGGAGCCTTCGGCGGCGAGAAGGACACCGGCGGCGGCCGCGAATCCGGGTCGGATGCCTGGAAGGCCTATATGCGCCGGGCCACCAACACCATCAATTACGGGCACGACCTGCCCCTGGCCCAGGGAATCGTCTTCGGGCTCGAGTAATGTCACACTTTATCAAGTCTTGGCGGTTGCGGCACCGGAGCGATTCGAGCACAGTCGGGGCGTCTTTCAGCTCCCGTCCCCCCCCAGGATCATGAACGAAATCAGCGCTCCGCTCGCCCCGCAGGCCAAACTTGGCGAACCCAAGATGGAAAAGCTCGCCGTCGCCGCCGGAACCGTGCTGTTCCGCCAGGGTGATCCGGGCGATGCCGCCTATATCCTGGAGAAGGGCAAGGTCATGATCTTCCAGCAGGTGGAAGGTCAGCGGGTGGAACTGGACACCATCCGGCCGGGCGAGATTTTCGGTGAAATGGCGGTGATCGACAGTTCCGAGCGCATGGCGACCGCCGTGGCCGCCACCGACTGCGCCGTCACCCGCGTGCCGGAAGCCATCTTCAACCGCAAGCTGGAAGCCACCGACAAGTTCGTCCGCGCCCTGGTCAACATGTTCATCAAGAACATCCGGACCTCGCACCGCATCTTCGTGCGGCGGCCGCGCAGCTTCCGCGACAACATCAAGCTGATCCGCTATTTCGCCTTCAACGTCAGCCGCTACGCCAACCTGATCGAGGATCGCCCCCTGGGCGAGGAGATGCTGGCGGCGCTGGACAAGGTGGAAAAGGCGGTAGCCGAACTGGCCGAGATCGGCAACCGCGCCAAGGACAAGCGCCACGACCACATCATGGAAGAAGGCGACGCCCACAATGTGGGCCTCAAGACCGTGATGAGCACCGAAGGCCACCGGAAGCTTTAGATCAGCTTTTCTCTCCGTCACCCTCGGGCTTGACTCGAGGGTCCATGGATAGCCCGGCCATGACCAGTGGAGGGAGTGCTTCCGCCTGAATCTGGCAGGCTTTAGATGCCTATCGGGCCGGCAGTTCCTCGACCGTCACCGACGAGCGGCGCGGGGCCGGGGCGCTGGCCGGCGGCGGCGGTTCCTCCTCGGCGCGGGCCTGGGACTGGGGCTGGGAGGCCGGCTGCGAAGCGGTCTGGCCGGCCTGATCGCCGCGATTGCGCTTTTCCCATTCCTTGACGCCATGGGCGGTCAGTTCGGCGACGACGCATCCCGACAGTCCGGCCAGCACGGACAGGACAACCATCACCCGCATCATGGGCAAAGACACCATCACGCCTGTTCCGTGGCCGCCTCGACCCGGACCAGCGCGCCCGCTTCGGTCGCGGCGAGGAAGGTGAGCGCATCGGCGGTGCGGCCGAAAATATTGGCGGGAACCGCCAGACGGATCTCGTCGCCCTCGGAACAGGGGGTCGGGCCGTAGGCGATGACGATGGACTCGCCCTCGTGGCGGAAGGCCAGTTCCCCGGCCTCGACCACGTCGCGGGCGTCATCCTCGCGGTCGGCGTGAACCGGCGCCTGGAAATAGACCTCGCCCTGCCAGGTGGCGGCGCGGGTCTCGAACGGAACCGCCGCCAGGACCGCATCGGCGGTCGCCGTGTCGTAGAGATCGACGTGCAGGACATGGTGTCCGATGGAAATCTTCAGCTTACGCATGCCTTATCGGTCCCGATTGGTTCCTGTCATGGCTCCAATCTGCCAGTTCCCAAGAGAATTGACCAGGAGCACAATAGCCATACCATATGTAGTGTTCAGAAACTAATCCTGCAAGTTCCGCAGCACCTCGCGGGTGTGCTTGGCGATCATCATTTCCTCATCGGTGGGAATGACCCAGACGGAAACCGGGCTATCGGCGGCGCTGATCAGCATGGCGTCGTGCCGGTTGGCCTCGTCGTCGATCTCGACGCCCAGCCATTCGGCGTGGCCACAGACCTTTTCGCGGATCTGGGGAGAGCGCTCGCCGATTCCGGCGGTGAACACGATGGCGTCGAGTCCGCCCATGGCGGCGGCCAGCGAGCCCAGCTCGCGGCCGATGCGATAGACGAACAGTTCGACCGCCTCGGCGGCATGGGGTTCCGAGCTTTCCAGCAGAATTCGCATGTCGTTGCTGACCCCCGACACGCCCAGCAAGCCTGACTGCTTGTAGAGCAGGTCCTCGACCTCCTTGGGGGTCATGCCCTTTTGCTGCAGCAGATAGAGAACGACGCCGGCATCCATGGAGCCGGTGCGGGTCCCCATGGGCAGGCCTTCCACGGCGGTGAAGCCCATGGTGCTGGCGACGCTCTTGCCGCCATCGATGGCGCACATGGACGCGCCCGACCCCAGATGGCAGACGATGACCTTGCCGCGCGCCGTGGCCGGCGACAGCTTGCGCAACTGGCGGGCGATGTATTCATAGGACAGGCCGTGGAAGCCGTAGCGCTTCACCCCTTCGCCGGTGATCTTGCGCGGCAGGGCGAAGCTCTGCGCCGTCCACGGATTGGAGCGGTGGAAGGCGGTATCGAAGCACGCCACCTGCGGCAGATCGGGATGGACCTTGGTCAACGCCCGGATGGGGGCCAGATTGTGGGGCTGGTGCAGGGGCGCCAGCGGGACCAGCCGCTCCAGCTCCTCCATCAGCTCGTCGGTGACCAGCAGCGGCTGCGAGTACTGCGAGCCGCCATGCACCACGCGATGGCCGGCCGCCTTGAGCTCGGCGTCGCCCAACTGCGCCTCGATCCAATCGATCATGTACTTGAACAGCGCCTCGTGGCTCATGTTCGGCTGATCGGGCCAGCGCTGCTCGTTCAGCACGCCGCCATGGGGCGCCTTGGCGATGAAATGGGGCGCGACGTTGATGCCCTCCACCTGTCCCTTGCACGACAGCAGCGGCGGCTCGTTCCCCTCGGAGATATAGAGCGAGAACTTGATGCTGGACGAGCCGGCATTGATGACCAGGATGCCTTCACGCATATGTCGCAAACTCCATTGATGGCCGGCTCACCGGTTCCAGCCGCCGTCGAGGCCGATGCACCCGCCCGGCGAGGGTCGATCCGGCGCGCCGCCTTCGGCGCGCCGGCAGGTCATTACTGCGCGGCCACCCCGCCCTTGGCGCGGCGGGCATGGGCGAACAGCACGGCGACGGCGCAGGACGCCAGGCGGGCCTTGGCGCTGTCGGCGCGGCTGGTCAGCACGATGGGCACCCGGGCGCCCAGTACGATGCCGGCGGCATCGGCGTCGGCCAGGTAGGACAGCTGCTTGGCCAGCATGTTGCCGGCTTCCAGGTCGGGAACCAGCAAGATGTCGGCGCGCCCCGCCACCGGCGAGTTGATCTTCTTGATCTTGGCCGCTTCCTCGCTGATGGCGTTATCGAAGGCCAGCGGACCGTCCAGCAGGCCGCCAGTGATCTGGCCGCGATCGGCCATCTTGCACAGCGCCGCCGCCTCGATGGTCGAATTGATCTTGGGATACACCGTTTCGACCGCCGACAGGATGGCCACCTTGGGCAGCTCGACGCCCAGCACATGGGCCAGTTCGATGGCGTTCTGCAAGATGTCGGCCTTGTCTTCCAGCGTCGGATAGATGTTGATGGCCGCGTCGGTGATCAGCAGGGTGCGCGGATAGGTGGGCACGTCCATGACGAAGACGTGGCTGATGCGGCGCGCCGTGCGCAGGCCCTTATCGCGGGATGCCACCTCGTGCATCATCTCGTCGGTATGCAGCGAGCCCTTCATCAGGGCCTCGGCCTCGCCCGAACGGCACATGGCCACCGCCTTCTCGGCGGATTCGTGGGAATGCTGGGTATCGATGATGCGCAGGCCCGCGATGTCCAGGTTGAACTCCTTGGCCACCGAACGGATCTTGGCTTCCGGCCCGATCAGGATGGGATCGATCAGGCCCAGCTTGGCGGCCTCGACGGGGCCTTCCAGCGACACCTGGTCGCAGGGATGGCACACCGCCACCGAGATGGGCGCCAAGGGCGCGCAACGGGCGATGATGTCCTCGAACACATGATGGCGGCGGCGCAGCGCCACTTCGTTCAATTCGAGACGGGGCAGCACCATCTTTTCGGTGGGAGCGGCGACGCGGGCGCTGCCGTTGAACACGATCTCGTCGCGCTGGTTGACGCCCTTGCAGGCCAGCACGATATCGGCGGGAGCGGCTTTGTCGGTGACCACCACGGTGACGGTCAGGGTGTCGCCCACCTCGACGGCGGCCGAGAATTCCAGGTTCTGGCTGCGGTAGATGGTACCCGGCCCCGGCAGCTCGTTGCCCAGCAGCGCCGACAGCAGCGAGCCGCCCCACATGGAATGGGCCACCACTTTGCGGTGATGGGCGAACTTCTCGGCGCTTTCCACACTGTAATGGGTGGGATTGAGGTCCCCGGTGGCCACGCCGAACAGCTCCACGTCCTTCATGGAACAGGTGCGCGTCAGGCTTGCCGTATCGCCGAGCTTGATCTCGGCGAACGTGCGGTTTTCCATCATCTCGACCATGCCCGATCCCCTTCGGCTTATACCGACGAAATATTATTGCACTGCGAAAATTATAGCCTCGATCCGCCGCGCCGCACAATGACCGCTTGGTGACTAAGGTCAAGACCGGATGGATTTGGGGGATGTGCGGATTATCACTTACAAGATGTTGCGACGCACCATGGAAGAGGACTAATCTCCTGACTGCGCCGGATATTCACCGCCACATCGGGATTCCCATGAGCACCCGCAATCTGAAGTCCCTGTTCCGCCCGCAATCCATCGCCGTGGTCGGCGCTTCGACCAAGCCGAAGAGTATCGGTTCGGTGGTCATGCGCAATTTGTTGAAAGGCGAATTCGCCGGGCCGGTGATGCCGGTGACGTCGGAGCATGCCTCGGTGGGAGGCGTGCTCGCCTATCCCGACGTGGCCTGCCTGCCCAAGGCCCCCGACCTGGCGCTGATCTGTACGCCGCCGGCCACCATTCCCGGCATTGTCCGGACCCTGGGCGAGCGCGGCACCAAGGCCGCCTGCGTCATGACCGGCGGATTGCATCTTCACCAGACGGAAGACGGCTCGACCCTGCTGGAACAGTCCCTGGCGGCGGCGCGGCAGTACGGCATGCGGCTGTTGGGGCCCAATTCCATGGGCATCCTGGTCCCCGGAATCGGTCTCAACGCCAGTTCGTCCCACGAGAACGTGCTGCCCGGCAAGCTGGCCTTCGTCTCCCAGTCGGGCGCCCTGTGCACGGCGGTGCTGGACTGGGCGCGGGCCCGCGAGATCGGCTTTTCCCACTTCATCCATCTGGGCGACACCGAGGGCGTGGATTTCGGCGACGTGCTCGACTACCTGGGCAGCGATCCCGGCACGCGCGCCATCCTGCTCTATATGGAATCCATCCACGAGCGGCGCAATTTCATGTCGGCGGCCCGCGCCGCCGCCCGCAACAAACCGGTCCTCGCCATCAAGGCCGGACGTTCCAGGGAGGGCGCCCGCGCCGCGGCATCCCATACCGGGGCGCTGGCCGGCTCGGACCTGGTGTTCGACGCCGCCATGCGCCGCGCCGGCATGCTGCGCGTCCAGGACATCGAGGAAATTTTCGGCGCGGTGGAAACCCTGGCCCGCTCCAAGCCCATGAAGGGCCGGCGGCTGGCCATCCTCACCAATGGCGGCGGCTTCGGGGTCATCGCCGCCGATGACCTGGCCGGCATGGGGGGCGAACTGGCCCAGTTGCCCGACGACGTGATCGACAAGCTGAAGGCGGTGCTGCCCCCCGGCTGGCCCCCGGGCAATCCCGTGGACATCTCGGGCGACGCCGACGGCGACCGCTACGTCAAGACCCTGAACATCCTTTCGGAAAGCAAGGCGGTGGACGCCGTGCTGGTCATGCACGCCCCCTCGGCGGTCTCCGACCCCACGGACGTGGCGGCAGCGATCATCAAGACCGCCAAGGACCGGCCGCGCGCCAACGTGATGACCTGCTGGGTCGGCAACGAGGCGGTGGCCCGGGGCCGCCACCTGTTCAGCGGCGCCGGCATTCCCACCTACGACACGCCGCGCGCCGCCATCCAGGCCTTCATGCACCTGCTGGAATACCGCAAGAACCAGGAATTGCTGATGGAAGTCCCGGCCTCGGCGCCGACCGACTTCGTGCCCGACACCAAGCGGGCCCGCTTCCTGATCGACGAGGCCCTGGCCAAGGGCGGCGGCACCCTCAACGAGCCCGAGGCCAAGGCGGTGCTGGAAGCCTACGGCATCCCCACCGTCGAGACCCATGTGGCGCGCAGCCCGGCCCTGGCCGGCAAGATCGCCATGGCCATGAAGGAATCGGTGGCGCTGAAGATCCTCTCGCCCGATATCCTGCACAAGTCGGACGTGGGTGGCGTGATGCTGAACCTGCAGGGCGCCTTCGAGGTGGAAAAGGCCGCCCACGCCATGCTCGAGCGCGTCAAGGCCGTCTATCCCGACGCCCGCATCGACGGCTTCACCGTCCAGAGCATGGCGCGGCGCCCCGGTGCCCAGGAACTGATCTGCGGCGTCGCCACCGACCCGGTGTTCGGGCCGGTGATCATGTTCGGCCAGGGCGGCATCGCCGTCGAGGTCATCGCCGACCGGGCCATGGCCCTGCCGCCGCTCAACATGAACCTGGCGGCCGAGGTGATCTCGCGCACCCGGGTCGCCCGCCTGCTGGAAGGCTATCGCGGCCGTCCGCCGGCCAACAAGGAAGCCATCCAGCTGGCCCTGGTGCAGTTGTCCCAACTGGTGGTCGACTTCCCCGAGATCGTCGAGCTGGACATCAATCCGCTGTTCGCCGATGCCCATGGCGTGCTGGCGCTCGACGCCCGCATGGTGGTGGCGCCGGCCAGGGCCGGCACCGAACGGCTGGCCATCCGCCCCTACCCCAAGGAGCTGGAGGAATGGTTCACCATGACCGACGGGCGCAAGACCTTCCTGCGCCCCATCCGGCCCGAGGATGAGCCCAATCACCACATCTTGGTGTCCAAGCTGACGCCCGAGGACATCCGCTTCCGCTTCTTCGGGCTGGTGCATGAATTGCCCCATTCGGAAATGGCGCGCCTCACCCAGATCGACTACGACCGCGAGATGGCCTTCATCGGCGAGATCGAGAAGGCCGAGGGCGGCAAGGAGACGCTGGGCGTGGTGCGCACCGTCACCGATCCCGACAACGAGGCCGCTGAATTCGCCATCGTGGTGCGGTCCGACCTCAAGGGCTCGGGCCTGGGCAAGCGCCTGCTGGTCAAGATGATCGACTATTGCCGCTCGCGCGGCACCCGGACCATCGTCGGCCAGGTGCTGAAGGACAACCAACGCATGCTGGCCTTCGTCCAGCACCTGGGCTTCCTGCCCATCCGGACCATCGACGGCGACATCGTCGAGGTGGAATTGGAACTGCAGAAGGAACACGAACTGGGGCCCGACCCCACGGAGTAGGCCAAAGTTCCTTTCGCGAGACGCGGCCTAACCGGGCGGCATAGCCCTAAGCTGTTGCCGGATCAGTGAAGTTGCCGCAAGATGCGGCGGGGAAATCAGGCTTTGGGGATCTTGCCGTCATGTCGTTGTCCACGGTCATCGGATTTACGCTGAGCCTGCTGCTGATCATCGGCTCGATCATCGAGCTGACGACCAATTTCAAGATCTTCCTGCATCTCTCGGGCCTGCTCATGGTGATCGGCGGCACCCTGGCCGCCGCCCATGTGGGCTTCGAGATGCGCTATGTCAGGCAGGCGCTGTCCAACATCAAGGCCATCTTCTTCTCGCCCAAGATGGCGCGCGGCATGCTGACCAACGAGGTGGCCCGCGTCATCCGTTGGGGCTACCTGCTGCAAAAGAGCGGTATCCAGGCCCTGGAATCCGACGTGAAAACCCTGAAGAACCAGGATGCCTTCCTGGCCTATGGCGTCAGCCTGGTGGTATCGGGCTATACCGGCCCGGAAGTGCGCCACATGCTGGACAATCAGGTGGAAACCGCTTTCCAGCGCCACACCGTCTCGGTGGAAATCCTCAAATACATGGCCAGCAACGCCCCGGCCTTCGGCATGATGGCCACCCTGGTCGGCCTGGTGGTCATGCTGGACAACATGGGCGACGACCCGTCCAAGCTGGGCGGCGGCATGGCGGTGGGTCTGCTCGGCACGCTCTACGGCGTGCTGTTCGCCCGTCTGGTCCTGATGCCGGCCGCCGAAAAGGCCCACCAGCGCGAATCCATCATCCGCTTCCGCAACATGCTGGTGGCGGAAGGCCTGGTCATGCTGGCCGAGCGGCGCAGCCCCCGCTTCATCCAGGATGCCATGAACTCCTACCTCGATCCCGCCATCCACTTCGACATCGACAAGGCGCCGAAGAAATAGCCGGGAGGTCCGGATCATGAGCAAGAGCAAATTCCATAAGGAAAACAAGGAAGCGGCCGAGGACTGGCTGCTGTCCTACGCCGACATGATCACCTTGCTGATGGCCTTCTTCATCGTGCTGGTGTCCATGTCCAAGATCGACAAGAACAAGTACGAGCAGGTGCAGCAGGGCATGGCCAAGGATATCGGCCTGCGCGAAACCAAGACTCCGCTGCAGGACCTGCGGTCGGAACTGCTGGGTCAGGTGGCGGGTGCCGGCGTCGAGGACACGGTGGACGTGGGCAAGGACGACAAGGGCATCGTCCTCAATCTGGCCAGCGGCACCATGTTCAAGCCCGGTTCGGCCGAGGTCCGCCCCGAGATCCTGCCGCTGATGAAGGAAATCAGCGGCACGCTCAAGCATGAACGCTTCCTCAACTACCAGATCGACATCCAGGGTCACACCGACGACACACCGGTCAAGACGCCGCAATTCCCCAGCAACTGGGATTTGTCGGCGGCCCGCGCCCTGTCGACGCTCAAGGTGATGAACGAGCTGGGCATCCCCACCTCGCGCATGAAGCTCGCCGCCCTGGCGGACACCGCGCCGCGCGTTCCCAACCGCAGCGATACCGGCAAGGCCTATCCGGAGAATCAGGCCATCAACCGCCGGGTCGAGATCCACGTCTATCCACGGTAGCTCACTGGTTTCCGCGCTGCTTGGCCAGCACGTATTGCAGGCGTTTGAGCCCCAGCAGCTTCAGATGGGCCTCGCTGGCCCCCCTGGCGCCGACAATGGATATTTCGGTCAAGGTGGGGACGTGGAACGCCGTCACCTTGACGGCATTGCCAAGGCGGATGAATTCGAACAAGACCTCGGCCGCGTTGATATCCTCTTTCATCCCCAACTTCCCTGGAGCACGGTGACAATAGATTGGCGCGGCATCCATTGTCATCGTGCTCTACCTTATTGATTAGAGACGGATTCAGCTTCTCGGACGAATCGCCAAGTGATTCGGCCTCAAAGCATCCGGCTCTAGGGTAACGGCAACTCGTCGTCACCCAGCGGCTGGAAATACGCCGCCACCGCCAGTTCGTCCACCTCGGCCAGGCTGGAAGGACTCCAGCCGGGCTGTCGATCCTTATCTACGACCAGAGCCCGGATCCCTTCAAGAAAATCGTGGCCCTGGAGAAAATGCCAGGCGAGGCGGAACTCGCGCCGGATGGCGTCGTCGAAATCCAGCCCCCGCCCCTCGCGCAATTGCCGGTTGGTCACCGCCAGACTGAAGGGCGCGCGGCCCGACAGGTCGCTCAGGGTGTCCCAGGCCCATTGGCCGCCGTCCAGCCGCAGGGCCTCGATCACGTCGCTCAGCCGCCGATGGGCGAAACAGCGTTCCAGCGCCTCCACGTGGCGGAGCAGCGGCCCCTCGCCCGGCTCCTGGTGGAAGCCGGCCAGAACCTCCGCCACCGCGTCGCCGGGATCGCCGGCCCTGGCCGCCTCGCCCAGGGCGCGGCGCAGGTCGTCGAGCCGCTCGGCCGGAACGAAATGGGTGGCGATGCCCGCCCACAGGCAGTCGGCCGGCCCCAATTGCTTGCCGGTCAGGCCGAGGTAAAGCCCCACATGCCCCGGACAGCGGTTCAGGAAGTGGGTGGCCCCCACGTCGGGAAAGAAGCCGATGCCGGTCTCGGGCATGGCGAAGCGGGTGCGCTCGGTGGCGATCCGCCAGAGCCCGTTGACCGACAGCCCGGCGCCGCCGCCCATGCAGATGCCGTCCAGCAGCGAGACATAGGGCTTCGGATAGCGGTGGATGCGGCGGTTCAGCCGGTATTCGGTGCGAAAGACGTCGCGGTTGAACCCGTGGTCGCCGCGTCTGGCGGCATCCCACACCATGCGGATGTCGCCGCCGGCGCAAAAGGCCCGCTCCCCTTCCCCCTCGATGAGGATCACGCTGATTCCGGGATCGTCCTGCCAATCGCTCAGACAGGTGGTGATGTCGTGGTATTGCCCGGCGGACAGGGCGTTCAGCACCTTGGGCCGGTTGAGCACGATCCGGCCCAGCCTTCCATCCCGGTCGATCAAGGTCTGATTATCCATCTCCACTCCGTTAATCTATCAAACAAGTAGATTTATAATTGACAGAACAGCGAAATTCCGTGAAATTTTTTCCATTGCCAAACAGGCATTCGTTGCCGACCCTTGCGCGGTCGAATATGAAGCCAATCCGCCCCGGCGGCCAACCACAGGAATGCGACGCCCATGACCGTCACCAGCACCAATCCCGAGACGATCGTTCTCCATGCCGGCTATCGCGCCGACCCGACCACAGGTGCCGTCGCGGTTCCCATCTACCAGACCACCTCGTATCAGTTCCGCGATACAGAGCACGCCGGCAATCTGTTCGCGCTGAAGGAGCTGGGCAACATCTACACCCGCATCATGAACCCGACCACCGACGTGCTGGAACAGCGCCTGGCCGCCCTGGAAGGCGGTGTGGCGGCGCTGGCCGTGTCCTCGGGTCAGGCGGCATCCACCTTCGCCATTCTGAACCTCGCCCAGGCCGGTGACAACTTCGTCACCTCCACCGACCTCTACGGCGGGACCTGGAACCTGTTCGCCAACACCTTCAAGCAGATGGGCATCGAGGCGCGCTTCGTCGACCCGGCCGACCCCGAAGCCTTCGTGCGCGCCACCGACGACAAGACGCGGGCCTGGTACGCCGAGACCCTGCCCAATCCCAAGCTGCAGGTGTTCCCCATCGCCGAGGTGGCCAAGCTGGCCAATCAGGTGGGTGTGCCGCTGATCGTCGACAATACCGCCGCACCGGTGATCGCCAAGCCGCTGAGCCTGGGCGCCCACATCGTGGTCTACTCCACCACCAAGTATATCGGCGGCCATGGCACCTCCATCGTCGACGGCGGCACCTTCGACTGGGAAAAGCACGCCAAGCGCTTCCCCCTGCTCAACGAGCCCGATCCCAGCTATCACGGCGCCGTGTGGACCCAGGCGGTCAAGCCGCTGGGCCCCATCGCCTACATCATCCGGGCCCGCGTCACCCTGCTGCGCGACATCGGCGCCGCCATCAGCCCGTTCAACGCCTTCCAGGCGCTGCAGGGCCTGGAGACCCTGCCGCTGCGCATGCGCGAGCATTGCCGCAATACTCAGGCGGTGGCGGACTTCCTCGCCGGCCACCACAAGGTGGCTTCGGTCATTCATCCCAGCCAGCAGGAGGGCGAGTATCGCCGCCGCGCCGACGCGGCGCTGAAGGGCGGCTATGGCGGCCTGCTGGGCTTCGAACTGAAGGGCGGGGCCGAGGCCGGCCGGCGCTTCATCGACGCGCTGAAGCTGCTCTACCACGTGGCCAATATCGGCGACGCCCGTTCCCTGGCCATCCATCCGGCCAGCACCACCCATTCCCAGCTGTCGGCCGACGACCAGCTGGCTTCGGGGGTGACGCCGGGCTATGTGCGGCTGTCCATCGGCATCGAGCACATCGACGACATCCTGGCCGACCTCAAGCAGGCCCTCGACGCCGTCTGAGGCCGTTCTGGCATGAAAGAGGGGCCGGTGCCGCGAGGGACCGGCCCCTTCCCTTTCATGGCCGCCTCTTCATGGATGATTGTTCACTGGCGAACGGGCAGGCATTATGCCATTTCCCGTTTGCCGCCCCCTGCTGGAGACCCGGACCGTGCCGTCCTTCCTGCCCCACGCCGAATTTCCCCTGACCCGCATGCGCCGCAACCGCCGCGACGAGTGGCAGCGCCGCATCGTCGCCGAGACCAAGCTGTCGGTGGACGACCTGATCTGGCCGCTGTTCGTGGTGGAAGGCGGCGGCGTGCGCCAGGCGGTGGCCTCGATGCCCGGCGTCGAGCGCCTGTCCATCGACCTGCTGGTCGAGGAGGCGCGCCGCGCCGCCGATCTGGGTATTCCCGCCATCGCCGTGTTCCCCTCGGTCGATCCGTCGCTCAAGACCCCCGACGCCGCCGAGGCGGTCAACCCCGACAATCTGGTCTGCCGGGCGGTGCGCGCCGTCAAGAAGGCGGTGCCCAATCTCGGCATCATCTGCGACGTGGCGCTCGACCCCTACAACAGCGACGGCCATGACGGGCTGGTGGTCGACGGCTATGTCCAAAACGAGTCCTCGGTCGAGGTGCTGTGCCGCCAGGCGGTGGTGCAGGCCGAGGCCGGCTGCGACGTGGCGGCGCCGTCCGACATGATGGACGGCCGCATCAAGGCCATCCGCGAGGCCCTGGATCACGCCAATTGCGACCATGTCCGCCTGCTGTCCTATGCCGCCAAGTACGCCTCGGCCTTCTACGGCCCGTTCCGCGACGCGGTGGGGTCCAAGTCGGCGTTGAAGGGCGGCGACAAGAAGACCTACCAGATGGACCCGGCCAATACCGACGAGGCGCTGCGCGAAGTGGCGCTGGACCTCGCCGAGGGCGCCGACATGGTGATGGTCAAGCCCGGCCTGCCCTATCTCGACATCGTGCGCCGGGTCAAGGAAGCCTTTGCCGTCCCCACCCTGGCCTATCAGGTGTCGGGCGAATACGCCATGATGAAGGCCGCCGCCCTGAACGGCTGGCTGGATTGGGACAAGGTCGTGCTGGAAAGCCTGATGGCCTTCAAGCGGGCCGGCGCCGACGCCGTGCTGACCTACACCGCCCCCGAGGCCGCCCGCCTGCTGGCCAAGTAGCCATCCCCCCATCCCGAGGGATATTTCATCCGGGACAGTGGCTTTTCGGCACAAATAACATAACATTAAAGTAGTTAACCAAAGTCAAGAGTTGCCATCGCCGGGCTATCGTATTATCGAGGGACAACACCACATCATGATGTGTTGAACATCCGGAATTCCGGACAGCAGGAAGGGTCGACGCGATGATCAAGCTCTCCACCACCGGTCTCCTCCTGCTGGCGTTGACCGCGGCGGCCCCCGCCCCGGCGGCCGAGGCGCCCGCTCCGGGCAAGAGCTTCAAGGACTGCGCCCACTGCCCGGAACTGGTGGTGATCCCCGCCGGCTCGGTGGTCGCCGGCAATCCCAAGGATTATGACGATCCCGAGCCCGACGCCCCCAAGCGTCCGACCATCACCATCGCCAAGTCCTACGCCATCGGCAAGTACGAGGTCACCCAGGCCGAGTGGGAAGCGGTGATGGGCTCCAACCCCAGTGAAAACAAGGGGCCGAACAACCCCGTCGAGCACGTGGACTGGAAGATCATCCAGGACTTCATCGCCAAGCTGAATGCCAAGTCGGGCCAGACCTACCGCCTGCCCACCGAGGCCGAATGGGAATACGCCGCCCGCGCCGGCTCGGCCGCCACCTATTCCTATGGCGAGGACGAGAAGAAACTGGGCGAATACGCCTGGTACGCCAGCAATTCCGGCAATGTCACCCATCCGGTGGGCAAGCTGAAACCCAACGCCTTTGGGCTTTACGACATGCATGGCAACGTCTGGGAATGGACCGCCGATTGCTACATGGAAAAGTTCATCGCCGGACTGAAGGACCAGAAGTTCTCCAAGGATTGGGAAACCGGCTGCTACCGCGTGACGCGCGGCGGCTCGGCGCTGAACCTGCCCATGGCGGTGACCAGTTGGTACCGCGCCTCGCTGAAGCAGCCGCTGCACAACGCCAATCTGGGCTTCCGGCTGGCCAAGACGCTGCCCTGATCAAAACGGCGGCGGGGCGTCGGGAGACAGAATCTCGACGCCGTCGCCGAAGGCCAGGCCACTCTCGCGCGGCAGGCAGGCCATGTTGAGCGACGCGATGTTGCCGAACACGTTCTCGGCGTTGCCGCGCGGGTTGTGGGGCGAATAAAGCGGCACCACGTGCCACCACAGCCGATAGCCCAGATCGAGGATACGCTTGATCAGCTTCAGCGCCGTCAGGTCGTAGGAATCCAGGGTACGAACCGGACAATCCTCTCCCTCCTCGCCGCCCAGGGACAGGCCGCCGCGCCGCCCAGCGCCAGGGGCGTGCCGTTCATGGCCGGCCGGAACGCGAGCGCAGCCGCCATTCCGCCCAGAACGGCACGATCATCACCACCACCATGACGGCCCATGTCACCATCTCGTGGTTCTCCCACAGGGCGCGGACCAGCAGCGGAATGCGGTCGGACCATTGGGGATGGGAGGTGATGAAGTCGTCACCGCGCGACAGCGCCCAGGCCTCGGACAGCGGTGCCGCCAGGGCCGAAAGCCCCAGGCCGACGACGAAGCGCTTCGCCATGGCGAAACCGCCGCCGCCGAACAGCCGGCCGGCGGCGAACGCCTCCTCCCATCCCTTGCCCTGCACCACCATGCGGCCGACGGCATAGAGGGTGAGGCCGAGGCAGGGCATCAGGAACTCGACGGAAGGAATGTCGCGGTAGCGGCCGTGCACCAGCAGGGTGGCACCCACCACGATGGCGGCGAAGCCGTAGACCGGCATGATCTTTTCGGCCCACGGCCAGCAAAGGGGCTTGACTTCCCTGGCGAAGCCCTCGCCCGCCGCCCGCACGATCACCAGGGCGAGGCCGGTATGCAGCAGGATGCGGGCGTAGGCCCAGATATCCTCCCGCCAGTCATAGGCCATGGCGAAGGCATTGATGGATTGCCAGACGATGAACAGTCCGGCCAGTTGTCCCAGCACGGCGACCAGCAGGCCCCCCCCAAGGTCGTAACGCTCGGGGCGCCGCCACAGGAAGGCCAGGGACAGGGCGGTGCCGATCAGCACCGCCGCCGCCGCATGGCGCGGCCAGTCGGGGCTGGGCTCCACGGGGCCGGACATGGCGTACTTGACCCGGCGGTTCTCGTCCACCACGCCCCACTTGGCGCCGACCGTACCTTCCAGATAAGCCTTCCACGGCTGGTCGAAGGCCTCCACCACGTTGTAGTCGAAGCCGTTCTCCTTGGAGACCAGGGCCAGGGTGCGCACGAAGCGCGCCGCATTCTCCATGTCGGCCACCGCCGGCCCCCGCGAACGGCCCCGGGTCGGCCAGCCGGCCTCGCCGATCAGGATGGGCTTGCCGAACTGCTCGGCCATGCGGCGATAGATGGCGACGATATGCCTGGCGGCACCGTCGACGCCGACCGGCTCGTCCTCCCAATAGGGCAGGATATGGATGGTCAGGAAATCCACCTCGTTGGCCACTTCCGGATATTTCAGCCAGAAGGCCCAGACATCGGCGTAGGAGACCGGCTGCTTGACCGCCGCCTTGACCTTGCGGATGTAGCCGATCAACTGCTCGGGGGGCAGGTCCTGGCGCAGCAGCACCTCGTTGCCGACGATCACCCGCTTGATCACGTCGGGATAGGCGTTGGCCGCCTTGATCAGGGCGTCCACCTCGGCATCGTTGATGGCGGTCTTTTTGCCCAGCCACGCCGAGTGGGTCACCTCGATGCCGTATTTGCGGCCCAGTTCCGGCACCACGTCCAGGCCTTCGCGCGAGGTGTAGGTGCGCACCCCCCTGGCGACGCCCACCAGACTCTTCATGTCCTGGGCGATCTGCTCCGAGGTGGGATAGACCTGGGTGATCGGCCCCTGGCCGCGGCGGAACGGCGCGAAGGACACCGAGGGGAACGGCTCGTTGAACGACAGTTCCACCGGCACCGGCCGGTTGAACCACCACCAGCCGGCGGCATTGGCGACGGCCAGGAGAATGACGGCGAGAAGGGCGAGAAAACGGTTCATGGACGACTCGTGCTGTTGGCGGGCGGGACGCCCGCGCTCCGGATGGCGCCTTGGAGCGCGGGCATCCTGCCCGCCCTTCCCGGATGGCGTCAATTCCTCTTGCCCGCGCCGCCCAGGGCCGAGGCAAAGTCGAAATCGCCCGACTGGTCGAATGACGCCCGGCCGCCATGGGCCAGGAACAAGGCGCCCGACAGGCGGTACTCCACTCCCTGGGCGTCGGGAACCCCCACCATCTGGCGTACCAGATCGGTGGTGGCGACATGGGCCACCCCCGCCACCTCGGTTTCGCCCAGGCGTGGCACGGTGACGGCCTTGTCGCTGGTGCCCTTGGCGAAGGTCTTGCCGTTGACGTCGATGGCGAAGCGCATGCCGTCGACGCTCATGGCCGTGTTGTTGGGATTGCGCACCCGCAGCGTCACCGCGAAGCGCTGTTCCATCAGCGAAACGTCCATGGGCACCATGGAGAGCAGCACCACTTCCGGCGGCTCGGCAAATTCGGAAGGGGTACAGGCGGCAAGGCCCAGCACGACAGCCAGGGCCGTCAGCCACTTCATCGACATGAACTCACCATCCTTCCCAGGGACCATCCTTCAGCGGCACGATACCATCAGCCTATCGGAAATCATCCGGTCCACCAAGGCGCCAGCGAACTCGTTCATGCCGTCGGACATGATCATGGTTCGCCGGACCACGCCCGCCGTTCGCCAGACCTCCTTGCCGCTGGAGGAATTCTTCAGCACGGCATCGAGATACGAGGTGGTCAGGCCGCCACTGACCTCGTAACGCGCCTCCCGCACGAACAGGACGTGGTCATGCGGCACATCGGCGGCGGGACGGCCATCCTCGAGCACGTCCTTGGCGAACACCCGGCCGCCCCCCGACGGCGGAGTCATGAACAAGGTGGTGGCACCGCACTTCGACAGGCGGGCGGACAAAGTATCCTTGAACGCCTGACGGGCCTCGGCATTGCGGAACCCCCCGGAAACGGAGATGACGGCGATGACGCTTCGAGGAGCGGCCTGCCCGGCGGCGGGAGATGCCGTGCTCGGCCGCATCTCCAGGCTGGGGCCGGGACCGGAGACGCACGATGCCGTCAGCAGGGCGACGGCGAGGATGGCTGGAATGCGCATGACCGTTCTCATCCGCAGGCCAGAACGCCATCGGCCTTGATCCGGGCGACGATGTCCGCCGCCACCGCGCCGTAGTTCGGGGTCTCGCGCAGAAGGCCGAAATAGAGGGAATCCGTCGCCGTCCACACCGTCTGGCCATCGGCCATCCGGGTCAGAGCCAGGGTGTAATGGCTGGAGCGGGCGCTGCTGCCCACGGTGCGATGGGACGAGGACCAGTAGATTTCCAGCAGATGGCCCGCCCCCGCCACTCCCCCGCGACGCTTCAGCAGATCCGTCACCGCCGCCTTGTCCTTGCCGTGAACATCGGCATTGGCAATGGCGGTCATCCCCACTCCACATTTGGCAAGCTCCCCCTTGAGGCCGGTCGCGAAGTCGGGCTGGCCAAAGGCGGTGTTGATCACCAGCAGGCCGGCGATGGGCTCGTTGCGGATGACGGCATTGCTCTGGATCTTGTTCGGCGCGCAGCCGGCAACAGCCAGGTTGAGCACAAGCAAAGACGCACCGAGAACGGCGCCCTTGGACAGATTGGCCATGATTTCCCCCAACTTGGAACGCCATCGGCGATAGTCGGGCATTATGGCAAACTCTTCGCTGATGGCCACCCCGAAGGAGCGACTTTTGCGCGCTCCTTGCCGCCTGTCCTATGACCTCTTCAGATCTCTTCCACTTCGGTGATACCGGGAATGCTGCGCAAGGACCCCATGAATTTGGGCGAAAGCGTGATGGTGGATTTGAGGCCCAGCTCCACCTCGCGGTTGCCGGCCCGCGTGACGATGGCGACCCGGTTGCGCCCCTTGGCCTCGCCATTGATCAGGTCGGCCAACTGCCTGATGGCGCTGTCGTCGGAGATGATCACCCGGATGCCGGCGGCGGCTTTGGCCGCTTCCTGGTCCAAGGACGCGATGCGCTGGCAGGTCATGCGCAGTTGGTCCTCCTCCAGCTTGGCGTCCACGTCGATGAGCAGCGGCCCGCCGGCATCGAGCAATTCCCGCGAGGTGGCGAGGATTTCCGAAAAGCAGGTGACCTCGAACATGCCGCTGGCATCGGAGAACTGCAAAAAGGCGTAGCGCGAGCCCTTGGCCGAGACGCGCTCCTGCTTGGACAAGAGCGAGCCGGCGAGGCGCACCCTACCCTTGCCGCCGGCCTGCAGGTGGCGGGGCAATTCGGCGATCTTCAGCACGTTGAGCCGCTTCATGCTCTTGGAATAGGCGTCCAGGGGATGGGCGGAAAGGTAGAAGCCCACCGCCTCGAATTCCTGGTTGAGCTTTTCGTGCGGCGACCAGTCGGGGCCGTGCTCCAGCTTCAGGGTGGGCGCGTTGGACCCGCCCAGCAGGCTCATCTGGCTGGAATCCCGGTCCTCGGCGGCGCTGGCGGCATAGCGGCAAAGGGTATCGGCGTTCTTGAACAGCCGGCCCCGGTTCTTGTCCAGGCTGTCGAACACCCCGGCCTTGACCATGTTTTCCAGTTGGCGGCGGTTGAGCACCTTGGAATCCATGCGCGCCGCGAAGTCGCCCATATCCTTGAAGCGCCCGCCCCTCTCGCGCTCCTCGACCAGGGATTTCATGGCCGCCTCGCCGACATTCTTCAGCGCCGCCAGGGCATAGCGCACGGCGGAACCGCCATCGGGCAGCAATTCCACCGAGAAGGTGGGCTGCGATGAATTGATGTCGGGGGGCAGCAGCTTGATGCCCAGGCGGTCCAGCTCCTGACGGAACGAATTGAGCTTGTCGGTATTGCTCATTTCGTAGGTCATGGTCGCCGCCATGAACTCGGCCGGGTGATTGGCCTTCAGCCAGGCCGTCTGGTAGGCGATCAGGGCATAGGCCGCCGCGTGCGACTTGTTGAAGCCGTATTCCGCGAACTTGGCCACCTTGTCGAAGATCATGGAGGCCTGGGCGCCGTCCACGGCCCGGGCGGTGGCGCCCTCGACGAAGGTCTTGCGCTGGGCTTCCATCTCCTCCTTGATCTTCTTGCCCATGGCGCGGCGCAGCAGGTCGGCGCCGCCGAGCGAATAGCCCGACAGCACCTGAGCGATCTGCATCACCTGCTCCTGATAGACCATGATCCCGAAGGTCTCCTTCAGGATGGGCTCCAAGAGCGGATGCATGTAGTCCGGCTCTTCCTTGCCGTGCTTACAGGCGATGTAGCGCGGAATCTGGTCCATGGGGCCGGGACGGTACAGCGCCACCACGGCGATCAGGTCTTCCAGTCGGTTGGGGCCCATCTTGCGCAGCACGTCGCGCATGCCCGAACTTTCCAGCTGGAACACGCCGGCCGCATCGCCCCGCGACAGCAACTCGTAGGATTTGGCGTCGTCCAGGGGAATGGCCGACAGGTCGATGTCGATTCCCTTGGTCTTCTTGACGTGCTTGACCGCCGTGACCATCACGGTGAGCGTCTTGAGGCCGAGGAAGTCGAACTTCACCAGACCGGCCGATTCCACCCACTTCATGTTGAACTGGGTGACCGGCATGTCGGAACGCGGATCGCGATAAAGCGGTACCAGCTCGTCCAGCGACCGGTCGCCGATCACCACGCCGGCCGCGTGGGTCGAGGCGTGGCGGTAAAGCCCCTCCAGCTTCATGGCCAGGTCGATCAGGTGGGAAACCGCCTCGTCCCGCTCCTTCTGCTCCGCCAAGAGCGGCTCGCTCTCCAGCGCCTGCTCCAGGGTCATGGGATTGGCGGGATTGTTGGGCACCAGCTTGCAGATGCGGTCCACCTGGCCGTAGGGCATCTGCAGCACGCGGCCGACGTCGCGCAGCACGGCGCGGGCCTGCAGCTTTCCGAAGGTGATGATCTGCGCCACCTGGGCATAGCCGTACTTGCCCTGGACGTAGCGGATGGTCTCTTCGCGGCGGTCCTGGCAGAAATCGATATCGAAGTCGGGCATGGAAACGCGTTCGGGATTGAGGAATCGCTCGAACAGCAGCCCCCAGCGCAAGGGGTCGAGATCGGTGATGGTCAGCGCCCAGGCCACCGCCGAGCCGGCGCCCGAGCCACGGCCCGGCCCCACCGGGATGTCGTGGGCCTTGGACCACTGGATGAAGTCGGACACGATCAGGAAGTAGCCGGGAAAGCCCATCTGCTCGATGACGTTCAGTTCGAACTCGACGCGCTCGCGATAGGGCTTGGCGGCGTGCTCCTTTTCGTCATCGGTCATGCCCGGCTGGAACACATGCTTTTCCAGCCGCAGGTCCAGGCCCTCCAGGGTCTTCTTGCGCAGCACCTCGGCCTCGGTCAGGCCGTCCATGCGGAAGGGCGGCAGGATCGGCTTGCGCTTGGCGACGCCGAAGGCGCAGCGCCTGGCGATCACCAGGGTGTTGTCGCAGGCCTCGGGCAGATCGGCGAACAGGGCGCGCATCTCTTCCGGCGACTTGAAATAGTGCTCGGGCGTCAGGCGGCGGCGCTCGTCTTGGGAGATGTAGGCGCCCCCGGCGATGCAGATCAGCGCGTCATGGGCCTCGTACATGCCCCGGTCGGCGAAGAACGGCTCGTTGGTGGCGACCAGCGGCAGGTCATGCTTGTAGGCGAGGTCGATCAGCACCGGCTCGATGCGGTCCTCCACCGACAGGCCATGGCGCTGAAGCTCCACATAGCAGCGCCCGGAGAAGGCGCGGGCCAGACGGGCCAGGACGATCTCGGCCTTTTCCCCCTGCCCGTCGGCCAGCAGGCGGCCCACCGGCCCGGCCGGACCGCCGGTCAGCACGATCAGGCCGTCCGAGCGGGTCTCCAGGTCGTGGAGCGTCACCTGCGGCGTCTCGCCGGCATCGGTCTCGAGAAAGGCCTTGGACACCAGTTTCAGCAGGTTGAGATAGCCCGCCTCGCTTTGGCACAGCAGCACCAGGGTATCGGGCTCGGGCTTGCGGCCGTCCTTGGAGGGACCGCCATCCTCGCGCCGGATGGCGATCTGGGCACCGACGATGGGCTGGATGCCGGCATCGGCGCAGGAGGTGGAGAATTCCAGGGCGCCGAACAGGTTGGCGGTGTCGGCGATGCCCACGGCGGGCATGGCCGTCTTCTCGCACAGCTTGATCAGCTGTTTCAGCTTGATGGCGCCTTCCGCCAGGGAATAGGCGGTGTGGACCCGGAGATGAACGAAATCGGCATGAGCAGGCATGGCGGCGAGAGTACCCTAGTCCGGCCGGCGCGTCACTGCCCGGTCGCCGCCTTCCAGCATTCGTCCAGATGGTCCTTGCAGGCCGCCACCACGTCGGGATCCAGCTTGCCGGCGAAGACCAGGCCGTCCATCAGGGCGGCGATCTCCTCGGCCGACAGCGGCGCGCGATAGGGCCGGTGCTGGGCCAGGGCCTGGAACACGTCGGCCACCGCCACGATGCGGGCCTCGCGGCACAGCCCGTCTCCGTCCAGGTGGAACGGATAGCCGTTGCCCGACAGGCATTCGTGGTGGAAAGCCGCCCAGTCGGCGATGCCGCCGGGTCCGAAGGCGTGGGTGAGGATTACCCTGGTGTCGAAGGCGTGCCGGGCCATGCGCAGCCGCTCGGCGGCGTCCAGCGCCCCCTGGCGGTCGAGCAGTTCGTCGGGAATGCGCAGCTTGCCGATATCGTGGAGACAGCCGGCGATCTCCAGGCCCCGCTGCGTCACCTCGCCGAGGCCCAGCGCCTTGCCCAACAACACCGCCACCCGCGCCACGCCGCTGCTGTGGCATTCGGTGTAGGGGCTCTTGCGGTCGATGATGCCGCCCACCACCGCCGCCAGCCGGGCCACCGACCCCACATCGAGCAGTTCCGGCGCTCCCGTCGCCATCAGCCGGACCAGGGATTCCGACAGGACCGGTTCCTCCAGGGCGAACCAGAACGCCTCGCAACGGGCAAGGCGGTCCAGGGCCGCCAGGGCCTGGGGCGCGAAGAAGCCGCCATGGCCCCTGAGCACCGCCACGAGATCGCGCCCGGCGGTGCCGCCGCCTTGCAGCAACGCATCGGTGCGGTCGGCCAGGCAGATCAGGTTGGCGGCCAGCGCCACGTCCTCCGGGACGCCACGGTTGCACAGATTGGTCCAGGCGGTGTGATGCTCGGCCACCAGGGGAGCCAGCGGCGCCAATTCGGGGATGGAAGCCAGATACCCGGCGCCGCGCTGGCAATGCTCGACGGAATCGGCCCAGCGCAACGCCCCCATCAGGTCATGATGCTCACCGGTGGTGGAGACGCCGCAATCGTGCAGCAGGGCGGCACGCAACAGGGGGCGGATCTCACCGCTTTCCCAGCCCAATTCCCCGGCGATGCGCGCCGCGATCAGTCCAACGCGGCGGGAATGGCCGGTCTTGTCCACCCCCACCAGATCGAAAGCGTCGGACAGGGCAAGAATCAGACGATCGAGATCGAAACAGATCGGAATCGCACCCATCGGCGCCCCCCTTCACCACCCGCGATCATTCTACTCCCCGCTTGGAGCAGACTCCATCCCGCAGCGCGAGCGCCCGGCCATGTCCCTTGGAGCGCGGGC
>JAVBXM010000054.1 GCA_030824585.1 Phaeospirillum sp. | reverse complement strand
GGCGGGGATGGCGCGGCGGCGGCGCGGCTTTCCACCGCCCGGCGCGTGGTGGCGTAGCGGTCCACCGGCTCCTCGCCCATGGTCTCGTCCACGCCGGCCTCCAGGTACCAGCGCAGGATGTCGTAGGGGTGAAGATCGGCGGAAAGAGCGGTCATGGCGGCGATTTTAGCAGGCCCGGCGAGGCGCGGGGAAATATTTGAGACACATTCTTTCCTTAAACCTGCCCATAAGGAATCGAATCGGTCGTATCCGCTGTGCTATAGAGGCACCCAGGTCCGTATCGGGCGTCGACCGGTGGAACGGGTGACGCAAGGGGAGTAGCAGGTCTAATGGAACGTGAATCCATGGAATTCGACGTCGTGGTGGTGGGCGGCGGGCCTTCGGGCCTGACGGCGGCCATCCGGCTGAAGCAGATCAACGCCGACCTTAACGTCTGCGTGCTGGAGAAGGGCTCGGAAGTGGGCGCCCACATCCTGTCGGGCGCGGTGATCGAGACCCGCTCCCTGGCGGAGTTGTTCCCCGACTGGAAGGAGCGCGAGGCGCCGCTGCTGACGCCGGCCACCGACGACCGCTTCATGTTCCTGACCCAATCCAAGGCCATCCGCCTGATGACCCCGCCGCAGATGAACAATCACGGCAATTACATCGTGTCCCTGGGCAACTTCACCCGCTGGCTGGGCGCCCAGGCCGAGGCGCTGGGCGTGGAGATCTTCGCCGGCTTCGCCGCCGCCGAGGTGCTCTACAACGAGGACGGCTCGGTCAAGGGCGTGGCCACCGGCGACATGGGGATCGGCAAGGACGGCCAGCCCACCCACAACCACACTCCCGGCGTCGAGCTGTGGGCGCGGCAGACCATCTTCGCCGAAGGCTGCCGCGGCTCGCTGACCAAGACGCTGTTCGAGCGCTTCGACCTGCGCGCCGATTGCGAGGACCAGACCTACGGCATCGGCATCAAGGAGCTGTGGGAGATCGACCCCGCCAAGCACAAGGCGGGCACCATCATCCACACCGTCGGCTGGCCGCTGGATACCCAGACCTATGGCGGTTCGTTCCTCTATCACCTGGAGAACAATCAGGTGGCGGTGGGCTTCGTGGTCGGCCTGGACTACGCCAATCCGCACCTGTCGCCCTTCGACGAGTTCCAGCGCTTCAAGACCCATCCGGCCATCCGTCCCATCTTCGAGGGCGGCCGCCGGGTGTCCTACGGCGCCCGGGCGCTGTCGGAAGGCGGTTTCCAGTCGGTTCCCAAGCTGTCCTTCCCCGGCGGCGTGCTGGTGGGCGACACGGCGGGCTTCCTCAACGTGCCGAAGATCAAGGGCACCCACACCGCCATGAAGTCGGCCATGGTCGCCGCCGAGGCGGTGGCCGAGGCCCTGGGTCACGAGGGCGGCTCCAACGAGGTGACCACCTACCCCGAGCACCTGAAGAAGTCCTGGCTGTGGAAGGAGCTGCACGAAGTGCGCAACATCCGCCCCAGCTTCCATTGGGGCCTGTGGGGCGGCATCGCCTATTCGGCGCTGGAGACCTATGTGTTCAAGGGCAAGATGCCGTGGACGCTGCACCACCAGCCCGACCACCTGGCGCTGAAGAAGGCGTCGGAATGCCCGAAGATCTGCTATCCCAAGCCCGACGGGGTGGTAAGCTTCGACAAGCTCAGCTCGGTGTTCATCTCGTCCACCAACCACGAGGAAAACCAGCCGGCCCACCTGCGCCTGCGCGACGCGGCGGTGCCCATCGCCATCAATCTCGAGCATTACGACGCCCCCGAGCAGCGCTACTGCCCGGCCGGCGTCTACGAGATCATGCGCAACGACGACGGCTCCAACCCGCGCCTGCAGATCAACGCGCAGAACTGTCTGCACTGCAAGACCTGCGACATCAAGGACCCCACCCAGAACATCAATTGGGTGGTTCCCGAAGGTGGCGGTGGACCGAACTATCCCAACATGTAAGAGTATCCGGGGCGTCCGATGCGATCGGGCGCCCCGAGTTCTTTGATCCGCCCCCTTGGACCGCGTCCGCGGCACAAGGGGGCGGCAAGGGCAAGGCCCGCCTCGGCTTATGCCGAGCAAGCCAAGCGCAGCGCCCGGCGACTGAGGGCGATAAGGCGAGCCGTTCTTTCGGCTTGCCTGAACAAGGGAAGGTGTTGGGCGTGAAGCGGTTCGGGATTCTGGTGATGGCGGCGGTGGTCGGGGCCGGATTGACGGCCTGCGCCCCGCGGCCCGATATGTCCGCCGCCGGCAAGGCGGACAATGGCGGCAACGAGACGGGCCTGGGCGCCTATCTCGCCGGGCGCTTCGCCCATGCGCGCGGCGACACCCGCGCCGCCGCCGAATACTACAGCGCCGCCGCCCGGCGCGACCCCGACAACATCGATATCCAAAGCCGCAGCTTCGCCCTGCTGCTGGCCGAGGGACGGCTGGACGAGGCCGGGGCCATCGCCCAGCGCCTGCTGGTCATCGACGACGATTCCCCGCTGCCCGTCCTGGTGATGGGCGTGCAGGAGGCCCGCGCCGGGCGCCTGGACCTGGCGGAGAAGCGCTTCGCCGCGCTGCCGGCCAAGGGCATCAACGGCTTTCTCGGGCCGCTGCTCACCGCCTGGACCCGCGCCGGCCAAGGCAGGTTCGACGATGGCCTCGCCACCCTGGCGCCGCGCGCCGATACCGCCGGCTTCGCCCCCATCTGGGAATACCATGCCGGGCTGATGGGTGATCTGGCCGGGCGGCCCGAGGTGGCCGAGACCCATTTCAAGGCGGCCCTGGCCAACCAGACCAGCGTGCGCACCGCCGAGGCGGCGGGCACCTGGTACCAGCGGGCCGGGCGCATGGACGAGGCAAGGGCGGTCTACGAGCGCTATCACGCCGAGCATGCCGACCGCTCGCTGCTGGACGGACGCCGCCAACTGGCGGCGGGCGCCAACCTGCCCCGCGTGGTGGGAACCGCCGCCGACGGATTGGCCGAGGCGCTGTTCGACACCGCCTCGCTGGTGCGCCAGGGCAACGCCCAGGACCTGTCGCTGGTGTTCTCGCGCCTGGCGCTGAGCCTCAGGGCCGATTTCCCCCTGGCCCAGTTGCTGCTGGCCGATTCCATGGCGGCCCAGGGCCGGCTGGAGGAGGCCAACGCCATCTACCGCACCGTGAACCGCTCCAGCCAGCCGGGGACCTTCGCGCGGCTCAAGCTGGCCGCCAACCTGGACGAGCTGAAGCAGACCGATGCCGCCATCGCCGAACTGAGGGCCCTGGCGGCGGAATGGCCCGACTCCGCCGAGGCCCTGGTGACCCTCGGCGACATCCTGCGCCGCCACAAGCGCTACGGCGAGGCGGCGGAGGCCTATGGCGACGCCCTGGCCCGCACCGGCGGAACCAGGGACCCGCGCAACTGGGCGCTGTACTACGCCCGCGGCATCGCCTACGAACGCGCCAAGCAATGGTCCAAGGCCGAACCCGACATGCTGGAGGCCCTGCGGCTCAATCCCGACCAGCCCGACGTGCTCAATTACCTGGGCTACACCTGGGTGGACCAGGGCATCGACGTGGAGAAGGGCCGCAAGCTGATCGAGCGCGCCGTCGAACTGCGCCCCAACGACGGGGCCATCGTCGACTCCCTGGGCTGGGCGCTCTATCGCATGGGCGAGTTCCAGATGGCGGTGAAGTACCTGGAACGGGCCTCCGAGCTGAAGCCCGAGGACCCCACCGTCAACGAGCATCTGGGCGACGCCTTCTGGCAGGTGGGGCGCGATGTCGAGGCCCGCTACCAGTGGCAGCGGGCCATGGGCCTCGACCCCGAGCCCGAGCAGATCGAGCCCCTCAAGGCCAAGATCTCCACCGGCCGCCTGCCCGCCACACCGGTCAAATAGACGCCAGCCAACCAGATGACGGAACCATCATGACCAGCTTTTCGATCGAGGCTCCGGCCAAGGTCAACCTGACCCTTCATGTGGTCGGCAAGCGCGACGACGGCTATCACCTGCTGGACTCGCTGGTGGCCTTCGCCGGGGTGGGCGACACCCTGGATTTCAGCCCCGCCGACACCCTGAGCCTGGACGTCACCGGCCCCACCGCCGGCCAGATCCCCACGGAGGGCGAGAACATCGTCCTCAAGGCCGCCCGCCTGCTGGCCGCGGCGGCCGGTGTGAGCAAGGGCGCCACTATCACCCTGACCAAACGGCTGCCGGTGGCCGCCGGTATCGGTGGCGGCTCGGCCGACGCCGCCGCCGCGCTCAAGGGGCTGATGCGGCTGTGGAACGTGTCGCTGCCGCCCGAAGCCCTGCGTGCGCTGGCGCTGTCCATCGGCGCCGACGTGCCGGTCTGCCTGGCCGGAACCCCCATGCGCATGATGGGCGTGGGCGAGGTGCTGGAACCGGCCCCCGCCTTGCCGCCCGCCTGGCTGCTGCTGGTCAATCCCATGGTGCCCCTGCACACTCCGCCGGTCTTCAAGGCCCGCACCGGCCCGTTCTCCGAGGCCGCCCCGCTGACGACGCCGCCCGCCGACGCCAAGGCGCTGGCCGAGGCCCTGGCGGCGCGGCGCAACGACCTGACGCCGCCGGCCATCACCATCGAGCCGGTGGTGGGCGAAGTGCTGGCCGCCATCGCCGCCACGCCCGGCTGCCTGTTGCCGCGCATGTCGGGTTCGGGCGCCACCTGCTTCGGCCTCTACGCCGAGGAAACCCAGGCCCGTACGGCCGCCGCCCGGCTGGCCGTCGCCCACCCCGCCTGGTGGATCGCCCCGGCACCGCTCCTGGGGCGTTGAAACTCTCGGCGGGTCGGGCTATGTTACCCGCCCGCGCTGGTGGGGCGTCGCCAAGCGGTAAGGCACCGGTTTTTGGTACCGGCATTCCCAGGTTCGAATCCTGGCGCCCCAGCCACCTCTCCACGAGGAAAATCATTTAAAATCAGGTAGTTGATGTTACCTGATGTTATCGGTTGTTACCCGAGCAACCGTCGATTTTCCTCAATCACTGTACCACAGGCGTACCATGATGCTGCCACCCTCCTATCTGTGGGTCAGAGGGGCGGCAGGAAGATATGCGTGGTGAGATCGGCCAATTAGGCAGTTTTTGTAGAGTTAAATCCTAAACATTGTATCAGTCTGCAAGTTAACTTCTGGACTGATACAGAGTGATATGCCGATGGCATACGGCCGATTGCGTTGTAATACAAGAATATGCTTTTAAGCTCATCGACCTATATGGGCACTATATAGATAGTAGCTCCGGTAACGACTTCGTTGTCCGGGGTAATAATGTCACTCGATGAGTTATATACAGAGGCCCAGGCCGCCGGATATTTAGGCTTCACACCAGCCACCTTACGAGTTTGGCGTTCCAAAAGCCGGCGGGCTTGCCGGCTTATCGGCCCTCGCTGGACCGAAATTGGCGATGGCCGTCGCAAAGCGATCCGTTATCGCCGTCATGATCTCGACCAATACGTCACAGCCGGGACGGTTGCCCTCACACCACGTCGCCCGTGCGGGCGGCCCCGGAAGAGGCAAGACTGAGCATGGTCGCCAAACGACGCATTGCGACCATTGATGCCGCGACCGGTGAAATCCTGGAGGGTGTGGTGGTGCACCTACCGGTGCGCCGTGCGTCGCCCTATGGCCAGAGTTGGCTCCAGCTCCACCAGGACCCCCTGATCCAGCTGGCTCGAGACCCGAGGGTGACCGTCCAGACCTACCGGGTGCTGATGGTCGTATTGCGGCACTTGGCCTACGACAACCTGTGTCCATGCCCTCCATCGCAGGTCGGGCGACTGCTCGGGATGACCACCGCCAATGCCAGCCGGCAACTGGCGAAGCTGGCCGACCTGGGCATCCTCATCAGTGGCCCCCGTATCGGTAACAGTCCGACCTACCAACTCCATCCCTATTGGGGATGGCGGGGCAAGGTCGCCCGTCTCCGCGAGGTGCTGACGCCGACCGACGCCGCAGAGGCAGCAGCAAAGCTCCTTCCAAACAGAGACATAGAGGCGCGCCCCCAAAGTCCCGTCAGCAGCCGGACTCCGACCGGGGGTGTTGTCTGCACAGACAACACTGATGTCCGTGCAGACAACATCTCCCGCTCCATGGAGGAAGTATGAACCCGCGCCCTACCCCCTCGGCAGTCCGCCGCCCCTACCTAAAGCTTGTGCTGATGGCCTGCCAAATCGGAGTTCTGGCGGCATTGATAGCTTGGCGTGGCCACCTTTGGACGGCTGCCGGCATGGCACTGGCCGGAATCGCTGTCGTAGCTGCCGGAATTCGCGCGATCCGGCTCGGAGGGCGCCATGGCTGACAGCCTGATTGCCGCCAAATTTGCTCTGATCGAGGGACTCCGGAATCAATTCGTGGCGAAGCTTTATCCCGAGCTGGCCACCCAGATTTCACCGGTCCTCGACGGCTTCTACATGCTGTACGTCATGTGGACCGCCGCCATGATGGTTTGGCAGCCAGGCAGCTTCCGGGACCGGGCGGTCACCCTCCTCAAGGTGAGTTTTGCGACCTCGCTCATCTATGTGACGCTTGGGCAGGACTCATCCTCGAGCCCGGTCTTCTCGTTCTTCATCACCCCGTTGGAGGAGGGAAGCCTTCAGCTTGCCGCCTTTATTATTTCGCTTTTTGGCCAGCAAGGGCCGGGCGTTGGAAACAGCTCCAGTCTTTATGGGAATCTTGCTGCCGTTGTTGAGGCTCAAGCTCTGAGCATATGGGAGCTATGTAACTTCCTATTTCGCTTGGCCGCCGTATCGAGTGGGTTTGTTGTTCCTACACTATACGCAATATTTTTGGTGATTATATTAATAACACCATTCATATTTGTATTTGTCTACTTTGCCTTCAGCCTCATCGACGTATTATTTTCATTGCTTTTGCTCGGGAGCCTTAGCCCCCTGTGGTTGATCTGCATCGTATTCGAGTCGACGCGAGGATATGCCTACCGGGCGGCCCGCATCGTGGTTGGGACTATCCTGGTACCGCCATTTCTTTCGATAGCATTGGGGTTTAGCGTCTCACTCATCCAGCCGGAAATTGAGAAGGCTAAACTGCTGAAACCGTGTGTTTTAAAAGGGGGGAAAGACCTCGCAATATGTCGTGACTTCCCTCTAGATATCTTCTCTTACAGCGAAACTGGCGACTTCATCCTGCTGATCGTTCTGGGTGGGGTTTCTGTTCTTCTTCACCTCAAGGCCAGGGCCTTGGCCTCCGATCTTTCCCAAACAGCTGACAGTGGCACACCGGCAGCAGTTGCCAGTGCCGTCACGATGGCCGGTTGGGGGATGGCCAAATGGTCATCCGTCGAGGCCACGAAGCTTACCGCGAATACCCTCGCGCAGGGCGGATCAAAAGCTGTTGATCTTGCCCGCCATTTCATGGGCGGCGGCATACCGCAGCTTGGCGGTGATCCGGCTCCACAGGCTGGTCAGGCCGGAAACAGCAACTCCGGAAGTCCGGCCAGGGGGGCCGGCTCAAGCAATAACTCCGTGAGCTTGGCCCCGGACACGACCCGTGCCCTTGAGCAGTTCACGCAGACGCTTGAGCGTTTCACCAAGACCATGAGCGGAGGCCGATAATGGAGTTCCGCATATTCGGCATCACCTTTCGGCTGTCCTGGTCGTTTGGCGTCGATTCCGGCAGCCAGGCCCAAGCCGTGATCTCGGCACTTCCTCCCATTCCCGTCCCCTTCCTGGTGACACCGAACGGCACAGAAAAGGCTTTGGCGATAATGGGAGAGCATCCCATCGCCGCGCTGAAAACAGCTTACGCGCAATCCCTAACCATCGCCCGACAAATGCTCCGGGATGGTACGTCCCGCGAAGACGCATCCGGCTTTACTGCCCTGTGTCTCGGCCTGGATATCCTCGGGTCGAAGCTCCCCTTCGATGACATCCCGAAGGATCACGCTTCTGCATTTCTACCGGCAAAGGTGACGTATCGCCGTCCATCAGACGACGGAGATACCGCCCCACCCCTTCCACCGAAAAAACCGCGAAAGAGAGGCCGTGGCAATGATCGCGACTGATCTCACCACCCCCCAGGTCACCACCATTGGCCTGAATCTCGTTACGGGCGGCCTCACGGCCCATTTCAGCCCCCGGCATGGCGACGATTGGCTGATCATCGCCCGTGCCATCGAGGCGGCCTACCTCGACGGCGAGCGGCTGCATCTGGGATGCTTGAGCGGCCACATCCTCGACATCGAGGATTGGCGGCAATGTCAGGCTGACCAGCCCGGCGCTTACACCGTCTTCGGATTCGATCACGCTGCCGGCGAAGCTCTGGTGATCCAGGTCATAGCGACCACCGCTATCGATGCGGTCAACCAGGCGCTCCTTTCCCAGCCGGATTCATTCGAGTCTGCCGGTGTTGCCGCAGGCTTCCATGAGTGGGCTCCAGGTTCGACTTGGCAGACCCTGGCGGCTCCCGTTCTCTCCTGCGCCTGAGATGCCCATGGATATCGACCACATCCGTACGGGCATTGCTGCCCTCACGCCCAGCCCCGCCAAGGCGTCCAAGCGCCAGCTCATCGCGCTGATGATCGCGGAGATCGACGCCGCCCTGGCGCGCGGCATCTCCCTGGAGCAGCTCAAGGCATACCTCGACGGCCAGGGCTTCGACTTGGGCTTGAGTACGCTCCGCCAGTACGTCGCGGATGCGCGAAAGGCCGGTGGAAAGAAGCGAAAAGCCCGGCGTGCCGCCGGCAAGCCCGTTGTTGTGCCTTCACCCCAACCGGCTCCCAAGGCTGCCCCAGGCACCGATAGCCGCAAGTTCGTCACCGTCAAAGATGAGGATCTATAGCCATGCCTCGCATCATCTTCGTCCACGGCGATAAGGGCGGCGTGGGAAAGTCTGTGTTTGCCCGCGCCTTGCTGGACCACTACTGCCGCAGGGCAATTCCCGTCACCGCCTATGACAGCGACAAGCGAAACCCCGACCTCAGTCGCTTCTACGGCAAGCTGGCGCCGGTTCAGCTTATCGACCTGAGCAGCCTTACCGCGTTTGATTCGGTGCTCGACGAGATCGCGGGCAACCCATCCGGTCGCGCCATGATCGACTTGGCTGCCGGCGCTGGCGATTCCCTGCATCAGTTGATCAATGGCGACATCCGACTGGGTGAGGCGCTACACGATCTCAGCGCTCGCGCCACGGTCATCTATGTGATTTCGCGGTCGCGGCCATCCGTCGCCGGCCTGTCGGTAGCGCTGAAGGACTTCGCGGCGGTGCCGGCGGACTGGATCGTCGTCAAGAATCTCTATCATGGCGATCCGGCAAAATTCGTCCGTTACGACGGCAGCAACGCCCGCAAGGATGCCCTGGCTCACGGTGCCCGCGAGATCGCCATGCCCGAGTTGCTGGATGATCTTTACGACACTCTGGATCAGGCCAGCATGACGTTCAGCTTAGCCAGCGAAGATGGCGCCCTGAGCTTCACCAATCGCCGCCGCATTCGGTCATTCATCGATCGGTTCGACGAACAATTGGCGACGGTATCCGAGGTGCTGTGATGCCGTCTCCCGACGAGGTGTTTCGCATCCTTTACGGGCGTGTCGCGACCGATGCCGAGAAATTGCGGCTCATGCATGTCAAGGATGCCCTCGGCTTGCCCGACGACGATGGCGTTTGGGCAATTTTCCTGGCGCTCGGCCATTATCAGGCGCTCTACGAGGATATCCCCGCCAGGATCGGCATAGCCGCCCAGGAGGCGTGCCAGAATGTCAGCGCCGCCGCAGAGGCCCATACCATCGCCCGTCTTTCCCAGGCGGTGGCAGACAGTGCCCAGGCCATAGCGGGCCGCCGTTCCTGGCGCAGTTTGCTGCTGGCAGGAGCCATGGCAGTGGGCGTGTGCGGCATTTCGATGGCCGCCATGTTCCAGTTGTTGTCCGACCACTACGATTCCCGCATCGCCGACTACAAGGCGACCACCACGGAGCGTTTCGCCAAGGCCGTGGAAACGCGTGTGGCAGAGCAATGCGGCAAGCTCGTTACCTCCCCGTCAAAACAGCGGTGAACCCACGTCATGCGGTGTGTCACCCCACAGCATCAAGGACTGAAACAGGGTATGGGAACGGCGCTGCCGTTCCCCCCTGGTCTGCCCCTGACGGGGTGCCGCTGTCGCGGCATCCGGGCTCCGCGCCCCTATGGGGCTTGTGCGCGCGGACAGACGATTCCGGGTGGGTGGTAGGAAAGGAAGGGGGATGGTGAAGGCTCGGCCCGGTGATGGGATGCCCCGCTCGAACCGGCGACGGCGAACCGAAACCTTGAGCGTCCGCCTGACCACGGACGAGCGTGGACAGATCGAACAACGCGCTGCCGAACTCGGCCTCAAGGTGAGGGACTATGGCCGCAGAATGATGCTCAACGGCGGTGAAATCGCAAATCCCAGGAATCGGGATGCGGCGATTGCGGCCCTCGCCAAGCTGGCCTTTCAGACCCGGCGCCTGGGCATCAGCCTGAACCAGATTGCCCACACCGCCAATGCCACGGGGGCAGTGCCACTTGCCGCGACCCTGAAGCCAATCCTGGATGACCTCGGAGCCGTCAGCACTCTGATCAAGATGGCCTTGGCTCAGATCGAAGGCGAGCCATGATTCCGAAAGTGGTCCGCAGCCGGGACGGCAAGGGCAGTGGCGGGACCGGCTTCAAGGGCGCTGTGGAATACGTCTCCACAAAGGCCGAGGTTGTCACCCTTCGGAATCTCCATGACCTTTCCACGGCACCGCGCGAGATGCGCGCCGTTGCCAACGAGTCCCGGGCGGGAAAGCCGGTCTATCATTTCATCCTCAGCTGGGCCGAGTTGGAGCGCCCGACCAACGAGCAGGCATTCGCGGCTGCCGACCAGGCGCTGCAAGCCCTTGGGCTTGAACACCACCAGGCGGTCATTGCCATCCACCGCGACCGCGACCACCACCATGTGCATGTGGTGGTGAACAAGCGGGGCCTGGATGGCCGAACCGCCGATCTGAGCCACGATTACGTCCGGCTGGAAAAAGCCTGCCGTGAGGTGGAGCACGATCAGGGCTGGGCACAGGACCGAGGCCACTTCAACGCGGAGATCGGAAACGATGGCCGGGTAACACTGGCCGCGAAGCCGGCTGGAAAGAAGACGCGCCAGAACACCGACCGTGAGCGCCACACCGGGCAGGAAGCATTGAGCACGCTCTTCAGCCGTGACGACCTCCACCCGCAGCTTGCCAGCGTCATCGATGGCGCCGCCACCTGGGAACAGCTCCAAACCGGCCTGAATAGCCTTGGACTGCGATACGAGGCCAAAGGCTCCGGCGCACGACTGGTCAGCACAACCGATCCCACCGATTCGGCCTCACCGTCCCACATCGACAAGGCATGGGCGCGAAGCAAGCTGGAACAGCGGCTTGGGCCGATGCCGGCCAAGAATCCCCAACCTGTCCCGAGAGGAGAAAACCATGAGCAGCAGCACCTTGCAGCAGTTGGACGCAACCCGCCGCCCGCAGCGCGAAATCGTCTGCGAAACCTGTCCGAACTCAATGTGGTTCGCGTCGCCGACCGAGGTGAAGGCGTATTGTCGGGTAATGTATCTGGTGGTGTGGTCAACGCGGGAGCCGAACGAAATCACTCTGTGCGACGGCCCGGAGATCGGGTAGCGCCGGGAGACGAGGCGACACCGCCATCTCCCTATCAGGAGGTGCGTGAACGGCTCTGGCAGGCTTTCCAGCAGCACAACCAGGCTGCCTATCAGCAGGCCGTCCAGCAGCGCCGGCAGGGACGGGAGGCCCTGTATCAACGCCATCAGGCAGAACGAGCACAGTTGATCGCCCGTCAACGTCATCGGCGGAAGACACTGGATATCCTCTTTGGGTATCGAGGCGTCACACGCTGGATTTTCAGGAAATGGGACGCCCGCCGGCGCGGCGCGGAATGGAAAGAGATCAAGGCCCGTCAGAAATCCGAGATGGATGCCCATCGAAAGGGGCCGCGTGATGCACGCCAACCCAAGCCCGAATGGCGAGCTTTCGTCGCCGACCAGGTCAAGGCCGGCAACCGTGATGCCGAGCTGGTGGCCAAGGTGATGAAGCTGTCGCGTGCGCCGGATGTGCAGCGCGCTGCCGGCTACGGCAATAGCGCGGCCGAGTTGGAGGCCATGCGTCGGATCGATTTTATAAGGTTGGCTCAGGATATGGGGTATCGGGTGGATACGCGCGAATCGACCAAGGGCAGCGTGAAGCTGCGCAATGGTGCGGACGTGGTGATTGCCCAGCCGGGGCCGGATGGCGCCTGGAACTACTTCTCCACGGGTGATGACCGCGACAATGGCGGCGTGATCCAGTTCGTACGACATCGCCGAGGCGGCACACTGGGTGATGTGCGGCAGTTCCTGCGCCCCTACCTTGATGGCAGCTCGGATAGTGTGTCGGCACCGGCACCGGAACCGATGGAGCGGGAGCGCGACCACACGGCGGCACGTCAGGCCTGGATGGCTGCCAAGGCAGTGGTGCCGCCCTATCTGCAGCAACGGGGAATCGAGCGTATCACCATCGAGGCGTTGGCCAATGACGAGGTGCGCCAGGACCAACGAGGCAACGTGCTGTTCGCCCACCGCGACCAGAACGGCAATTTGGTCGGATTCGAGGTCAAGGGGAAGACGTGGAGCGGCTTCGCCAATGGTGGTCAGAAGACCCTGGCCATCTTCGGCACGCCCGAGGCTCGCCGGCAGCCAGCACGGATCGTCGTCGTCGAGTCCGGGATCGACGCCCTCAGCCTGGGGCAGATGGAGCAGCGCCGGGACACTCTGTACGTCAGTACCGGCGGCGCCATGGGCCGGCGGACTCTGGAAGAGTTACGTCGGCTCGCGGATCGCCATCCCACGACCAAGCTCTTCCTCGGCTTCGACAACGACGAGGCCGGGCACAAGCTGGCCGAGCGTGTGGCCGCCAACCTCGGTCGGGTGCCGGAACGCCTCCAACCCCAGCGCAAGGACTGGAACGAGGATCTACAGGCCCGCCGGCAACAGCCCCCACAGAATCAGAAGGTGCAAGAGCGGTCTCGCGCGCGGGGGGTGGCAATGTAACTATCGTCTCGAAGCCGCCGTCGCCCTCTAACCTCCCACATAAAGAAAGCTTTTACCGCCCAGGATCATTAGCTCCACTCTTCACCTCGGCGATCGCAGTGTTGAGCTGCTTGCCAGCTTGGCTCACCAAGTCCCCTGCCTTGCCTCCCATCTTATGCAAGGTCGCCTTCAGCATCTGGCCGTCATCGGTCTTAAAATCGGGGAGTGTGTCCAGGCCGTTTTCGTCAACGGCGAAATACGGAGCTTCCGGGAAGCCGATGGAGGCTGCAAAAAGCGTTTGCGGTAGCGAGCAGCGGTAGGTGTTGTAGTCGCTCACTGCGGCATTATAGCCCTCTCGGCGCTTCTGAAGGTCGGTTTCGATCTCGTGCAATTGGGACATCAATTGCTGATAGGTGGCGTTGGCTTTGAGATCGGGATAGGCCATGGCCAAACTGGATACTTGATTCAGGACCTGATCAACCTTGCTGGCGACGGCAACGGCATCAGAAATCGAGGACATGCTGTCGGCAGAGGTCAGCTGGGTGAACTTCTCGTGCTCGCCATAGGACTTGGCGATGTCGATCAGGCGCCCTGCCAGATCGAGACGCTTCTTCATGGACGCCATGATGTCGGCCCGCGCCCGCTTAACGTCATTCGCGCAACGTTGTAAACTGTTATAGATCTTGACGAACCACACCAGTAGAACCAACGAGACGATCAGAAATAGTTCCATTGTCGTGCCCCCTGTTAAACTTGGCCGTCAGGATCAGAATCTGCCCATCAATGAGGGCTTGCCAAATACCACCACGGTTGCATTGGAGCGAGTGAAATACTCGCTCCAGAAAGCTTCCAAAGCGTCCATAGTTTTCGGATCACGGTAGGTTTCCACCTGCTTCTTGCCCGCCGTGACGATTGATCCCGCACCTGCCACAAAAATCCGTGCCCCCCCGAAGTCTCCAGTGCCGCCGACCTTGGCCAGCTCCGCTTTCGGATCGATCGTCTTGACCGCGTTTTTGGCGTAGAACGAAGTGATCGAGGAGTTTTCAAGCATATCCGAGATCAGGAGGACATCCTTCTGGCGTGCAGGAGATGCGGCGATGATGTTCGACGAAATCTCTTTCAGAGTGCTGAGAATATCGGAGCGGGCAATGGAGTCCGTTGGCTTGCCGAATCCACCTGTGATGGCTTCCGCAACCTTCGTTGTCGCGAACTGCTGCTGCGCCTGAAGGCAGCGATCCAGGTCTTTCAGCTTCACTTTCGGAATATCGTCGCGCTCGTCTTGGGTCGGTATGCGGTCGAGCATTCCGGAGAAGGACAGGTCTGCGTAGCGGTCGCCAATGAAAGCGGAGAAGGTAAGGACGGTTATCGCCGTTTCAGGGGCAAGCTTGGTGACCACGTCCTGGAGCAGCGCCTTCCGCTGCGGCTCATCGACCGGAGTGGTCTGGTCGATCACCACAAAGATCTCGCGCTGTAAGGTGGCCTTGGGAGCGCTGATTTTGAGCATACCGTAGCAGCTCGCGATCATATCTCTCTGTCCTGCGCCTGCTGTGCCAGCCGACAGCATCAACGCGCACGATAGCGCGACAACCTTCTTCATCATGCTTCACTCTCCACAGGGCCGGGCAAATGATCTCGCCCTCTTAGGAAGGTTGCTGGATTATTCTGCCTGCTGGGCTTGAAGGCGGGCGCGAATGGCCGCCTCGCGAGCACGGCGCTCCTCTTCCTTTCGCAGACGGGCTTGCTCGGCCCCGGCCTCGGCTTCTTGGCGCATTTCGGCGCGAATTCGGGCCTCCATTTGCTCGTCGGTTTCCTCGATGTCGATATCGCCAACCTGATCAGGCTGCGGACGGGAAATCGGTTCACCGATCTTGAGTGAGGCCGGAGCAATTTGAGGTTTGGCAGAGGACTGACGTTGGGCGGCATTGGCCGCGTCACGCTCCACCTTCTTGCGATCAGTTTCGTCCTCTTGACGCAAGACGCGCTCCAGATAGGCATGAATGTCACGGCTCTCGGAATGGCTCGCGGCGTCTTTCTGCTCAGCCGTCGTGCCGCGCTCGCGAACATTGCGGGCCAGTCGCTGCTGCAGATCGAGCAATCGGCGTCCCCCGGTCCGCAGAATGGCGGTTCGGCGGGTCTTGTGATGAGCCTCGTAAGCATTGCGGGTCTTGAAGCGTGAAACGGTATCGTAGGCTCCAGGGCTTTCCTTGCCGACAAACCCGAACTTGAAGCCGGTCAAAACACCGAAGATCTGCATGAACACGAAGATCACCGCCAACACGATGAAGGTTCCCCAACCACCCTCGCGGGTGAGGGTATTGCCGTCCTCGACACTTTTGATATCGGCCTGGGCTTGCGGCTGGGTGAGCGCCGACGGGTAGAAGGACTGAGACGGCCCTTGCTTGATCTGGGAAACAATGCCGGTGGTCTCGGCCTGGATTTCTCGCTCCAGAACAATGCCGCGAACCCAGGTGGCGCCGATGGCGATGGCGATAACCAGGATGGCGGTACCAATGGTCACATTGAATCGCTTTTCCGCATCACCGGTGGCCGAGACGCGGTTGAGGAGCTGGACGTATTTGGGCTCGCCATCATCGGCATTGTTCTTCTCGATGGTGATCTCGTGGTCACTTTCCACGAGTTTGGCCCCTTGCCGGCTGTCATGGCTCCACCAGGAGCGGGCCTTGGCCATCAACGAATTGGTGTAAAGCTCCTTCCCGGTCCAATGGGTAAACCCTACCAACAGCACCGACACCAGCAGGGAGATACCAAGCGCTCCCAGCTTCAGCACGTTCTCGCTGGCTCCCGGAATGGTGAAGCCCGCCAGGACATAGGAGAAGCCCATAGCTTCGATAGCGACCATGGCAAAGACCAGAATCCACATATACCAGGCGAAGGGATGGCGGCCGGTCTCTCCCGCGCGGGCCAGATATGACGAGCATTTGTCGTAATATTCAGGGTCAGCATGGAGCTTGTCGTAGTGATCGATATAGGCCTGAGCCAGCGTCTCTTCGGAATGAAACCAGCGTGACTGAGCGTTGAACTCAAGACTCTTGGACAGCCGAGCAACCCTTCCGATCACCGGCAGGCCGTAGCCGAGATCCATGAGCCAGAAGCTGATCTCGTCCCAGTAGCGCTTGAGGATCAGCAGCGTCAGAAGCACCACCAGGGCGAATGCGATCACTTCCTTGTAGACGTGAATGATTTCCATGATGCGATCCATGGGGCAGGCCTCTGATTAGCGGGTGACGGTGGGATTGAAATCGGCGGCGTAGGTCTGTCCGCGCTTTTCGTAATAAACCTTGCCGTAGCGCGCACCGAACGGCTCTCGATACGGGAGCACCAGATCGACACACTGCACCGGCGCCTTGTCCTGGGTCACGAAAGCCCGGTAGAGGAGGGCCTCGTTGCCAGGATAGACATTGATATCGGTGGTCAACTGAACATCAGGCTTGGCCCGGTTGTTGTCGGCGGCACCGCCATAATTCTTGAAGACCAGGAGCGGTGACTTTCCCACTGGCTTGGCCCCATCCCTGAGAACGGCCACGTCGGACATGCCCAAGAGATGGCCGTTGACCATGCCGGCATAGGAGGTCCGATACAGGCCAGGCAAAAAGTCCCGGTTGCGATATTCAAAATCCTTGCCGTCGGACAGGCGTTTGACTTCGCCGCCAACCCGGGGCCGATCCTGTCGGCAGGAGGATTGAAATACGTTGTCATGGGCAAAAGCCGAGGAAATCCCTACGTAGCTGGCAAGCGACTGGGCCGTGGACTGCTTTTGCCCTCCAATCATCTCGGAAGAGACACCAGACACTTGTGACGCAGGAATACCGCCGAAATCGATCTCATAGGGGCGTGCTTTGACCTGTTCCGCCGTGTCGGGAACTATCACCGGCTTTGCCGGTGGCAGTGCCTGCCCGGCTTGGCCCGTTTCAGCGCTTTCAGGCTGGATTTCCGTGGGTTCTTTTTTAACCACCGCCGGCTTTGATGGCTTCTGAGCAATCTTGGCGGGGGAGACCGCCTTTTCCACCTGGGCAGTCACCGATGGTTCAACCACTCGGTAAAACTCGGTCTTCGGGGTCCGGCTGCGCAGATAGGTGGCCAGCGCTGCCTCGCTCTCCATCTCGACAATCTCGACACGGCGATTCTTTGCCCGACCTTCTTCGGTACGGTTATCCGCCGTAGGCAGTGTCTCGCCCGCTCCCTGAAAAAACAATTGGCCGGGATTTATGCCTGCCGCCTGGAACACCTCACCCACCGATTTGGCTCGAGCTTCGGATAATTTGGCGTTGGTTACTGATGAGCCGGTATCGTCGGTATGGCCGATCAAGAGGATACGCTGCGCCTGCCGCTTGGCCTCGAGTTGCTGGCGATCCTGGGCTGATACACTGGGGTCGGTCGGGGACTGGCGAGTATAGGTGTCCGCGACAGCGCGGAAATAGCGTTGCGCTGCCGGCGTCAAGGTGGCGGAGCCAGATTCGAAATGGCCAGTGCCTTCCCAGGTGGAAACCTGGCCGACACGTACGTTTTCTTCGCGCCCCTGCTGGCCGGTCACCGGCACCACCACATCATCAAAGTGGGCGGTAACATTAGCCGCCTGGGCGATCTTCCATTGTTCGCAACGGCGATCATCAACCTCTTGGCCGATTAGATAGCCCGCAAGGCCTCCGCCGAGAGCGCCGAGAGCCGCCGGGAGAGCCTTTTTATTCCCCAGGAAATACCCCAGAGTGCCTGCGGCTACGGCACCAATGGCAGCACCGTAATACTTGCTATTTGCTGCTTCACATGGATTTTGCGGAGCGTTTGTAGAGGCCAAGGAGGAGGGCTGATTGCCGGTGGCCACGCAGCCGTTGACAGAAGCCACAATGGCTACCGCAGCAGTTAGTCGGCGTCCGAATCGATAGTGGCGTCCGAATTCCGGCATCACGCTGGAATTTTGTGCAGCTTTCACGAATCCCCCCGAATAAAAATCACTGCGGGGTTGCAACTTAGCTCACTCAGACACGGCCCTCAATCCCACAACCATTATCATCAATAGATTTGTGGTGGCTCCCTGATCGCTGTCTGGATGTCATCTGGCCATTGTCTTGATCATGAGAGAGCCCCCCCTCCCCTCATCTTCAATCCTCATCGCCGCGCGCCCTCCGCGCGGCGTCGCGGCATAGCCGCGAAGCCTCATCCCAACTTTGCCGCCAAATCCTCTGCCCTCAAGTGCGTATACCGCTTCAGCATGGCAAGGGTCTTGTGGCCGGTGATGGCGGCAACTTCCATGAGCCCCAGACCCTTCTCGAAGAGCCGGCTGGTCGCTTCGTGGCGGAGGTCATGGTAATGGAGATCGGGGCAACGGGCCTTCTTGGCGGCCTTGCGCCAGTGATCATCCAGGGCCTGGGCTGAGACAGGAAACACGGGGCCGGATGCGAGGCGCTTTACCCCCTCCTGCGGTTCCAGCAGCCCTTCGAGAACCTTTACCGCGGCTGATGACAGCGGCACATCACGGCGCTCACCGTTCTTGGTATCCAGGAGGCGCGCGACACGGCGGGCGAGATCGATGTTGGCCCAATCCAGCGCCAGCAGCTCACCCCGTCGCATGGCTGTTGCCAGGGCCAGCCTGATGATCGGGGCAAGCCACACCCATTCCGCTTCCGCAACGGCCAGGAGCCGCATTTCCTCGGTGTTGCCGTCCTCATCAGGCCGAGGGTCAAGCCGCCTGTCTCGCGCCCGTGCAGGCGTTGGCATCTTGATCCGTTCGATAGGGTTGACCAAGCTTTCCAGCCCCCATTCCTTGGCGGCAACGTTGAACAGGTGGGAAATCAGCGCCAGGTCATTTCGCACGGTGGTCGGGCTGGCGCCGCCGGCCAGGCGCTTATCACGCCAAGCAGCCAGATCGGCCCCCCGAATCGACGCCAGCGAGCGTAAGGCCAGCGGATCACGCTTCCAGGCCGCGAGGCGGTGCATCTCCTGCTTCGCCCCCTTTTTTCGGGGCGTCACCTCGCGTTCGTAACGCTCCAGAGCCTCGCGGAGAGTGGTGGCCTCGGCCTCCCGGCGATCAAGGAAGATGCCGCGATCCATCTTGTTCTCTTCGTCACGGGCCCATGCCTCGGCATCGGCCTTGCTGTCGAACGTTCGAGAGATGGGGGGATAGCCCTGCCGGCGGATAATTGCCCGCCAATTTCCTGACCTTTTTTGGAATGTCGCCATGGTCCGGCCTCGTGGTGCATGAAGCCGGCTATGCGGCTCTTTTCATGACCAAGCGTACCAAAATTGTACCAAATCCACAAAGAGATTTGAAACCGGTGCCGTCTAATCCCTGTATTTTCGCCAGTTTTCGGCTATCAATCCCTGAAGGCTCGTCCCAATATGCCGGTTTTTGGTACCGGCATTCCCAGGTTCGAATCCTGGCGCCCCAGCCAAGCTCTCTTAAAATCACCGACAGACCGGTTCCCGGCTCAGCCCTTGGGCCAGTGAAGCATGCCGCGCGACAGCATGTAGCCGCCGACCGTGCCGGCGAAAGCCAGGGCGGCGAGGATCAGGGCGCGGGGGCTCATCATGGTTGGTTGGGGTCCAGCAATTGGTGGGTGGAGTTGCGCCGGGGGTGCCACAGGCCGCGCTCCACCGCTTCGCGCAGGCGGGCGCGGATTTCCTCCAGGGCGGCGGGATTGTTGGCCTTGAGAAAGTCCAGAACCGCCTCGTCGCCCAGATAGGCCTCGGCCACCAGGTCGAAATGGTGGTCCTTGACCGCCTTGGTGGTGGCGGCGAAGGCGAACAGGTAATCGACGCCGGCCGCCATCTCGAAGGCGCCCTTGTAGCCATGGCGCATGACGCCCTTGATCCACTTCGGATTGACCACCCGGGCGCGGACCACCCGGGCGATCTCGTCGTCCAGGGTGCGGATGCGGGGCGTTTCGGGTCGGGAATGATCGGCGTGCCACACGGTGGGCGCCTTGCCCGAGGCGGTTTCCACCGCCGCCGCCAGCCCGCCCTCGAACTGGTAGTAATCGTCGGAATCCAGCAGGTCGTGCTCGCGGTTGTCCTGGTTCTGCACCACCGCCTCGACCGTGGACAGGCGTTGGCGGAACAGGGCATGGCCGGCCTCGCCCTCCGTCCCGGCGCCATAGGCCCAGCCGCCCCAGGCGATGTAGGATTCGGCCAGATCGGCCCGGGTGGCCCAGCCCCGCTCGTCGATCAGCGCCTGCAGTCCGGCGCCATAGGCCCCCGGCATGGAGCCGAACACCCTAAAGCCCGCCTGCCGCGCCGCCTGGTCCGGCGCCATGCCCCCGGCTTCCAGCCGGGCGCGCTCGGCCCGGACGCGGGCGGCCAGGGGATTGACGTCGGCCGGCTCAATCAGGGCGGCGACGGCGCGGGCCGCCGAATCGAACAGGTCGATCAGGTTGGGGAAGGCGTCGCGGAAGAAGCCGGAAACCCGCAGGGTCACGTCGATTCGCGGGCGATCCAATACCGTGGCGGGCAGGATCTCGAATCCGGCCACCCGGTTGGAGCCCACGTCCCAGCGCGGCTTGACCCCCATCAGGGCGAGACCCTGGGCGATGTCGTCGCCGCCGGTGCGCATGTTCGACGTGCCCCAGGCGGTAAGCGCCAGGGCCCTGGGCCAGTCGCCGTGCTCCTGCAGATGGCGTTCCAGCAGCAATTGCGCCGATTTCCAGCCCAGGTTCCAGGCGGCCGGCGTCGGCACCGCCCGGGTGTCGACGGAATAGAAGTTGCGCCCGGTGGGCAGCACGTCGGGCCGTCCCCTGGTGGGCGCGCCCGAGGGACCGGGAGGAACGAAACGCCCGGCCAAGCCGCGCAGCAGGCCTTCGATCTCCGCCGCGCCGCACGATTCCAGCACGGGACGCAGATGGTCCCCGATCCATTGCAGCACCGGAATCGTCCGCGACCAGCCGGGCTCGGGCCGCCGTTCCCCGGCGATCAGGGCGCGGGACAGGACTTCCAGCCGCTCCACCGCGTCACCGGTACTGCGCCAGGGATCACCGCCGCCCAGGACGGACGGACGGGGACCGGTCCAGTCGTCGCCCGGGACGCAATCCAGGGGATCGAAGTCGAGACCGAGATCGGCGGCCAGGGCCCGGGGCAGTGAAACGCCCTCCGGCCCGCCGCCCCTCGGCACGCGGGCCAGGGCGACCAGCAGGTCGGTCAACTGGTCGCCGATGGGCGAGACACCGAAGATGTGCAGGCCATCGCGGATCTGCAGTTCCTTCAGCTCGCACAGATGGTTGTCGAGCTTCTTCAGTGCCTCGTCCGGATCGTCGCCCTTGGTGATGCCCAGATCCTCGTCCAGGCCGGCGGCGGCCGACAGGGTCAGGATTTCGCGACGGAGCACCACGAGGCGGCGCGGGTCGACGCCCGCCGCCTCGTAATATTCGTCCACCAGCCGCTCCAGCTCGCGCAGCGGGCCATAGCTCTCGGCACGGGTCAGCGGCGGGGTCAGGTGGTCGATGATCACGGCGCAGGCCCGGCGCTTGGCCTGGGTGCCCTCGCCGGGATCGTTGACGATGAAGGGATAGAGATGGGGCAGCGGCCCCAGCGTGGCCTCGGGGAAGCATTCCGCCGACAGGGCCAGCGCCTTGCCCGGCAGCCATTCCAGATTGCCGTGCTTGCCCATGTGCACCACCGCGTCGGCGCGGAAGCCGTCCTGCAGCCAGGCATGGAAGGCGAGGTAGTTGTGGGGCGGCACCAGATCGGGATCGTGGTAGCTGCTGGCCGGATCGATATTATAGCCGCGCGCCGGCTGCACGGCCACCGTAACGGACCCGAAACGGGTTGCCGGCAAGATGAAATCGCCGCAGGTGACCTCGCCCTTGGCAAAGAACGGGTCGGCCTCCGGCGCGCCCCAGCGCCCGGTCACCTTGTCCTGCAGGGCCCGGGGCTGGGAGTGGAACCAGGCGAGGTAATCGGGCAGGGACAGGGTCTCCCGCCGCTCGCGGTGGGCCAGGGCGCGCCAGTCGTTGGTGGCGCCGGCCTGCAGCAGTTCGATCAGGGCGTTGCCGCCCTCGGGGATGCCGGCGACCCGATAGCCCGCCTCGCCCAGGGCGCGCAGCACCTGGATGGTGCCGGCCGGGGTGTCGAGACCGACGCCGTTGCCGATGCGGCCGTCGCGGTTGGGATAATTGGCCAGCACCAGGGCGACGCGCCGCTCCACAGGGGCCTTGCGCCGCAATCTGGCCCAGTTGGCGGCCAGCCGGGTCACGAAATCGATACGGTCGGCCACCGGGGCGTGGGCCGCCAGGTCGCACTGGGTGGCCTCGTCGCGCCGCGCCCGCTTGAACGAGACGGCACGGGTGATCAGGCGGCCGTCCACCTCGGGCAAGGCCACGTTCATGGCGATGTCGCGCGGCCCCAGGCCCTGGTTGCCCGCCGCCCAGGCCTCCTCGGTGCCCGATGCCAGGATCACCTGCAGCACCGGGCAATCGGCGGCGTCGAAGGGACCGGTCTCCGCCTTTCCCGGCGACGAGACGGCGAAGCCGGTGGCGTTGACGATCACGTCGGGCGGCGCCTCGGCCAGCAGGGTCCGGGCGAGCGCGGCGCTCACCGGGTCCTTCAGGCTGTGGACGAACAGGGCCGACGCGGCCAGCCCCTGGGCCCGCAAGCCGGCCAGCAGGGCATCCACCGGGGCGGTGTCGCCGGCCAGCACCAGGGCGCGGTAGAACACCACCAGGGCGCGCGGCCGCCCGTCCAGGGAATCGGCGGTGCCGTACAGGCCGGCCTGGGGCAGGGGACGGGGCTCCAGCCACTCCGCCTGATGGCCGATCAGGCCGGCGCCATGGGCCAGGAACCAGCGGCAATTGTCCGGCCCGCCATGCAGCAGGTAGGCCCACAGCCGCTCCACCACCTCCGGCGCCACGGTGGACTCGGCGGAAAGATCGGGATCGGGCTGATCGGCACCGGGCAGCAGGGCCAGGGCAATGCCGTGACGGCGGCAGGCGGCGACGATCTGCTCGATGCCGTAGGGCCAGTACGAGCGCCCGCCCAGCAGCCGCACCACCACCAGCCGGGCGCGGGCCACTACCTGCTCCACGTAGAGATCCACCGACATGTGGTGGGCCAGGCGGGTAAGGTTGGCCAGCCGCAGGCCGAACGGGGCGCCGTCCCAGGCGCCATAGGCGGCGGCAAGGGCCGCCAGCTCGGTATCCGCCGCCGACAGCACCACCATTTCGGCGGGGCTCTGGCCGAGATCGACGGCCTCGGACCCATCGGAAACGGTCCCGGCCTGGGCGGCGAGAAGGTGCATCAGAGGCCTTGAAGCGCGGCTTCGATCCGCTCGCGGTCGAGACCGGTGCGGCCGATCACCACCAAGGTGCCGACACGCTCCTCGCCCGCCTTCCACGGACGGTCGAAATATCGTTCCACCCTCGTACCGACGGCCTGGATGACGTGGCGGGCCGGCTTGCCGGTAACCGCCAGGAAGCCCTTGAGGCGCAGGATGTCGTGGGCGGCGATGGCGGCCACGGCGCGGGCCTCGATGACCGCCGGATCGTCGACCGCCGGCAGCCGGACGGCGAAGCTCTCGAAATCGTCGTGGTCGTGGCCGTCCTCGGCGTCGTGGTGGGACGGCCGCGCCGCCAGGTCTTCCTCGGCCGCCGCCGACAGGCCCAGCACCACCACCGGATCGATGGCCGACATACGGGTGGGCTGGGTCTTCACGCCGGGGCGCAGGCGGGACTCGATATCGCCCTGCAGAGCGGCCAGGGCGGCGGCCTCCATCAGGTCGGACTTGTTGAGCAGGATCAGGTCGGCGCAGGCCAACTGGTCCTCGAACACTTCCTCGAGGGGATTGTCGTGGTCGGGCCGGGCCATTTCCTCGGGCGTCGAGGCGAAGCGCCCCGAGGCGGCGGCCGGGGCGTCGACCACCGCCACCACGCCGTCCACGGTGACGCGGGAGCGGATTTCCGGCCAGTGGAAGGCCTTGACCAGCGGCTTGGGCAGGGCGAGGCCCGAGGTTTCGATGACGATGTGGTCGGGCGGATTGGGACGGTCCAGCAAGGCCTGCATGGTGGGCAGGAACTCGTCGGCCACGGTGCAGCACAGGCAGCCGTTGGCCAGCTCGATGATGTCGTCCCGGCCGGCGAAGCCAGCGTCCGTACCGTCGCCGCAATCCGCCACGCCGCAGGCGGCCAGCAGCTCGCCGTCCACCCCGATATCGCCGAACTCGTTGACGATCAGCGCGATGCGCCGGCCCCGGCTGTTGGCCAGCAGGTGACGGACCAGGGTGGTCTTGCCGGCGCCCAGGAAGCCGGTGATGACGGTGGTGGGAACCTTGCGCATTACGGAATGTCCTTGAGAACCAGGGGAAGGCCGGCGGCGACGAACACCACCCGGCGGCTGATGGCGGCGACCCGCTGGTTGACCCGGCCCTGATGGTCGCGGAAACTGCGCCCCAGGCTGGTCTCGGGCACCAGCCCCATGCCCACTTCGTTGGAGACCAGCACCACCGGGCCGGCCGGGGCGGCCAGCACCTCGCACAGGCGTTCCACCGAGCGGTCGATGTCGCGCCCGGCATGCATCAGGTTGGACAGCCACATGGTCAGGCAGTCCACCAGCACCGGCCGGTCGGGGCGCATGACGTTGTCCAGGGCGTCGGCGAGGTCGAGGGGTTCCTCCAGCGTGCTCCAGCCCGGTCCCCGGCGGCGGCGGTGATGGTCGATACGCTCGGCCATCTCGCCGTCCAGGGCCTGGCCGGTGGCGAGGTAGAGGGCGGGCCGGGTCCCGAACAGGGATTCGGCATAGGCCGACTTGCCGGACCGGGCGCCGCCCAGGACCAGGGTGGCCAGGGGAAGGGGGGAGGCCGGAAGGGAGGCCGGGGGACGTGGGCTCATTCCCGCCGCCTATTTCCGTTTGGTCTGCGAAAGGAACTCGGCCACCTGCTCCACCTGGGCCTCGGAGAACTTGCGCACGTTGGCGGTCATCATGCGGGTGCGCCGCGTCGAGCGGATCTCGTCGCGGATGGCCTTGATCTGGACCATCAGGTAGTCCTTGCGCTGCCCGGCAAGGAACGGATAGTCGGCCAACGGCTTCAAGCCGTCGGCGCCGTGGCAGCCGATGCAGCCGTTCTCGTCGAACAGTTCGGCGCCCTTCTCGGCCTTGGCCTTGTCGCCCACCTGGGCTTCGGCGGGCTTCTGGGCCGC
>JAVBXM010000055.1 GCA_030824585.1 Phaeospirillum sp. | reverse complement strand
GGAGGATGAGCCCCGGGCGCCGGTCCCCGCCATCATCACTCGATCCACTCGCCCTTGTAGACGCCCCAGATTTCGTCGCGCCTGAACCAGCCCTGGATCTGGTTGATCTCGACCCGGCAGAAATCCCGGTTGCGCGGGCATTGCAGCAGGCGGCCCAGCACGCCGGGCGACACCATGGCCAGGGTGTCGGCGCTTTCCGCATCGCCGGCCCGCAAGGTGCGCTGGCCGCCGATCACCACCATCATGCGGCGGCCCGACAGCATGGACTGGTGCACCCAGCCCTCGGTCCCCTGCCAGTCGCGGATCTTGCGCCAGGCCTCGAACTCGGCGATCACCTCGACCGGCAGGTCCTTGCGCGAATAGATCCAGTCGATGGGATAGCGCTGTCCCGGCCCGGCCCGCAGGTTGACCTCGTCCGAGCGCAAGGACACGAAACGGGGCAGCGGCAGGCCGCTGGCCTCGCCCGCCAGCGCGGCCGGCGCCAGGCAGAGCAGCATGGCCGCCAGGGCGGTCGCCCCCCATTTACGCATCTCGGTCATCCCCCAACGTCGGCAGTCCATCATCCCTCCGGCGGCGTATTATAGAGTGCCCCCGCCCGACCCGGTCAAGGCGGGCCGAAGTTTGCCTTTTAAAGAAGGTCCAAATGGGCTCTGGACAAGGGGTCTCCGAGTTGCTAGGTCGTTAGGGAAACGTTCCGGGAGGACACAGGAAATGCCGCACAAGAAGCCCGTCGTCGTGGTCAGCCGCAAGCTGCCCGACGCCATCGAAACCCGGATGATGGAACTGTTCGACACCCGCTTGAACGTCGACGATCATCCCATGACCAAGGCCGAACTGATCGAGGCCGTCAAGATCGCCGACGTGCTGGTCCCCACCGTCACCGACCGCATCGACGCCGGAATCCTGTCCCAGGCCGGCCCCAACCTGAAGCTGGTGGCCAATTTCGGAACCGGTGTCGATCACATCGATCTGGCCACCGCCCGCCAGCGGGGCATCATCATCACCAACACCCCCGGCGTGCTGACCGAGGATACCGCCGACATGGCCATGGCGCTGATCCTGTCGGTGCCGCGCCGCATCGCCGAGGGCGAGCGCCTGATCCGTTCCGGCGACTGGAAGGGCTGGAGCCCGACCTTCATGCTGGGCCACCGCATCTGGGGCAAGCGCCTGGGCATCATCGGCATGGGCCGCATCGGCCAGGCGGTGGCGCGCCGCGCCAAGGCCTTCGGCATGTCCATCCACTACCACAACCGCAAGCGCGTCCACCCCGACATCGAGACCGAGCTGGAAGCCACCTACTGGGAAAGCCTGGACCAGATGCTGGCCCGCATGGACGTGATCACCGTCCATTGCCCGCACACCCCGGCCACCTTCCACCTGCTGTCGGCCCGCCGTCTGGAACTGCTGCCCAAGCACGCCTACGTGGTCAACACGGCGCGCGGCGAGATCGTCGACGAGAACGCGCTGACCCGCATGCTGGTCCGTGGCGACCTGGCGGGCGCCGGCCTCGACGTGTTCGAGCACGAGCCGGCGGTCAACCCCAAACTGCTGGCGCTGGACAACGTGGTGCTGCTGCCCCACCTGGGCTCGGCCACCATCGAAAGCCGCATCGACATGGGCGAGAAGGTGCTGATCAACATCAAGACCTTCGCCGACGGTCACCAGCCGCCGGACCGCGTCCTGGCCTCGATGTTCTAGGGTTTTTCGCGCTTAAGCCGAATGAAAGCCCCCCGGAGCGCCGCTCCGGGGGGCTTTTTCGTGGGCCGTCCTCAGTGATGCATCATCATGCCGCGCCCGCCATGGCCGCCGCGGCCGAAGCCGCCCTTGCCGCCGGCGCCGGGCATCAGGTCGTCGGCGATCTTCTGCTGTTCCAGGGAGAGGGTCGAATAGAAGGCGCTCAGGGCCGGCACCATCTTGCGCAAGCTCTCGGCGCGGGCCTCGGCCTGCTGCTGCATGCGGCCCATGCGCTCGGGCAGGGTGGAGAGCTTGGCCGGGTCGGTCTTGTCGTCGCACAGCTTGCGCATGGGGGCCGAGGCTTCCTTCATGGTCTCGGCCAGGCGCTTGAACTCCGCCTTCTGGGCGTCGGTCAGCTTCAGCTTGACCTCGGAATAGGCCATATGGGAGGCCATGCGGGCATCCATGTCGCCGCAATGGCGGGCCATGCGGTCGAAGCCGGCGGCCCGGGGGGCGGGAGCCGCCGGGTCGGCGGCCCGGGCCACGTTCACCAGGGCGGCAAGGCCCAGCGCGATGGCGACGGAGGCGGTAACGAGGGTAATGCGGGTCATGGGGGCACCTGTGAACGGGTGGATCGGAATGACACCGTTTTACAGGGGACGCGTAACCCGCGAATGTCGCCGGGACGGGAAAATGGTAACAGCGGGTAACGGGGGCTTTTAATGTCATCCCGAGCGGCCGCGAGGGATGACAGACCTTCAAGCCATCAGATGAACAGCATCCCGCCGGTCTTCGACGCATCCGCCAGGAAGGTCACCACCCCGCCCTTGGCCACCGGCACGTCGGGGCGCAGGCCGTCGGGGTCCATGCCCAGCGCCTTCAGCCCCATCTCGCAGACCATGACGGTGACGCCCAGCGCCACGCAGGCCTCCAGCAACTCCTCGAAGCTGCCGACGCCCTTGGCCTTGAAGCCGTCATCCATGGCCTTGGCGCCTTGGCCATCGGAACATTTCAGCCGGGTCCAGGCCGGGCTGCCGTCGGCCAGTGGCTTTTCCAGGGCGCGGCCGGCCCACATGGTGAAGAACAGGGTCACCGGCGTGTTGGAGGCCACCGCGGCCGCGGCCATCACCAGGGCGTAATGGATACGGTCGAAATCGCCGGAAAACACCACGATGGACAGCTTGTCGGGCCCACTGCGGCCCTCGGCCGCAGGAAGCGAATTCAAATCCTGGCGCTCAACCGCAGACATTGGCGGTGGTCCCATGGCCCGACAGATCGGTGATGGTGGGGTGGTCGCCGCACAGGGGACAGCCGGGGTCGCGCGGCACCCGCACGGTGCGGAACGCCACCGACAGGGCGTCGTAGATCACCAGTTTGCCCGACAGGGACTCGCCGATGCCCAGCAATTCCTTGATCACCTCGGTAGCCTGCATGGCCCCCATGGTGCCGGCGATGGCGCCCAGCACTCCGGCGCTGGAACAGGTGGGGACATGGCCCTCGGGCGGGGCCTCGCGGTAGATGCAGCGATAGCAGGGGCCGCCCGGCTTGTAGGTGGCCAACTGGCCGTCGAAGCGCAGGATGGCCGCCGAGACCAGGGTCTTGCCCTCCAGCCGTGCGGCGTCGTTGACCAGGAAGCGGGTGGGGAAATTGTCCGAGCCATCGGCGATCACCTGGAAATCGCGGAAGATGTGGCGCGCGTTGTCCCTGTCCAGGCGCGCCCGGATGGGTACCACGCGCACGTCGGGATTGATGTCGGCCACCGCGCTTGCGGCGCTCGCCACCTTGGGGGTGCCGACCCCCGAGGTCCGGTGGATGATCTGGCGCTGCAGGTTGGACAGTTCCACGTCGTCGTCGTCGATCACCCCGATGGTCCCCACCCCGGCGGCGGCGAGATAGAGGATCACCGGCGAGCCCAGGCCGCCCGCCCCGATCACCAGGGCGGAGGAGCCCAGCAGCCTGGCTTGGCCGATGCCGCCCACCTCCGGCAGGATGATGTGCCGGGCATAGCGGTGGATCTGCTCCTCGGTGAAGTCCATTGGGTGGTCCCTGTAAAATCGTCACCCCCGGACTTGATCCGGGGGCCCATGGATGGCCGGATCAAGTCCGGCCATGACGATTATATAGGATGGCGCCGAAGCGCCTCTACACCTGATCGAACAGGGCGGTGGACAGGTAGCGCTCGGCGAAGCTGGGGATGATGGCGACGATCACCTTGCCGGCGTTCTCGGGGCGCAAGCCCAGTTCCAGGGCGGCGGCGATGGCGGCGCCCGACGAGATGCCCACCGGGATGCCTTCCAGCTTGGCCGCCTTGCGGGCGGTGGCCAGCGCCGTTTCGTTGCCGATCTGCAGGATTTCGTCGATGACGCCCTTATCCAGGATGTCCGGCACGAAGCCGGCACCGATGCCCTGGATCTTGTGCGGGCCGGGGGCGCCGCCCGACAGGACGGGGCTGTCCTCGGGCTCCACCGCCACCAGCTTGAGGCCGGGCTTGCGCTTCTTCAGCACGTGGCCGATGCCCGAGATGGTGCCGCCGGTGCCGACGCCCGACACGATGATGTCCACCTTGCCGTCGGTATCGTTCCAGATTTCCTCGGCGGTGGTGCGCTCGTGGATGGCCGGATTGGCTTCGTTCTTGAACTGCTGCGGCATGATGGCGCCCGGCGTGGCGGCCAGCAGTTCCTCGGCCTGGCGCACCGCGCCGGTCATGCCCTTGGACGCCGGGGTCAGCACGATCTCGGCGCCCAGCAACTGCAGCATCTTGCGGCGTTCCAGCGACATGCTTTCCGGCATACACAAGATCAGCTTGTAGCCCTTGGCGGCGGCCACGAAGGCGAGCGCGATGCCGGTGTTGCCCGAGGTCGGCTCGATGATGGTGCCGCCCGGCTTCAACTGGCCCGAGACCTCGGCCGCCTCGATCATGGCGAAGCCGATGCGGTCCTTGACCGAGGCCAGGGGGTTGAAGAACTCCAGCTTGCCGATGATGTCGGCCTTGGAACCGGCTTCGGCGGCCATACGCTTGAAGCGGACCAGCGGCGTGGCGCCGATGGTGTCGATGATGCTGTCATAGATCTTGCCGCGGAAGGCGGGGGCGGAAGTGGTCATCTCGAATTCCCCACAACAATGTTGTAATACGATGCTTAACTACATCGTACCAAGGTTAGATGATGAAGTCCAACTTCTGATGCGCCTCGCTGGGAATCCCGCCCTTGTAGGCGCGCATGCACAGCTCGTCGATGGAGATGGCGTCCAGGCGCGACATGATCTCCTCGGTCAAATCGCCCCACATGGGGCGGATGACGTGCTTGCCCAGTTCCGAGGCGGGCATGTCCTGGTAGGGGTCCTCGGCGGTTTCCAGGGCGCGGACCACGCGGACCACCTCGCCCACCGAGATGCGGCGGCGCTCCCGCGCCAGACGATAGCCGCCCCGGGGGCCGCGCACCCCCACCAGGATGCCGGCGCGCACCAATTGCTGCAGGGTCTGCTCCAGGTAGCGGCGGGGGATGCCCTGGCGCCGCGTGATCTCGCGGCTTTGCACCGGTTCGCCGCCGGCGTGGTAGGCGATGTCCAGGACCGCCTCGATGGCGAACAGCATTTTCTTGGAAGGCCGAAGCATGAGGTCTAGCCCTTCTTTCCCGTTCCCGTGGAGCCGAAGCCCCCGGTTCCCCTTTGGGTGTCGTCCAAATTTTCCGCCTCGCGCCACTGGGCGCGCGACACCGGCGCGATCACCATCTGGGCGATGCGCATGCCGCGCGAGATGGCGAAGGCGGCTTCGCCCAGATTGATCAGGATCACCCCGATCTCGCCGCGATAATCGGCGTCGATGGTGCCGGGCGCGTTCAGGACGGTGATGCCGTGCTTGGCGGCCAGTCCCGAACGCGGCCGCACCTGCGCCTCGAAGCCTTCGGGCAGGGCGATGGCGAAGCCGGTGGGGATCAGGGCGCGCTTGCCGGGCGGCAGCTCGATATCGGCGGGAATACAGGCCATCAGGTCCATGCCGGCCGCATGGGCCGTCTCGTAGGCGGGCAGGGGCAGCCCGGCGGCGTGCTCCATCCGCTTGATGGCGACGGTTACGTCCTTGGTCATCATGCTTTCCCCAAAGCCTTGGCGATGCGCTCGGCCAGCCGGCGGGCCACCTCGTCCTTGCCCATGAGGGGCCAGGATTCCGTGCCGGCCCCGTCGATGACGTGCACGGTGTTGGCATCGCCGCCGAAGGTGCCGGTGGTCTCGGACACGTCGTTGGCGACGATCCAGTCGCAGCCCTTGCGCACCAGCTTGTCGGCGGCGTGCTCCAGCAGCTTTTCCGTCTCGGCGGCGAAGCCCACCACCAGGCGGGGCCGTGCCGGGGCTTCCGCCTTGGAGACGGTCATCAGGATGTCGGGATTGGGGGTCAGCTCGATGGTGGGCGGCGGGTCGCCCACCTTCTTCTTGCGCTTTTCCGTGGCCCGGTTGGCCACCGTCCAGTCGGCGACGGCGGCGGCGCAGACCACCACGTCGGCGGGCAGGGCGGTCCGCACCGCGTTGAGCATCTGGATGGCGCTTTCCACCTTGACCACCGCCACGCCGGGCGGATCGGCGATGGCTACCGGGCCGCTGACCAGGGTGACCTCGGCCCCCTGGGCGGCCAGGGCGGCGGCGATGGCGTGGCCCTGCTTGCCCGACGAGCGGTTGGCGATGAAGCGCACCGGGTCGATGGCCTCATGGGTCGGGCCGCTGGTGACGATGGCCTTGACCCCCTGCAGGGGACCGCCGGACAGCAGGGATTCGATGCGCGCCAGGATCTCGGCGGGCTCGGCCATGCGGCCCGCCCCCACCTCGCCGCAGGCCAGATCGCCGGCCCCGGGGCCGATGCGCAGCACGCCGCGCGATTCCAGCAGGGCCAGATTGGCCCTTGTGGCGGGATGCTCCCACATCATGGTGTTCATGGCCGGCGCCACCAGCACCCGCTTGTCGGTGGCCAGCAGGGCGGTCGACGCCAGGTCGTCGGCGATGCCGGCGGCCATCTTGGCCAGCAGGTTGGCGGTGGCCGGCGCCACCACCACCAGGTCGGCCTCGCGCGAGAGCCTGATGTGGCCCATCTCGGCCTCGTCGGTCAGCGAGAAGGTCTCCTGGTAGACCTTGTCCCCCGACAGCGCCGATACGGCCAGCGGCGTCACGAAATTGGCCCCGCCCCTGGTCAGGACGCAGCGCACGGCGCAGCCCCGGTCCTTGAGGCGGCGGATCAGTTCCAGCGACTTGTAGGCGGCGATGCCGCCCGAGATGATGAGAAGAACCCGCCTGCCGTCCAGCACTGTGAAGCCTCGGAAAAATACGTTGGCGAAGTGTGGTTACGGTAGCGGTTGGATGGCGGGGGCGCAAGGGGGGAGTCGCCGCCATAAGAAAAACCCCCCTCCCGTCGCCGGGAGAGGGGTTTCCTTTAACGCGATGAGCGCCGGTCGGCTTGGACTTAGAAGTCCATGCCACCCATGCCGCCCATGCCGCCCATGCCACCCATGTCGCCACCGGGCATGCCACCGGCGTCCTTCTTGGGACGCTCGGCGATCATGGCTTCGGTGGTGATCAGCAGGCCGGCCACGGAAGCCGCGTCCTGCAGGGCGGTACGAACGACCTTGGTCGGGTCGATGATGCCGGCCTTGATCATGTCGGTGTAGACGCCGGTCTGGGCGTCGAAGCCGAAGGACAGGTCCTTGGACTCGCCGATCTTGCCGGCGACGACGGCGCCGTCATGGCCGGCGTTCTCGGCGATCTGGCGCACGGGGGCCTGCAGGGCGCGACGCACGATGCCGATACCGACTTCCTGGTCCGGGTTGCCGGACTTCAGGCCTTCCAGGGCCTTGACGGCGTGCAGCAGGGCGACGCCGCCACCGGGGACGATGCCTTCCTCGACCGCGGCGCGGGTGGCGTGCAGCGCGTCGTCGACGCGGTCCTTGCGCTCCTTCACCTCGATCTCGGAGCCGCCGCCGACCTTGATGACGGCCACGCCGCCGGCCAGCTTGGCCAGACGCTCCTGCAGCTTCTCACGGTCGTAGTCCGAGGTGGTCTCCTCGACCTGCGCGCGGATCTGCTTGCAGCGGGCGTCGATGGCGGCCTTGTCGCCCGAACCGTCGACGATGGTGGTGTCTTCCTTGGTGATGGTGATGCGCTTGGAGGTGCCCAGCATCTCCAGGTTGACGCTTTCCAGCTTGATGCCGAGGTCTTCGCTGATCACCTGGCCACCGGTCAGGATGGCGATGTCTTCCAGCATGGCCTTGCGGCGATCGCCGAAGCCCGGAGCCTTCACGGCCGCGACCTTCAGGCCGCCGCGCAGCTTGTTGACCACCAGGGTGGCCAGGGCCTCGCCCTCGATGTCCTCGGCGATGATCACCAGCGGACGGCCCGACTGGACCACCTGCTCGAGCACCGGCAGCAGGGGCTGCAGGCCGCTGAGCTTCTTCTCGTGCAGCAGGATGTAGGGGTTATCCAGCTCGACGGTCATCTTCTCGGCGTTGGTCACGAAGTACGGGCTGGTGTAGCCACGGTCGAACTGCATGCCCTCGACCACGTCCAGCTCGGTGTCCAGGCCCTTGGCTTCCTCGACGGTGATGACACCCTCGTTGCCGACCTTTTCCATGGCCTTGGCGATCATGTCGCCGATTTCCTTCTCGCCATTGGCGGAGATGGTGCCGACCTGGGCGATCTCGGCATTGGTGGCGACCTTGCGCGAACGCGACTTGACGTCGGCGACCACGGCGGCCACGGCGAGATCGACGCCGCGCTTCAGGTCCATGGGGTTGAGGCCGGCGGCCACGGCCTTGACGCCCTCGCGGACGATGGCCTGGGCCAGCACGGTGGCGGTGGTGGTGCCGTCACCGGCCAGATCGGCGGTCTTCGAGGCCACTTCGCGCACCATCTGGGCGCCCATGTTCTCGAACTTGTCGGCCAGCTCGATCTCCTTGGCGACGGTGACGCCGTCCTTGGTGATGCGCGGCGCGCCGAACGACTTCTCGATCACCACGTTGCGGCCCTTGGGACCCAGGGTGACCTTCACCGCGTCGGCGAGGATGTCGACGCCGCGCAGCATGCGGGTGCGGGCGTCGGTGGAGAACTTGACTTCCTTGGCAGCCATTTGTCTTAACCTCTATGGAAATTCGTGGGTTAGGCGAGAATGCCGAGAATGTCGGATTCCTTCATGATCAGCAGATCGACGCCGTCGATCTTGACCTCGGTGCCGGACCACTTGCCGAACAGCACGCGGTCGCCGGCCTTGACGTCGAGGGCGACCAGCTTGCCGTCATCGCCACGGGTGCCGGAACCGACGGCCACGACTTCACCCTGCATGGGCTTTTCCTTGGCGGTGTCGGGGATGATGATGCCGCCGGCGGTCTTCTCTTCCGCGTCGAGGCGCTTCACCAGCACGCGATCATGGAGCGGTCTGAACTTCATTTTGGAATTAACCTCCGTAAGACGGTTCGATCCAGCCGGGGCGCTGTTAGCACTCTCCGGCGACGAGTGCCAACCATCTAGGAGGGGTCTGGGGGAGAGTCAAGCAAGATCGGGCGAAATTCTCCCCAGGATCGGGAGGGCTTTGGGCCAACTTAATGATTTGTAATGATATTTTTCTGCCATGGACTTGCCGTGATTCCCTCTTACATTCTTGGCAGCGATTTCTCAACCGGGAAGGCGAGTCATGACCCCCTCCGAACGTGACCTGATCCAAAGCGTGTTCGACCGTCTGGCCAGGCTGGCCGGCGGCCCCAAGGACCGCGAGGCCGAGGCCCTGATCCACGAGTGCCTGCGCTCCGTGCCCGATTCCGCCTACAATCTGGTCGAGGCGGTGGTGGTGCAGGAGATGGCCATCAAGGAGAACGAGGCCCGCATCCGCGATCTCGAGGCCCAGCTGGCCGCCCGTGTGCAGGCCCCGCCGCAGCAGCAGCCGGGCGGGTTCGGCCGGCCGGGCGGAGTGTGGGGCGGCGGGCGCGGCTCGGTGCCGTCCACCCAGGCGCCGCAACAGCAGGCCCAGCAGCAGCAATACGCCGCCCCTTCCCAGCAATATGCCCAGTCCTCGCCCTGGGGCGGCCAGCCCTCGGCCGGCGGCGGCTTCCTGCGCACGGCGGCCGGCGCGGCGGTGGGCGTGGCGGGCGGCATGCTGCTGGCCAACAGCATCTCTTCCATGTTCGCCGGCGGTCACGGCGGTGCTTCGCCCAGTCCCCAGCCGGTCTCCGATACCGGCGGCCATGCCCCGGCCGAGGCGCCGCAGGTGAGCTACGACACCAACGTGGCCGACGACCAGGGCTATGGCGATGCCGATTCCGGCTTCGACATGGGCGGCGACGACAGCTTCTAGAATTGCAACCCGGCAAGCCGCTCCCCTATAAAGGGGGCGGTTTTCCTTTCAGCGAGCCGGACATGATCCTCTATACCCTGCGCTGCTCCCACGACCACCACTTCGAGGAATGGTTCGACAACAGCGGCGATTACGACACCAAGAAGGATGCCGGTGCGCTGACCTGCCCCGAATGCGGCGACAAGGACGTGGGCAAGGCCATCATGGCCCCCAACGTGGGCAAGGGCCGCGCGGCGGCCGTTCCGCCGCCCTCCTGCGGCACGCCCATGGGCTGCGGCGGTTGCCCCATGGCGGGAAGCCACTAATCCCCCAGCAACTCCAGGTCCCGCGACCGCCAGTCCAGCACCGCGGTGCGCTTGCTCATCTTGGCGGCTAATCCCGGGAAATCCTCGGCCAGCACCCCTGCGGCGAAATCCGACAGGAAGCGCGACTTCAACTCGGCCCGCGCCCGGTCGACACCGACCTCGTCATAGGGCACCGAGGCCAGCAGCAGGAAGCCGTCGTCGGGAATGCGGCCGGCCTTCATGTTGTCCTCGATGATGACGGCGGCCTTGCGCAGCGGATCGGCCAGATTGGGGCTGTAGGGGCCGATGATCAGGGCCAGGTTGGGGGTGTGCAGGAAGTCGAAACCGCGCCCCAGGCAGATCATCCATTCGCGATGTTCCACGTCGAGCAGGCGTTCGTGCCGGCGGGTCTGGTCCCGTACGCTGGCGATATGCTCGAGATTGCCCAGCAGCAGCGGCAGGAGATCGGCGCGCATCTGGCCCGGCATGTCGGGAAGCAGGGCGGCCAGACGCGGCTCCAGCGTCTTGGCCTCGGCCGCCGGGCATTGCGACAGGTCGAGCACCGCGTCGCCGGCGCCGTGGATCACCAGGGCGTCCTCGTCGGTCTCGAAGCCGCAGACCAGCGGATAGACGGTGCCGTGCTCGCGGCCGAAGATATGTTCCACCTGGGCGAGGACCTGGCGGGTGTGGGCGATGGCGGCATTGGTGTCGTAGCCGAAGCCGGCGCAGCCGCGCCTGGTGTCGCCCCTGGACCAGTGATAGGTGATCAGGACCAGGACCCGGCGGCCCGCCTCCACCATGCGGATCACGTGGTGGGCCAGCACCTCGCCCAGATGGGGCCAGCCCAGGTCGAACATGCCGCCGAGATTGCGGAACGGCATCAGGATGCCGGCGGGGGTGTTGGTCGCCACCGGGATGTTGATGCGCCCGTCCATGCATTTCAGCACGGCGATGGCGGTGGGGTGCTCGGCCAGGTAACGCTCGCGGGCCAGCCAGGCTTCCGGCCCGCGAAAGACCTCGCCATGGCGCCGCGCCAGGTCGAACAGCCAGTCGATACGCTCGGCGATGGGACGGCGGTGAATGTCGCTCATGACGTCCTCCCCTTTCTGTCCGGGCTGGCTTGCTATCCCTTGTCGGCCGCGTCCAGCAGGGCCAGCAGCCCGGCCAGGATCTGGCGGGGCGAGGGCGGGCAGCCGGGAATATGCAGGTCCACCGGCACAACGTCCGACACGCCGCCGACCACCGCGTAGGACCCGGCGAAGCAGCCGCCGTCGCGGGCACAATCGCCCATGGCGACGATCCAGCGCGGCTCCGGCGTCGCCTCCACCGTGCGGCGCAGGGCCTCTTCCATGTTGCGCGTCACCGGGCCGGTGACCAGCAGCACGTCGGCATGGCGCGGGCTGGCGACGAAGCGGATGCCGAAGCGCTCCAGGTCGTAGATGGGGTGGTTGACGGCATGGATCTCCAACTCGCAGCCATTGCACGAGCCGGCATCCACCTCGCGGATGGACAGCGAGCGGCCCAGCCGCGCCCGTGCCCGCCGGCCCAGGGCCTCGGCCAGTTCGGCCACGCCGTTGGGATCGGGACGCGGCGCGTCCTTCATGGTGTGGGGGCCCCTGAGCAGATGGCGGGCCAGGATCTTGGCGATGGGCGGGATCATAGGTCGTGGCCGGAGTAGGAGCAGTTGAACGACTTGTTGCACAGCGGGAAGTCGGCGACGATGTTGCCCTCGATGGCCGCCTCCAGCAGCGGCCACTGGAACCACGAGGGATCGTGGGGGTGGCAGCGTTCGATCATCCCGTCGGCGCCGATGCGCAGCCAGACCACCACCTCGCCGCGGAAGCTTTCGGCCAGGCCCAGTCCCTCGCCAGCCACTTCGGGCACCGGCACGCGGAAGGCGCCCTCCGGCATCTCGTGCAGCATGCGGTTGATCAGGTGCAGCGATTCCCGCGCCTCGGCGAAGCGGATCAGCACGCGGGCGTTGACGTCGCCCTCGGTCAGCACCGGCACGGTCATGTCCAGCTTGTCGTAGGGGGGATAGCCCGGCGACTGGCGGGCATCGTGGCCGCGCCCCGAAGCCCGGCCGACGAAGCCGCCGGCCGCGAAGCGGTGGATCAGCGAGGTCTGGACGATGCCGGTGGACACCGTGCGGTCCGACAGCGACGGCGTGTTCTCGTAGAGCAGGTAGGCTTCCTCGAACTGGCGGACGAAGCCGTGCAGCAGGTGCTTCAGCGCCTCGGCGCCCTCGTCGGAGAGGTCGTGGGACACGCCGCCCGGCACCACCCGGTCCATGTTGAGGCGGTGGCCGAACAGGGCGTCGTTGGCGCGCACGATCTTCTCGCGCAGCACGCCCATGTGCGACAGCATCACCGCGAAGGCGGCGTCGTTGCACACCGCGCCGATGTCGAAGACGTGGTTGGCGACCCGCTCCATCTCGGCCATCACGCCGCGCAGCCAGTGGGCGCGCGGCGGCACCTCGCAGCCGGTGGCGGCCTCGACGGCACGGGCGAAGGCCAGGGAATAGGCCACGGTGGAATCGCCCGACACCCGGCCGGCGATGCGGGCCGCCTTGTCCAGGGAGGCGCCGGACAGCAGGCCCTCGATCCCCTTGTGCTGGTAGCCCAGGCGCTGTTCGAGGCGCACCACCGCCTCGCCCTGGCAATGGAAGCGGAAATGTCCCGGCTCGATCACCCCGGCATGGACCGGCCCCACCGGAATCTGGTGCAGCCCCTCGCCCACCGCCTTCAGGAAGGGATAGGCATCGGGCTCGGCCGACGGCCCCATGGGCTGGGCGGCCAGCGGCATGCGGCTCGGCCAGCGGCCGTGGTCCAGCCAGTGGCGCTTGTCCTCCAGCCCCACCGGGGCCAGGCCCCAGACGTCGTGGATGGCCCGCTCGATGCGGATGACGCCCGGCCGCACGTTGCCCAGGGCCAGGAAGCGGCGGTCGGGGCAGTGATGCGACGCCACGGCGATGTCGCCGGTGGAATCGTCGCGCAGCGCCACGTGGATGTCCGAGCGTTCGGCCCATTCGGCCATCACCGACCATTCCGCCACCCGCAGGCGGTCGATCAGCAGGCGCCAGCCCTTCTGATCGAGGAGGAAGCGCGGCCACGGCCGATGCCCCTCCACCGGCCGGCCGAGGGAAAGGAATTCCAAAAGGGTGACGTCGCCCATCATCCCAGGAGCCTCGCCACGTTCTGGAACCACGCCACCAGTTCCTTGGGCAGATACAGGCCGGCCACCAGCACCAGCAGCATGTGGACCCACAGCGGCGTCAGCGCCAGGGCGGTGGACAGCGGTCCGGCCTTGCCGTGGGCGTGGGCGTGGGGCGGCGGCTCGCCGAAGGCCATGCTCTGGAGCCGCGCCACCAGGGCGCCGAAGGCCAGCAGCAGCCCGATGGCCAGCGGAATGGCCAGCAGCGGCTGACGGGCGAAGGTCGAACTCAGCACCAGGAATTCGCTCATGAACACCCCCATGGGGGGCAGGCCGGCGATGGCCAGGACCGCCAGCACGAAGCCCCAGCCCAGCACCGGATGGGACTGGGTCAGGCCGCGGATGGCGGCGATGCGCTTGGTGCCCAGGTTCTGGCTGATGATGCCCACGGCGAAGAAGATGGCCGACTTGGTCAGCGAGTGCATGGTCATGTGCAGCAGGCCGGCGAAATTGGCCACCGCGCCGCCCATGCCGAAGGCGAAGGTGATGACCCCCATGTGCTCGATGGAGGAATAGGCGAACAGGCGCTTGATGTCGCCGCGGCGGTACAGCATGAAGGCCGACAGGAACAGGGACGACAGCCCCATCACCACCAGCAGCGGCCCGGGCGTCAGGGTGTCGCCGTTGGCGGCGATGACCATCTTGAAGCGCAGCAGGGCGTAAAGGGCGACGTTGAGCAGCAGCCCCGACAGCACCGCCGAGATGGGGGTCGGCCCCTCGGCATGGGCGTCGGGCAGCCAGGCGTGCAGCGGCGCCAGGCCCACCTTGGTGCCGTAGCCCACCAGCACGAAGACGAAGGCGAGATTGAGCAGATCGGGCTGGAAGCGGTGGGCCTGCTTGATCATCAGGGTCCAGGCCATGGCGTCGGCGCCGTCGCCCATCACCGGCTGGGCGGCGAGGTAGACCAAGGTGGTGCCGAACAGCGCCAGGCCGATGCCCACCGAGCACAGGATGAAGTATTTCCACGCCGCCTCGATGGCTTCCCGCGTGCGGTACAGGCTGACCATCAAGACGGTGGTCAGCGTCGCCGCCTCCACCGACACCCACATCACGCCGGTGTTGTTGGCGGTCAGCGCCAGCAGCATGGTGAACAGGAAGGCCTGGTACATGGAGTGGTAGAAGCGCAGATGCAGGTCGCTCAAGCGCTGCGCCTCGCTTTCGCGCGCGATGTAGGCCGCCGAGAACAGGGAGGTGGTCAGGCCGACGAAGGCGGTCAGCACCACCAGATAGACGTTGAAATCGTCGATGAACAGCAGCCGGGTCGGCTCGGGCCGCACATGGATCAGCACCAGCGACGAGGCGAAGGTCACCGCAGCGGCCGTCACGTTGACCCAGGTCGCCACCCGCCAGTCCTTCAGCACCGCCAGGAAGCCGGCCGAGCCCAGCGGCACGCCCAAAATCCACAGCAGCGGATTGTCGAAGCCGGGCAGCAGGGTGAAGCCGCCGATCATTGGCGGTCTCCCCGGTGGGTTTCCAGATCGGCCAGTTCCAGGGTGTCGAAGCGCTCGCGGATGCGGAAGAAGAAGATGCCGAACAGGGTCATGGCCACCAGCACCGAGAACGCCACGGAAATCTCCACCACCAGCGGCATGCCCTTGGCCGAGACCGCGGCCAGGATCAGCCCGTTCTCCAGCGCCATGAAGCCCACCACCTGGGTCACCGCGTTGCGCCTCGTGATCATCATCAAGAGGCCCAGCAGCACCACGCTCATGGCCAGCGCCAGGCTTTCCCGGGTCAGCGCCGCCGCGCCTGCCGTGACGGGCAGCACCAGCAGGATGGACAGCGCCACCAGGGCCACCCCGGCCATCATGGTCCAGCCGATGGACATGGCGGTCTCGACGTTCTTGTGGATGCCCAACTGCTCCACCAGCCAGTGCAGCGCGATGGGCACGATGATCGCCTTGAACACCAGGGCGATGCCGGCGGTGACGTAGAGGTGGGGCGCGTGCTGGATGTTGGCCTGCCACGCCGCCGCCGCCGCCAGGGCCAGGGCCTGGAAGGCGAAGGTGTTGAGCACCGCGAACAGGCGGCGCTGGTACAAGAGCTGGAACCCGGCCATCAGCACCGTGGCGCCGATCAGATGGGCGATGTCGTAGGAGATCTGGGCCCCCATCACACCGCCTCCGAGACGTAGAGGAAGATGGTGGCCAGCAGGCCGAGCAGCAGGGCGCCGCCGAGGAAGTCGGCGTAGCGGAACACCCGCATCTTGGCGATGGAGGTCTCGAACACGCCGAGCGCGGTGGCCAGGATGAAGCACTTGGCCAGGAAGGCCCCCAGCCCGACCAGCACGGCAAGCACGCCGTCACCGGCCTGGGCCATGCCCCAAGGCGCGAAGAGGCCTCCGATCAGCGCCATGAACAGGGTGAGGCGCACCATGCCGGCGCCTTCCATCAGGGCCAGATGGCGGCCGGAATATTCCAGCACCATGGCCTCGTGCACCATGGTCAATTCCAGGTGGGTGGCGGGGTTGTCGATGGGGATGCGGCCGTTCTCGGCGATGGCGACCATCACCAGGGCGGCCAGGGCGAGGCCCAGCGACACCTCGATGCCCACGCCGCCCGACAGGATGAAGGCGATGATCTGGGCCGGCGCCGTGGTGCCGGAAATCAGCGACAGCGAGAAGGTGACCATCAGCATGGCCGGCTCGGCCAGGCTGGCGATCATCATCTCGCGACTGGCGCCCAGCCCGCCGAAGCTGGTGCCGATATCCATGCCGGCCAGCGCCGTCCAGAAGCGCGCCACGCCCAGGAGCGCCACCAGGGCGATCAGGTCGGCGGCCTGGGCCAGGAACAGGTTGGTGGTGAAGGCCGGCACGATGCAGGCGGCCAGCCACACCGAGCCGAAGGTGACGTAGGGGGCGGCGCGGAACACCCACGAGGCGGAATGGGCGACCACCGCCTCCTTCTGCAAAAGGCGGTAGATGTCGCGGTAGGGCTGGAACGGCGAGGCGCCGGTACGGCCGTTGAGCCGCGACTTGACCAGCCGGACCCAGCCGGTGATCAGCGGGCTCACCGCCACCACCAGGACGATCTGCAGCAATTGCCAGAGAACGGCGCTCATGGGATCGCCCTCCCCGTCCTGTCATCCCGAGCGTAAGCGAGGGATCTCCGCCCGGCCTGGCGGTGCCGATCCTGGGAAGCCGCGCCAGGACGAGATCCCTCCTCCCGGTGGTCGTCGGGATGACGCACGAGGGTGCCGGATCGTGCCTCGCTCATTGGCTTTGCCTCACCGCGACCACCAGCAGCATCAGCACCAGGGTGGCGAACATCATCAGCAGGTAGCGTCGCACCGTCAGGTACTGGATGCGGTTGACCAGGTCGGCGATGAAATCCACTCCCCGGCCGATGCCGGCATAGAGTCCGACCCAGATGGGGTCGATGACCCGCACCTTCAGTTCCGCCGGCCGGTTGTCGCCCGGATCGGGCATGTCGACGCTTTCCCGCGCGGCGAAGATGGAGGCGCAAAATACCCGGCGCAGCGGCTGGGCGAAGCTCTGGCCGGTGTACTGGCTTTGGGGGATGCTTTCCTTGTGGCCGCAATCCCAGGCATCGGCGCGGCGCAGCCGGCTGGTGCCGAGCAGGCGGGCCAGCAGCAGGGTGATGATGCACAATCCCACCCCGGTCATTACCAGCACCGTGCCGGAATAGGAGCCGCGGGTCGAGCTGACCGGGCTCAGCCACGGCCAGCCCAGATCGGCCGAGACGGCGAACTGCACTCCGGTCAGCGGCGTCACCACATGGGACAGGGCATCGGTGATGGTTACCGGAATGGCGCCCAGCACCACGCACATCACCGCCAGGAAGGCCACGGTGAGCCGCATGGAGACGGGGACCTGATGGGCCTCGGCCGCCGCCCTCGAGCGGGGCCTTCCCAAAAAGGCTATGCCGTAGGCGCGCACGAAGCAGGCGGCGGCCAGGGCGGCGGCCAGGGCCAGCATGGCGCCCACCACCGGCACCCCGAACTTCATGGCCCAATGGGGCAGCGACGGTCCCTTGAACAGCGACTGGAAGATCAGCCATTCCGAGACGAAGCCGTTGAGCGGCGGCAGGGCCGAGATGGCGATGGCGCCGACCAGGGCGGCGACGCCGTTCCACGGCATGCGCTTGGTGAGCCCTCCCAGCTTGCCCAGATCGCGCTCGCCGGTGGCGGTGATCACCGCGCCAGCCGACAGGAACCACAGGGTCTTGAAGATGGAGTGGTTGACGATGTGGTAGAGCCCGGCCACCAGGGCCAGGGCGGCCAGGGTCTTCTCACCGCTGCCCTTGAAGGCGATGGCCAGGCCCAGGCCGATCACCGCCACGCCGATGTTCTCCACCGTGGAATAGGCCAGCAGCTTCTTCAGGTCGTCTTGCAAGATGGCGTAGAGTACGCCCAGCACGGCGGTGATGCCGCCGACCACCATGATCACCGCCCCCCAGGCCCAGTTCACCTCGCCATGCAGGTCGAACAGGATGCGGATCAGGCCATAGAGCGCCACCTTGGTCATCACGCCGCTCATCAGGGCGGAGACATGGCTGGGCGCCGCCGGATGGGCGAGCGGCAGCCAGGCGTGCAGCGGCACCAGCCCCGCCTTGGACCCCGCCCCCAGCAGGGCCAGCAGCACCACCAGAAAGCCGGAAACGCCGTCCAGCTTGGCGGCGCGCATGGCGGGAAAGGAATAGGCCCCCTCGCCGCCGGCCATCAGGCCGAAACAGGTCAGCAGGCAGAAGGTGCCGAAGCAGGCCATCACCAGATAGACGAAGGCGGCATGGCGATTCTCGGCGTTCTTGTGGTCGGCCAGCACCAACAGCCACGAGGACAGCGACATGAACTCCCAGGCCACCAGGAACATGAAGGCGTCGTCGGCGATCAGCACCGCGTTCATGCCGAACAGGAACAGGGGGTAGAACGGCGTCACCCGCCGGGGCTCGGGCAAATGCGAGCAATAGCCGATGCCATAGGCCGAGGCGGCGGCGGTGGCGAGATTGACCACCACCATGAACAGGGCCGACAGGTTGTCGAGGCGGAAATGGGCCGCCATCCAGGGCAGGCCGATGGGCAGGATGATGGCCGGGCCGGTGCCGGGCGTCTGGCCCAGATGCTTGATGCCGCCGGCCAGCAGGGCCAGCGAGGCAATCATGCAGCAAAGATAGACCAATCTGTGCCGCCACATTTCCGCGCCGGTCGCCACGCCGAGCACGGCGAGGGCCAAAAGGGCGGAAAGGGCGGCCGCGATCAGCATCGGCTGCGCGACCCCGCAAAGACTCTGTCGCAGGACATGGGCATAGTCTCCCGTGAATCCCCTGTCGGTGGAGCCGGTTTTCCGGCCCTCTCTATCTCGTCTTATGGCGAGGAGACGGGAATCATACCCACCCGACGGGGCGGGCGCAAGACCGCCCACCTCCGTCCCCGTCATCTGGACAAACATCGTGAGAGCCGAGATCCTGGATAGCCCTGCGCGCCTCCAGGACGACGAAGACGATTCCGCGCCTATCCGGTTAACGCAGACACCCACGGGGGCGGCGTCACACCGAGATCGTGCATCTGGCCCTTCTTAACCCGCAGCCGGCCGATGTCCGTTGCTGGTTCGAAGCCCGCTTTGCTCCCGGTGAAGGCGTTGAATGCCCAGTTTGGCGACCCACGAAGGTGACGCGCCATCTGCACAGAAATGCAGCCGAAGGTGGCTGCGGAAGGAAAATGGCGCTTATCCACGCGGATGGCACGGGATTTAATCGGGATAAAAGCTGGGAATATTCTGGAGAAAAACATCCTGGACGCGGTCTCCGCGACCCTCCGGCACCCCCCGACTCACCTGACGTGCGGCCACGATTCGTGGGAGTTTGTACATTTCTGTCAGATTGCTCAGAAGCTTTTCAAGATTTGGCCAATCCCGCGGCTCACCAGCCTCTTTCCAGCGTTGCCCTGCGGTCGACACAGGCAGCAACAGATGTGCAGCAAAAGCGTTGGCACGAGTTTCCACCCTCCGGGGCAATCGCTGTGTATCCGCAAGGGTGTCTACCAGAACCGGCCATTCCTCAGAATCGTCCATTAGCAAATGGCCAACCTCATGCGCCCAGGTGAAATTAAGAGATCGTTCAAGAGCGTCCGGTCCGTTTCCGCGGCGGCTGGTCTCAGTGTTGAGCAGCACGGATGGACCATGATCCCCCGCCGTTACCGCGAGACCATCGAGACGCGTTTCGCGTATTGCGATGCGATGGACGTCTATGTGCAGTTTTTTCGATAAATCGGCGAGATCCACCACATCGCTACCGCTTAGGGACAGCCATGTCCGAACCTCGTTAGCAACGCGGATTCCCTGGTCTGTGGGGTTGGAATTGTCGCGGAGGCAGGGAGCTACGTTCCGAATACGGAAATTCACCAGTGGATTTCCGTCGCCAGATTTCAAGGCACGAACGGCGTCCGTGACCGCGCAGAGACTGGTCATGCCCAAAGCACCTGCCCCTCGCGCAGCGGCAAGGATTGGCTGTCGGTTATCGTTGGCGATTTCGCGAAGCCCGCGACCTGCAACCAACGTCTTCAGAGACGTCATTTCCTCCGCGGCCGCCACTAAATTTGCTAGCGGTAGTCCCCCGATAAAGGCCAAGACAGATTCTGGATCAACGATGTCTCGCCTGTGCCAGCGAATGACCAAGGGGTGATCATCCCCCAACAAACGGGCAGCCGTGTCGCCAAGCCCTTCCATCTGGCTCACAAATTCAGCGAATGTTACTCCTTCAATAAAGCGGTTGAAGGTTTCAATACGCATATGTGGGCCTGATCGCAGGACGTAAAATGGCTCCAGCCCAGCCCCGAATTTCATTTGGCTCAGGTCATGAGCGTACAGGAACGTATCCAAACGGGATTGTTCACTTTCTACTTTGCGGCGGGCATCGACTCCGAAATTGTCCCACCGCGCCTCCGCCGCACCCATTAACCCGGTCAGGGAGCGGGGCATCTGGCGGGCATCAAACGGAATAGGAAAGGTCTGGGTAAGGAGAAGGGACGACCACGAATCAACCAAGTAGGACATGACATCCTCGGCGTCAAAGGCGGAGGCCTCATCTCCTATGCCGGGATGGGGCCACACCGCCTCATTGTCTACGAGAACAGCCAGCCGCAGGCATCTCCCCTGCTCGCTTATTTCAAAGCTGATCGTCATATATCAGGCCTCCCGGCATCTCTGATGTGGTCCTTCACCCACCGATTGAACTCCTTCGCACACCCTTTCTTTACCGCCATCTCGTACAAAGCCTGCTTCAAGCGGCGGCCTATGGGGCCAGCATAAGGGTATCCGTGGTAGCTACTTCCAGCTTCGGTTGTCTGTCCAGTATATACTGTTCCGTCTTGATCCACCACGAACAGACGCTTGGGAAAAGCCGCACTGTAGGGATACTCCGTAAGATAGGGTATGGCTTGCGCCAGCAACTCCGATTTGTGATCCTCGGACATTGCGGCTGGACACTTTCCTACGACCTCACCGTCTGCTGCTTTTTCAACCCTAGGGATATTTTCTTTCCCTACATGTTTATGCCGATTTTCTCCGCGCTGGTACCGGCGAACAGGCGTGTTCGAACCTAGTTTCTTCATTTGAGCTACTTGTTCATCCCTGATTTGGGGCAGAATATTCGGTATTCTGTCCTCCAGGAAGCTGGAATTAGCCATTCTGCAAGGGTACCGTCTCGGCGACGCTTGGCAATCAGGTTGCACTACTGCGCTGCAACCATGGCCGTCTGGCGAAGATCGGGGTGACCTGCTTCCTCAAATTGTACCTGATTTGAAGGCCTGCTTTCTCGACCTCGTCCCCCGGAACCTGCCCTTCCGCTTTCGGCCCAATGCGGTCGCTCCCGATCGCAGGGGCCAGAGACTGATCCTCGCTCTCAAGTGGTGAGTGCGAGGAAACCATCCAATGGCTGTCTGCGGGAGTTGGAGAGGATTGGAAGAACGATCCTGTCTCTATCCCCGCGCCAAAGCCCGCCAGGCGATGTCGCGGCGGCAAAAGCCGCCCGGCCAGTCCAGGGCGTCCACCGCCTTGTAGGCGCGCTCGCGCGCCTCGGCCACGGATGAGCCCTTGGCGGTGACGCCCAGCACCCGGCCGCCGGTGGCGACCACTTGGCCGTCCTTCAGCGCGGTGCCGGCGTGCAGCACGGTGACGCCCTCGACCTGGGCGGCGCTTTCCAGCCCGCCGATCACCGTGTTCTTCTCATAGGCGCCGGGATAGCCCTTGGCGGCCATCACCACCACCAGGGCGACGTCGTCGGACCATTCGAGCTCGATGCCCGCCAGCCGTCCTTCCGCTCCGGCGGCCAGCACCGGCAGCAGGTCGGACTCGAGGCGCGCCATCAGCACCTGGCATTCGGGATCGCCGAAACGTACGTTGTATTCCAGCAGCTTCGGCCCGGCCGACGTGACCATGATGCCGGCGAACAGCACGCCGGTATAGGGCTTGCCCATCTCGGCCATGGTGTGGACCAGCGGCAGGATGGAGCGTTCCATGATCTCGGCCTGGACGGCGTCGGTGACCACGGGGGTGGGGGAATAGGCGCCCATGCCCCCCGTGTTGGGGCCGGTATCGCCGTCGCCGACCCGCTTGTGGTCCTGGGCGGCCACCAGGGGCAGGGCGGTCTTGCCGTCGCACAGCGCGAAGAACGAGCATTCCTCGCCTTCTAAGAATTCCTCGATCACCAGTTCGTTGCCGGCGTCGCCGAAAACCTTGTCGCCCATCATCATGTCGACGGCGCCCAGCGCCTCGTCGAGCGTCATGGCGACCACCACGCCCTTGCCCGCCGCCAAGCCATCCGTCTTGACCACGATGGGGGCGCCCTTGGCGCGGATGAAGGCCTTGGCCTTGTCCATGTCGGTGAAGCGGCCGTACCAGGCGGTGGGGATGCCGGCCTTGGCGGCCACGTCCTTCATGAAGCCTTTCGAGCCCTCCAGCTCGGCCGCCGCCGCCGAGGGGCCGAACACCTTGATGCCGGCGGCGCGGCACTTGTCGGCCAGGCCGAGGACCAGCGGCGCCTCGGGCCCCACCACCACCAGGTCGACGGCGTTGGCCCGGGCGAAGGCCAGCAGCTCGTCGACCTTCTCGGCGCCGATGGCGACGCATTCGGCGGAATCGGCGATGCCGGCATTGCCCGGCGCGCACCACAGTTTGGTGAGCAGCGGCGAAGACTTGAGCTTCCAGCACAGCGCGTGCTCGCGCCCGCCCGAACCGACTACCAGAACCTTCATGTCCGCCTCCCGGGGTGATGACAGGGGTCGTTTATCACTTCCGTCCGCGTTTGCAAATCACCGGCTCTTGCGCCACCATCCGGCCATGAACGACGACGCCCGCCCGGTCCCCACCAACGTCCCGGAATATTCGGTCTCCGAACTGTCGGCCGGTCTGCGCCGCACGGTGGAGGACGCCTTTTCCTTCGTCCGCGTCAGGGGCGAGATTTCGGGCTTCAAGCGCCATTCCTCGGGCCATCTCTATTTCGCTCTCAAGGACGCCGACGCCGTGCTGGACGCCGTGTGTTGGCGCGGCTCGGCCTCCAAGCTGGCCATCGGGCCGGAGGACGGCATGGAGGTGGTCGCCACCGGCCGCCTGACCACCTATCCCGGCCGCTCGAAATACCAGATGGTGGTCGAGCGCATGGAGCTGGCGGGCCAGGGCGCCCTGCTCAAGATGCTGGAGGACCGCAAGAAGCGGTTGGCCGCCGAGGGGCTGTTCGATGCGGCGAGGAAGCGGCCGATTCCCTTCCTGCCCGAGGTGATCGGCGTGGTGACCTCGCCCACCGGGGCGGTGATCCGCGACATCTTGCACCGTCTGGCCGAGCGCTTCCCCCGCCGGGTGCTGCTGTGGCCGGTGGCGGTGCAAGGGGACGGCGCGGCGGCCCAGGTGGCGGCGGCGATCCGGGGCTTCAACGCGCTTTCGCCGGGCGGCGCCGTGCCGCGCCCCGACGTGCTGATCGTCGCCAGGGGCGGCGGCTCGCTGGAAGACCTGATGGCCTTCAACGAGGAGATCGTGGTGCGCGCCGCCGCCGAATCGGAAATCCCGCTGATCTCGGCGGTGGGGCACGAGACCGACACCACGCTCATCGATTTCGCCTCCGATCTGCGCGCCCCCACGCCCACCGCCGCCGCCGAGAAGGCGGTGCCGGTCCGCGCCGAACTGATCGCCACCGTCGCCGACATGGGTGCCCGGATGATCGGTGCCATGCAGCGTGGGCTGGAGGAGCGGCGTACCCGCCTCTCCCATACCTTCCGGGCGCTGCCCCATCCCCGCCGGGTGATGGAGGATTGCGCAAGGCGCCTGGACGAGCGGGCCGAGCGCCTGAACAACGCGCCGCGCGTCCTGCTGGACCGTCGCCGGGCCGAGCTGGACCGCCTCGCCGCCCGGCTCCGCCATCCGCGTGAGCAACTGGCCGAGGCCGGGCATCGGCTGGCGGCCCTTGCCACCCGCCTCGACCACGCCATGAAGACGGTCACGGCGGCCGAGCGCGCCGCCCTGGAGCGCCGCGCCCTGCAGTTGGAGCAGTCGGCCTCCCGCCTGATCCAGGCCATGCCGCGCCTGCTCGACGAAAAGGCCAAGCGGGCCGCCCATGCCGGCCAGTTGCTGGAAAGCTTCTCCTACCGCAAGGTCTTGGAGCGCGGCTTCGCCGTGGTGCGCGACGAGCACGGCACGCCGGTCACCTCGGTCACCATGGCCAAGCCGGGGGCCGCCCTGGCGGTGGAATTCGCCGACGGCAAGGCGGGGGTGAGGGTTGAGGGCAGCGCCGCTCCGCCCGCGCCCAAGACGCCGAAGAAGCCGGTGGCGCCGGATGGGCGCCAGGGGTCGCTGCTGTAGGCGATTATTTTGCCGGAACGGTGGATTGGACCACGAAGGTATGAAGGAAAGATAAGAGATTTCCTCTTCTTCGTGCCCCTTCGTGCCTCTGCGCCTTCGTGGTGAATATTAACCTGGAATCCCTTATTCCATCCCCACCAGCGAGCGGGCAAAGGCGTCCGCCTCGAAGGGGCGCAGGTCCTCGGCCTTTTCGCCCACGCCGATGGCGTGGACCGGCAGGCCGAATTTTTCGGCCAGGGCGATCAGCACGCCGCCCCTTGCGGTGCCGTCCAGCTTGGTCAGCACCAGGCCGGAGACCGCCACCATGTCCTTGAAGATCTCCACCTGGGAATGGGCGTTCTGGCCCACCGTGGCGTCGAGGACCAGCAGCACCGAATGGGGCGCGGTCTCGTCCACCTTCTTGATGGAGCGCACCAGCTTGGCCAGCTCGGCCATCAGGTCGGCCTTGTTCTGCAGCCGCCCGGCGGTGTCGATGAACAGCAGGTCGTCGCCCCTGGCCCGCGATTGCTCGACGGCGTCATAGGCCAGCCCGGCGGCGTCGGCCCCGGTCTCCCGCGCGATGACCGGGCAATGGGTCCGCTCGCCCCAGATCTTCAACTGCTCCACGGCCGCCGCGCGGAAGGTGTCGCCGGCCGCCAGGGTGACGTTGAGGCCGGCATCCTTGTAGGTCTTGGCCATCTTGCCGATGGTGGTGGTCTTGCCCGAGCCGTTGACGCCCACCACCAGCACCACATGGGGCTTGCGGGCGGGATCGATTGCCAGCGGCCTGGCGACGGGGCCGAGGATGCGGGTGATCTCCTCGGCCAGGGTCTGCTTGATCTCGTCGGCGGTGACGTCCT
>JAVBXM010000229.1 GCA_030824585.1 Phaeospirillum sp. | reverse complement strand
AGCACGGCCAGCACCATGGCTTCCACCTGGGCTTCGACGCCGGACAAGCGGCGGGAGGGCCGGGCGGCGGCCAGCGCCGCGCACAGGGCGCCATGGCGCGCCGCCAGCCCGGGAAAGCGCCTCAGAACCTCCCGCGTGGTGCGCCGCGCCTGGGCAAGGCGGGCCAGATCGGCGGCCAGCGGCTCGTCGGGCAGGAGGGCCGGCTCCAGCACCGCGAAATAGGCGGCCAGCCAGACATAAAGGTCGCGGTTCAGCCCGGCCGAGGGAAACAGCGCCATGACCGGCGGCAGGGACAGGCTGGTCTCGTCGCGGGTGGCGGCGACCAGCCGCTCGGCCTCCATGCCGATGCGCTGGCGCAGGTCGAGGCGGTGACGGGACTCGCGGGCGGCGGCGGCGGCGATCTGCAGTCCCCGCTCGCCGCCCAGGCCGCGAAACAGCACGGCCAGGCGGGGCCGCACGGAGTCCAGGGTCACGGCGGCGTCGGGATGGGACGGCCAACTGGCCTTGTCGCCCACCCAGCGATGCCACAGGGTGCCGACCCGCTCCTCCAGTTCCAGGAAGGACAGCAGGCTCATGCGAAGATGGCCTTGGCCACCTCTTCCAGCCCGGCCTTCACTTCCGGGTCGTCGGACAGCGGCTCGATCATGGTGACCTGGACGGCCTCGCGCACCGACAGGCCCGCCGCCATCAGGGTGGCGCAATAGACCAGCAGGCGGGTGGAGACGCCTTCCTCCAGGTCGTGGCCCTTCAGCGCCCGCAGGCGGCCGGCCAACAGGATCAGCGGCTGGACCTTGCCTTCGTCCAGGCCGGATTCCTCGGCGACCACCCGGCGCTCCAGGTCGGGCGCGGGGAAGTCGAATTCGATGGCGACGAAGCGTTGCCGCGTCGACGGCTTCAACTGCTTCAGCACGTTCTGGTAACCGGGATTGTAGGAAGCCACCAGCATGAAATCGGACGGCGCCTCCAGCATCTCGCCGGTGCGTTCCAGCGGCAGGATGCGCCGGTCGTCGGTCAGCGGATGCAGCACCACGGTGACGTCCTTCCTGGCCTCCACCACCTCGTCGAGATAGCAGATGCCGCCGGCCCGCACCGCGCTGGTCAGCGGTCCGTCGGTCCAGGCGGTGTCGCCGCCCTTCAGCAGGTAGCGCCCGGTCAGGTCGGCGGCGGTCAGGTCGTCGTGGCAGGACACGGTGAACAGCGGGCGCCCCAGTCTGGCCGCCATGTGGGCGACGAAGCGGGTCTTGCCGCAGCCGGTGGGTCCCTTGAGCAGCAGGGGGAGACGGCGGCTCCAGGCCAGCTCGAACAGGGCGCATTCATTGCCCTGGGGCAGGTAGAAGGGGAGTTGGTCGGACATGGGTAACTCCGGAAAACGGGGCGGCGACCGGCGGCCGCCGCCCCTTGCTCATGTGCTTACGCTTACTCGGCGGGTTGGGCGGCGACGCGCCCCGCCTGCCGGGCCTTGCCGGGAACCGCCAGCGACCAGACGATCAGGACGACGCCCACCAGGGTGGCGATGCCCGCCCCCAGACGCATCCAGTAGAACAGGCCCAGCGCGTCCTGCACTTCCATGAAGTTCATGCCCATCACCCGCTGCAGATGGCTCTGCACCACGCCGGCGAAGGTCAAGGCGAAGGTCATGAAGGTGACGCCCGACGAGGTGATCCAAAAGCCCCACATGTTGAGCACCTGGTTGTAGGGCTCGCGCTTCAAGATGTTGGGCATGGCATAGGTGAACATGGCGATGTTGAGCATCACATAGGCGCCGTAGAAGGCCAGATGCCCGTGGGCCGCCGTCACCTGGGTGCCGTGGGTCACGTAGTTGATGGGAGCCAGGGTATGGAGGAAGCCCCACACGCCGGCGCCGAAGAAGGCGAACACCGAGCAGCCCAGCGACCACAGCAGCGCCGCCTTGTTGGGGTGCGTGCGGCCGCCCTTCCACACCATCATGAAGGTGAAGATCACCATGGCGAAGAACGGCGCCACCTCCAAGGTGGAGAACACGCTGCCGATCCACTGCCAGTAGGCGGGCATGCCGATCCAGTAGTAGTGGTGGCCGGTGCCCAGGATGCCGGAGAACAGCGCCAGGCCGACGATGACGTACAGCCACTTCTCGACCACCTCGCGGTCGACGCCGGTCATCTTGATCATCAGGAAGGCCAGCACCGCGGCCATGACCAGTTCCCACACGCCTTCCACCCACAGATGGACGACCCACCACCAGAACACCTTGTCGAGAATCAGGTTGGACGGGTTGTAGAGCGAGAACAGGAAGAACACCGCGATGCCCCACAGCCCCAGCAGCAGGACGTTGGTGATGGCGGTCTTGCGGCCCTTGAGCACCGTCAGGGTGACGTTGTAGAGGAACATCAGCGCCACCACGACGATGGCCAGCTTGATCCACAGGGGCTGTTCCAGGAACTCGCGGCCCTCATGGATGCGGAACAGGTAGCCGATTACCGCCGCCGCCGCGCCGAACAGGAACAGCCAGAACTGCACGATGGCCAGCTTGGGGCTGTGCAGTTCGGTCTCCGCCTCCTCGGGGATCAGGTAGTAGGCGCAGCCGAAGAAGCCCATCAGCAGCCAGACGATCAGCGCGTTGGTGTGGATCATGCGCGCGATGTTGAACGGCAGCAGCTCGGACAGGAAATTGGGCACCACCACGATGGTGCCCAGCACCACGCCGAACAGCACCTGGGCGACGAACAGGCCCAGCGCTCCGGCAAAGTAGTAGAGGGCGACCTTTTGCGATTCGTATTTCATTTTCTCTTTCCCCTCTTAGCCGGAAACCTTGGGCGGCCAGTTCTGGGTGTTGACTTCGCTGGTCCACTTCAGGAAGTCGACCAGTTCATCCAGTTCGGTATCGGTGATGTCGAATTTGGGCATCTGGCGCCGTCCCTCGATGCCCGAGGGCTGGCCCTTCATCCAGGCCTTCAGCGCCTCGCGGGCCGAATCGGCGTCTTCCCGGCCGCCGAAGCGGACCCAGACGTTGCCCAGTTCAGGGGCGAAATAAGCGCCCTCGCCCATGATGGTGTGGCAGTCGACGCAGGCATGGCGTTCCCAGATATGCTTGCCCGCCGCCACCGACGGCGTAACGGGATGGGACTCGTTCATGGCGTTGACGGTGGAGACGCTGTGCGCCACCAGACCGACGAAGATGATGAAAAAGAATGCCGTACCGCCATAAAAGATGTTTCTGGCGGCGGATTTTGTCAGAACGTCCGACATTGCGCTCCTCCGGTACGATTGATCAGGAAAGGCTCTTGAAGGTTCTGTAGGCGGCCAGCTGCTTGTGCTGGGCCGTGCTTCCGTCCTGGGTGGCGATGCCGAGTTCCCCCTCGAGCAAGGCGCGCAGGGCCGAAATATCGTTGAGAACGATGGTGTTGCGGTTCAGCCGCCCGACCAGTCCGGCCGAGACCAATCGGGTCAGCGAGCGGGCGAAGTGGGCCGGCGTGATGCCCAATTGGCCGGCGATGGCCTTCTTGGGGATGTCGAGGACGAAGCTGTGCTCGGCCCCGGCCCTGGCGGCCTGCTCCAGCAGGAAGGTGGCGAGGCGCTGGACGCTGGTCAGGCAGCGCTGGGCCATCAGGGCGTCGGCCAGGGTCTGGGTGGCGGCGGCCACCAGCCCCAGGAAGGCATGGGCCAATGGACCGCTCGACCGCAGCAGCGCCAGCATGTCGGCGCGCGGAATGCGCACCACCAGCGATCCGGTCATGGCCTCGGCGGTGAAGACGTGGCGGCCGGTGAACAGGTCGGCGGCATCCAGGATGGCCGGGGCCGCCACCCCGTCGACGATCACCCCGTCGGGGCCGTGCAGCACCGCCTGGCCCCGCATCACCACATACAGGTGCTCGGCCGGCGCGCGGGCGGTGAACAGCGTGGCGGCCTCGGTGTTGTGGCAGACCGCGGCGACGCCCAGCAGCGCCTCCATCTCGTCGCCGTCCAGCAGGTCGAAGGGGGCGATGTCGGCCAGGCGCTCCAGGGCGGCCCGATCGGGGTGGCGCCTCGGCCAGTGGCCGAAGCCGAGGGCCGGTGGGCCCTTGGCGGCGGGCGCGGCAGTTTCCAATCTCATGATCCTTTGCTCCTTCAAGGGGGAGCCACGCCAGGCCGGGCCACGCGCCGTCAAGCGGCGCCGGTCATCGGAGCAGGCGGGAAATCCCGGTCACATTCGCAGGCGAGAACGCTCAGGCGGAGGACGGAGGAGCACGCGACGGGCCATCGCCCGGCAGGCGGCGGGATAATGGAAGAATCTGGGAATCCCAGAAGATGCCGACCCGGACGGGCACGGCCAGGGCCGTTCCGTCCCGGCCACCCTGGAAAACGGCCAGGTGATGGGGGGCCGGCACGCAGTACAGGCAGTGGTCGTCCTTGGCCTGGTCCTTCTTGCTCTTGGAGCAGATGGATTTGACGATATCGACCAGCACCCTGTCGACGGTGTCGGCCGAAGCGGCCGACGACACCGTCACGCCCCGCACCCAAGCCAGCCCCATGCCCCGCGCGCCGGCCGCCCACTGGGTCGCCAGACCGGCGATCAGCAGACAGGCCAGAAAACGTGAGATCAGGACGTGCTTCAGTGAGGAACGCATCATGGCATGAAATGTAGGACATTTCCGGCCACGCACATTGACGATGGTCAACGTCGAAGTTCACGCCAAGTTTAGCCAAAGGTCATATCGTTGACTTTGGTAAAGAACTGGCGCCGCTACATCACCTCGACTCAGGATTAACCTTAGTTTTTGAAAATAATATCCATCGACAATTTATGTGTATAGGTGACTGCCCTTCAAAAAGCCACAAACATTGTAATGATATATCGAAATCACCCTACGAACACCGGGGCGAAGCCGCCGCCGGGGGTACGGAAATTGGTGGTCTGTCCCTGGTACAGGCGGGCGGCCAGTTGCACCACCCGCCCCTGCCAGGCGTTGACCCGGATGTCGACCTTGAGCTCGCCCCCCACGTGATCGAGGCGCAGGCGGGAGGGCGGCACGTAGTGCTGGGCCACGTAGGGCGAGGCCAGGATGGCCGGCCAGGTGGAGCGCGACAGTTTCTCGCCGCGATAGACCGCCTTGCCCGCATGCCCCTTGGCCGGCTTGAAGAACCAGCGGCGGCGCTCGGCCCACAGGCTTTCGGCGTTGGCCGCCGTCACCGGAACCGTGGGCGGCACCACGCGGGCCACGCTGGCGGCGATGTCGGAGCGCACGCCCATGGAGCGCAGCGCCTGCTCGTCGGACAGCAGCGCCATCACCCGCTTGTCGGAATAGAGGAAATGGGCGCGCGGATCGGGGGTGACCACGGTACGGCCCTCCCGCCATGCCTGGGCCAGCACCGCATGGGCCGCCGAGTTCAGGCTGAAATCCACCAGCCGGTTATAGACCATGTCCACGGCTTCGGGCCGGAACTGGCCGGGGTCGAGGATGGCGGCCCCATACCCCGCCCGCTGGAACAGGCGCTGATAGAGGCGGAACTCGGGCTCCAGGTATTGGCTGGGCGGATCGTCGTCGATGATCGCCACCCGGCCAAGCGGCGCCTCGCCGCGCTGGCGCTCCCATTCGTCATGGAAGGCATCCAGGGCGATGCCCTCCACCTCGGGGGCCTCGCCCAGTTCGGGCCGGCAGGCGGCCAGGGCGCGGGCCTGCGCCGCCACCGCCAGCATGCCGCCGGGATTGGTGTTGATCTCGATGAGGCGCGGCCCGTCGGCGGTCAGGTGGAAATCGAAGCCCAGCATCCAGCCGCCCAGGCCATGGTCGGGCAGTCCCTCGCCCCGGGCGATCTCCAGCGCCGCCTCGACCAGGATGGGATCGGCGAAGGCGCCGTGCAGGGCCCGCACCGCCCGCTCCAGCCGCTCGACCTCGTGGGGGGGAAGCAGTATGGCGCAGGGAGACAGCAGGCCAAGCCGCCGCCTCAATCCCTCGCCGAGGCCGGAATCCTGAAGATCGGCGGCCAGGGCCGCCCACATCTGGTCCTCGGGGACGGAAACCGCCCTCACTTGGCCGAGCCTTTGTCCAATCCTTTCAGGATTTCGGCTCCCACCTCGTCGAAGGACAGGATGCGCCTGCCCTTGTGGTCGGCCATGAATTCATCGGCGTCGGCCTTGGTGGCCAGCGCCACCAGTTCGTGGCCCATGGGCCCCAGCACGTCGGAACCGGTGACGAAGAACGCCCCCCGCGCATCGATGGTCTTGACCCCGTAGTAATCGGTGACCGCGACGATGGCGATGTCGGCGGGCGAATGGCCGGGGTCGAACCTGCCCACCTCGCGCAGGAACTTGAACAGGTCCTTGGCGCCGTCGAAGTAATGGGCGTGGCCGTCCTTGAACACGGCCGCCGCCACCCATTCCGGATATTTGGCGACGAACATGCCGCAGACCGGACAGACGCTGTTGGGTCCGGGCGGCGCCACCACCACCTCGCCCGCCCCGGCGCGGGCGGACAGCAGGAACAGGGACAGCAGCAGGGCGGTGAAAAGGCGCATGAAACATCCTTGTAGGTTCGACCTGTCATCCCGAGCCTCGGCGAGGGATCTCCGCCTGCACCGCTGGTGCCGAACCGGAACCATTCGAGCAGACGGGGATTCCTCGCCATGCTCGGAATGACAGCTTTGGGTCATCAACCCTTGTGCATCTCGCCCATCGCCTTGCGGCGACGCTCGTCACGCCTCATGCGGATCATCATGGTGTCCTCGGCCATGCCCATATAGGTGAGCATGAGGGCCTTGTCGAAATCCACCACCTCGCCGCTGCCCTTGGCGGCCTCGGCGGCCACCTTGGAAGCGAAGGAGGTCTTGGCCTTCTTGCTCATGACGTTGCGGTGCTCGCCGCCGACCACATAGGTGGCCGCCTCGGCGTTGGTCATGGGCTTGATGGCCTCGCCCGAGCCGTTGTCGGGAGCGTAGATGGCCTTGGGCGTACGGTCCAGGTTGACCGACAGCGACACGGCGGCGCAGTGCAGCGAACAGGTACCGTCCACCAGATCGTCCGAGTAGTGCACCAGATGGCGGCTGAAATGGTACTCCTTGCGGTCCATGCCGCAATAAGGGCACTTCTGGTACTTGCTCAGTTCGTCGGCCAGCGGAGTCGGGTCCTTGGGCTTCTTCGGCATGAACTGCACCGGGGTGCCGTCACCCTCGGCGGCCATGGCGGGAACGGCAATGGTGGCGGTAGCGGCCAGGCCCAGGGTGGTGCCGGCGGCCAGGAACTTACGACGGTTCATTATTTTCTCCTCTCCCAAGTCAACTCACCAGTTTGACAGGTTCTTCATCACCGCGAAGAAGCGCAGCCCCTGCATCAGGGTTGCCGCGCCCAAGGCGATGACCACGATAGCCGCCCCCTTCAGCAGCCATCCCCGTGCCCGCGCCCCCAGGCGCCCCAGCACGAAGCTCACGAACAGCATGGACGGCAGGGTGCCCAGGCCGAAGGCCAGCATCAGCAGGCCGCCTTGCCAGACCTGCGGCGCGGCGGTGGCCTTGACCGCCACCGCCAGGGTCAGGGCGCAGGGCATCAGCCCGTTCATCAGCCCGGCCATGGCGGCGCCACGCGCCGCGCCCCTGGAGGCGGCGGCGAAGTAATACCTGCCGAACAGCGCCATGGGCACGCCGACCAGCGGCAGACGCCGGGGCAGCCAGCCCAGGATGTCGAGGCCCAGCACGATCACCACCAGTCCCGCGACGATCTGCAAGATGCCCTGGGCCTTGCCGACGATGCCGGTGGAAACCAGGGCGAGACCCAGCACGGCAGCCAGCAGGCCGACCAGCACGTAAACCGTCACCCGCGCCCCGTGATAGGCCAGCGCCGGCGCCATTCCCCGCCCCGCCTCGCCCATGCGGACGAAGCAGGCGGACACCAGCGAGCCGCACATGCCGACGCAATGGCCGCTGCCCAGGATGCCGGCCATGAAGGCGAGCGTGTAGTCCAGTTCGCCCTCCACCTACTTGTCCTTTTGCAGCCGCAGCGAGTTGGTCACCACCGACACCGAGGACAGCGCCATGGCCGACGAGGCCACCATGGGGCTGAGCTCGCCCAGGGCGGCGCCGGGAATGGCGATGGTGTTGTAGCCCATGGCCCACACCAGGTTCTGGCGGATGATGCGCATGGTCTTGCGGCTGAGCTCGATCATCTCGGCCACCTTGGCGATGTCGCCGTTGACCAGGGTGACCGGCGCCGCCTCGATGGCCACGTCGGTGCCGGTGCCGATGGCGAAGCCCACGTCGGCCGCCGCCAGGGCGGGGGCGTCGTTGATGCCGTCGCCGATCATGCCCACCGCCTCGCCCGCCGCCCGCAACTCGGCGACGATCTCCTGCTTCCTGGCCGGCGAGGCCTGGGCCACCACCTCGGGAATGCCCACCTCGGCGGCGATGGCGTGGGCCGCGTCCTCCACGTCGCCGGTCACCATGATGGTGCGCACTCCCAATTCATGCAGCCGCTCGATGGCTGCTGCCGAGGTGGGGCGCGGCCGGTCGGAAATGCCGAACAGCGCCGCGAAGCGCCCGTCGATGGCGGCCAGCACCGGGGTCTGACCGGCCAGGGGCGGCGCCTCGACGGCGATGCCCCGCTTGGCCAGGAAGGCGCGGCTGCCCACCAGCACGGTATGGCCGCCCACCCGGGCGGTGATGCCCTTGCCGATCTCGGCGGTAACCTCGTCGGCGCGCGGCGGCTCGATGCCCAGCGAGCGGGCATGGTCGATCACCGCCCGGCCCAGGTGATGCTCGGACCCCATCTCGGCGCCGGCCACCAGGGCCAGCACCCGGGCGCGGTCGAAGCCCGGCACTACGTCCAGGCGCGACACCACGGGACGGCCCTCGGTCACCGTGCCGGTCTTGTCGAACACCAGCACGCTGAGGGTCGAGGCGGTTTCCAGCGCCTCGCCGTTGCGGATGTAGATGCCGCGCCGCGCCGCCTGTCCGGTGGCGGCCATGATGGCGGTGGGGGTGGCGAGGCCGAGCGCGCAAGGGCACGCGATCAGCAGCACCGACACGGCGTTGCCCAACGCGGTGGAGAACCGCGCGCCGCCGGCCAGCCAGGTGGCGAAGGTGGCGCCGGCCACCGCCACCACGCCGGGCACGAACACCGCCGAGACGCGATCGGCCATGCGCTGCACCGGCAGCTTGGCGGCCTGGGCATGGTCGACCATGCGCACGATGCCGGCCAGCACGGTGTCCTGGCCCACCGCCTTGGCCCGCATGCGGAAACTGCCCGCTCCGTTGATGCAGCCGCCGATCACATCGTCGCCCGGTCCCTTGACCACCGGCATGCTTTCGCCGGTAACCATGGATTCGTCGATGGTGGTGCGGCCGCCCAGGACCTCGCCGTCCACCGGCACGCGTTCGCCGGGGCGGACCACCAGCACGTCGCCGACCACCAGATCGTCGACGGGAACCACCACCTCGACCTCGCCGCGGACCACCGTGGCGGTGGGCGGCTGCAGGTCGAGCAGACGGCGGATGGCGTCGCCGGCCTTGCCCTTGGCCCGCTCCTCCAGCCAGCGGCCCAGCAGCACGAACGAGACGATGCCCGCCGCCGCCTCGAAGTACAGGTGATGCCGTCCCGCCAGCAGCGAGGCCACCGAATGGCCATAGGCCGCCCCCGACCCCAGGGCGATCAGGGTATCCATGTTGGCGGCGCGGTTCCTGGCCAGCTTGACGGCGCGCTGGAAGAACGGCCGCCCGGCGCCCAGCACCACCGGAGTGGTGAGAACGAATTCCACCACGTGCCACAGGCGCGAACGGGGCATGGCCATGCCGATGACCATCACCGGCAGGCTGAGCAGGCAGGCGCCGATGGCCCGGCGCCGGGCGTCCCGCACATGGGCGCGTTCGCGCTCGACGATCATCTTGCGCTGGGACAGGGTGTCCATGGGCCGGGCCTGATAGCCCAGCGCCCCGATGCGGGCCTCCAGCGCCGGACGATCCAGACGCCCGACCACCGTGGCGGTGGCGGTGGCGTAGTTGACCGAGGCCGTGCGCACCATGGGGTCGCGGTTGAGGCTCATCTGGATCAGGGCGGCGCACGAGGCGCAGGTCATGCCCTCCACCGCCACCGAGACCTCGCCCAGTTCTCCCTCGGCGCAGTCCACCGGCGGCGGCGGCGCCTGCCTGGGGGCGCGGGCCACGGTGCCGGCCACGGTGTCGACCAGCCGCAGCAGATTGCCCACCGGCATCAACCGGGGATCGAAGCGTACCGCCAGCGAGGCGATGGCGGCCACCACCCGCACCTCGCGGATGGCGGCATGCTTGCGCAACAGGATTTCCAGCAGGCACAGACGCTCGGCCTCTCCCTTCAGCGCCGGGACCACGAAACGGACCCGACGCCGCAGTTGATGGACGACCTGAACCGCTTCGGTCATTTCTTCACCTTGGGAACGGCACCCTTGCGGTAACGCACCAGCAGGAAGGTCAGGTAGAACACCGTCATCCACTGGTAGCGGAAGGCCCACGGACGCGGCAGCCACTGGCCGATGATGCGGTCCCAGTGGCTGCGGATCAGGTAGAAGGCCACCAGGTCGTTGCAGAAATGGATGATCCATTCCTGCAGATCGACACCGCCCGGCACCGGCTTGCCGGTCTTGATGGCGACGATCTGGCGCACCACGTCGGCCTTGGCCTTCAGATCCTCGTAGCGCCGGCGCGCCGCGCGGACCGGTCCCGCCTCCTTGAGGCAATCCAGCCAGCCGGGCGTCGCGGGTTCCTCGCCGGGGGCCGGCGGCTCCCGGTCCAGGTCCACCGCCTCGGCCACCAGTCCGGCCAGCACCCTGGCGATGTCGGCCAGGGTGCAGACGTCCTCGAACCAGCGGATAGACAGCTTGCCCGCGCCGGTGAAGACGTGGACGCGGTAGACGCCCTCGATCACCTCCAGCCCCCCGGCAAGCACCGCCGCCGCTTCCGCGCTGCGGAGCGGTTCGGGCAGATCGAAGCGCACATGGCCGGGCAGGCGATGGCGCACGGCCATCGCCTGCCACAGCACCTTGGCGCGGGCCTCACGGGCGGCCTGGGCCGCCTTCCCCCTTCTGGCGATCATGGCGGAGCCTCCCCGCTATTCCTTGGCCTTGGCTTCCTCGGCCTCACGGGTTTCCTCGACCAGATCGGCAAGGTTCTCCTTGGCGTTGAGCACCATGTCCTTGCCCATGTCGCTGGCCTTGGCCACGGCGGCGGTGATCTCCTTCCTGTACTTGAAGCCGAGATAGCCGATGGCGATCCCCGCCCCCAGCATCACCGCCGGATGCCTCAGCAGACGTCCGAACAGGCTCTTGCCCGCCACATATCCCACAGCCATGACAGCCCCCTTTCCCAGTTCATGTCCAAGATGGTTGGTATCGTTGCTCATCATTTACTCTTCCCCTTTTCGTCGGAGACCTGGGCGGTCCCCGGATTGAGCATCTGCCAGATGCCCCGGCACCCCTCGCAGCAGAAGGCGAGGTCGCGCTCGGGAGTCTTCAAGTTTAGGCCGTCCTTGGGCACCGGCAGGCCGCAAAGGTCGCAGCTCTGCTCCGGCGTATTGGTCATAGCAATTCCTCCACCTTGCGGCGGAAGGTGGCCTCGTCGGTCTCGCCCAGGATGCGGCCCTTGATCTTGCCGTCGCGGCCGACGAACAGGGTCATGGGCAGGCCGGTGACGCCGTACTGGCGGGTCACCTTGGAACCGGGGTCGAGCAGGATCGGATACGACACACCCAGCCTGGCGACGAAGTCGGCGATGTCGCCCTTCTCCTGCCCGGCATTGACGGCCAGCACCTCCAGGCCCTTGTCGCGGGACTGGCTCCACACCGCCTGGATCATCTTCATCTCGTCCTTGCAGAACGGGCACCACGTGGCCCAGAAGCGCAGGACCACCACCTTGCCGGACAACTGGGCGGGATAATCCACTCCCCCCCCGTCCAGGGCGGCCAGCTTGAAGCCGGGCGGCGCCTCGCCCACATGGGGGGCCTTGCCGCCCCCCTCGCCACAGGCGGCCAGCAGCAACAGGACGGCCAGAAAACGGACGGGTCTCATGGCTGGCCTCCGGGCAGAATGGACAGGAGCCGCTCGGGCTCGATCAGGATCAGGTGCGAGCGGAGGATCAGCCAGACGGTCACCGCCGCGAACAGGGCGAAGCCGGCCATGGAGGCGCCGACGCAGCGGCGCATGATGCGCGGCCCCGCCTCGGCCAGGCTGGAAGCCCGCGCCGAGAGGGCGGCCACCCCGCCTCCCAGGCCCAAGGCGGTGGCGGCGAACAGCGACAAATAGAGGGCGTAGCCCACATGGCCGTACTCCCCCTTCAGGATGCAGAACGGGCAGTGGTGCTGCGGCATCTCGTAGATGTAGACCGAGATGGCGGCCACCACCGCCTCCAGCGCCACCACGAAGGCCAGCCCCGACGCCAGGGCGTAAACAATGGCGCCCTTGCCCGAGGACAGCACCCGCCGCCCGAGGACCAGCACCGCCGCCAGGGCCAGCGTCAAGGCGGCCAGGGCGGCTTCCGGAGCCATGGTCGCCAGCTTGTCGGAGGTCACCTGGGTATTGCCGGAAAACAAGGTGGAGCAGCACGACGCGATGACGTCGGCGCGCAGGCCGAGGAAATAGGCCAGTTGCACCCCGGCCGCGCCGGCCATCAACGGCGCCAGGACCAGCAGCGCCCCGTACTTCACCCGCACCAGCGGGTAATCGTAGCCGCGCGAGTCCACGTGGTTGAGCACCAGCCAGACACTGGCGGCGAAGAACACCACCATCTTCAGGTACAGGGCGGGAAAGCCGAATTCGTTGACGTTGAGCGTGCCCACCGCGCACATGGCACCGACGAACAGGCTGGACATGCGGTCGGCGTTGAACACGAACAGCACCAGCGACGCCAGTTCCGAGACCAGCACCACCACCAGCAGGGTCGAGACCAGATAGGTGCGCTTCTCCATCTCCAACTGGGCCTCGGAACCGCTGGCGGTGTTCCAGCGCCGCAGCACGCCGACGGCGAACGGCACCGAGGCGGCCACCATCAGGGTTCCCACCATTGAGGCCAGCAGCAGGGCGATGATGGCGGGCTGAAACACCATGGCTCAGCGGCTCTCCACCAACTGGCCGTCGCGCAGGCTGACCACGTGGTCCACCACCGCCGTGTCGCAGACCAGGGGGTCATGGCTGGTCATCAGCACGGTCTTGCCCGATGCCTTCAAGGTCTCGACGATGCCGAGGAACTGCCGGGAGCGCTCGCTGTCCAGATTGGCGGTGGGCTCGTCGGCGATCACCACCTCGGGATCGTTGATCAGGGCGCGGGCGATGGCGACGCGCTGGGCCTCGCCGCCCGACAGCCATTCGGCGTTGGAATGGGCCTTGGCGGCGATATCCAGGCTGGCCATCAGGGCGTGGGCGCGCTCGCTCAATTCGTTGCGGTCACGGCCCAGCGGATAGGCCGGAATCATCACGTTCTCCACCGCGCTGATGCCTTTCAGCAGGTTGAACTGCTGGAAGACGAAGCCGAAGGTGGAGCGGCGGATATCGGTCAGGAAGCGCTCGGGCAGGCCGGAAATGTCGCGGTCGCGGAGCCGCACCCGGCCCGAGGTGGGCCGCGCCAGACAGCCCACCAGGGTGAGAAGCGTGGTCTTGCCCGAGCCACTGGGTCCCCGGAACACCGTCACCTTGCCGGCCCGGACCGACAGGTCGATGCCCTTCAGGGCCCAGAACTCGTTGGCCTTGCCCTGGTTGAAGGCCTTGCGCACGTCGCTGAGATGGATCATCGCATCACCTGATCGGGATCGACGATGGCGGCGCGCCAGATGGGCACCACGGTCGCCACCGTGTAGGGAAACACCGTGAAGAAGAACAAGGTGGCGACCTGCAGCTCGTCGACGAAGGGCGTCAGCCGGTATTTGGGATACAGCACCGCCCAGCCCTTCAGCACCGGCTCGAACAGCCCGGCGCCCAGGTGGAAGACGTGGGCATAGGCCAGCAGGTAGCCGACCAGGAAGGCCGACAGGGACACCACGAGGCCTTCGAGCATCTTGAGAAGGATGACGTCGCCGGTCTCCCAGCCCACGGCCTTCAGGATGCCGATCTCGCGCCGCTCCTCCGCCGACAGGCCGGACGCCTTCTCCCACGAGAAGATGGCGAAGGCCAGGATCGAGCCGGCCAGCAGCACCAGCAGCATGCCTTCGCGCCAGTCGAACACCGATTCGTAGGTGCGCAGGATCTCGTCGCGCAGAACGATGCGGGTATCGGGCAGCGCCGCGTCGATCTTCTCGGCGATCTTGCCCACCTCGCGCGGGTTGCGCACCGACACGGCCAGATCGGTGAACATGCCCGCCGGAATGCCGAACAGACGGCGGAAATCCTCTTCCGCCACCAAGAACAGATCGGCGGACACCAGGGCCGATTCCCGCGAGATGGCGTGATCCACCTTGAACTGCACCAAGGAGCCGTCATGGGCGCGGAAACTCATCAGATCGCCGGGATCGGCGTTCCTGACCCGCACCACGCCGTCGCCGATCACCACCTTGCCCGGCTCGATGCGGGGATTGGTCGGCACCATCAGGGTATAGTTGGCCGCCGCCGCCGGGTCGAACAGATAGCCCCACAGCCGCCCTTCGGCCGATTGCACGCCGCGGACGCCCCTGATGGCGTCGAGGTGGCGGGCGGGGATCAGATCGTGGCGCCCGGCCACCATGCGCTGGACCAGCACTTCGGGGCTCTTGGCCAGCACGGTGGCGGCCTCGCGGCGGATGGCGTGGGAGAACAGCATCACCGAGGCCAGCACGAAAACGATGCTGGTGTAGACCGTCAGCATGCCCAGCGTCTTGCCCCGCCGGCGCGACAGGGACGACAGGCTGAAATCCAGCAGGTTGCGCTGCTTGTTGAGCCACACTCTCATGGCCGCCCCTTCAGGATGGGCGGCGGCAGCAACGATCCGGTGGGAAAGTGATCCATGGCGAAGGGATGATCCTGAAAGGCCGAATGCAGGTCGGCCTGGCTGGGGTGGCGGGTGTAGCGGGCCTCGGTGAACAGCACCAGATCGGTGAGGCCCAGCCTCCCGACCATCTCGGCCTTGCGCTCCAGCGCCGGTTCCTCGCGGACGAGGCCTCGGGCGGCATCGGCGAAGCTGGCCCCCAACAGGAGCAGCAGCACCGCCGACAGGGTGAGGAACGCGTCGGATTTTCGCATCAGGCCTGCTTTCCCATCAGACTCTGGCCGCCGCCTTCATCAGTACCACGCGCAGCGCGCCGGTCAGGCTGGGGCCGACCCCCAGGCTCTGCGACAGGGCGGGAATCAGGATCAGCGAGGCGATGGTCAGGCCGGTGCCCAGCACCAGCGATCCCATGCCGATTTCAGTAGATTTGGCCGTACCCTTGACGGTGGAAGTGCTCATCTCTCGTCCTCCGGACTCCATGACGGAAAAGGCGATGGGAATCGCCCCGATACTGCGTCAGGAGTGGAAGGGAGGACCGCGCTGGCTCTGGGGAAGATGGCCGGAAAACAGGATGCCGCCCCCGTCGGCCGACGGAGCGACGGCGAACAGGACGGTTCGGGGCAGGTCGAGCCCCGCCGCCGCCGGGGGCGGCAGAAGCTTGGCGCCCACGTGAAGCTGGCAGAACTGGCAATGGTCGTGGACGGCCTTGGCCGGCGCCTGGGCATCCGGCTCGCCGGAGGAATGGCAGATGGAGGCCGCCAGATCCTGGTCAAGCACCGCCGCCTGAACCGGAGCGGCCGGAACCAGCAGTTGGACCGTCAGGGCCAGGACAGCCAGCCACGCGCCGAGCCGCCCAAGGCCGCCCAACCGCTTCGCCGTTCCTGCCTCTTCGCCTCGAACCAAAACCTTCGCCCCTCCGGGCCGATCTGATTTTGCTAAATTAGCACACGCCGGTACCGCGAGTCACCGCACTCATGCCGAGCGCTTCAGCGGATGGCTGGCGTAAAGGGTGTGGTGCCTGTAGGACGGCCCCAGCAGCGGCCATGCCAGTCTCCATCACCATAATCGCGTCGCACCCTGGCGGCATTTCAATCCCAGGTCATTGATCTTGGTCAAAGTGAAGGCCGGCATGGACATGTCGAGATCGCCCCCGCCGCCGATGACGTCTCCGAGATCACCGCCTTGGCGGCGGCTTCGATCCCGTGGCAGGACCCGACCCGGAAAAACCCGAAGAAATTGTAACATTTCAGGGGCTTGCCCCCACCCCCGCGAGGGTCTAGAGTCAACCCAGTGACGCACACGCACGTGCCGATGGCCCTTTGTAGGTTATGCAACGACGCACGCGTCCTTTTTGGAGGAGCCGGCAGAAATGGGCCGGTACCCGAAAGGGAGGTGGAGATGTTGACGACCAACGCCCCGGGCGCAATTCCCCAATTCAATCCCGAACGCAACCTGAGTCCGTAACGACGGCCTGGGCGTTCGCCCTCGCCGTCGTTACGCCGAAGGTTCCGCCGCCTTTCCCGGTCATGCCGGAAAGGACGCGGGGATCGATTCCAGCCGGGGAGTCACGACCATGAACATCACCCGCTACCGCGCCCGCATCCATCTCCTGTCCCGCCGCGACGGCACCGCCACGGCGCCGTTGTCGGTGCGCGCGGCGGTGATGGCCCATCGCCCCGAAATCCCCATGCTCTGCCTGCGCCCCGCCAAGGCCCGCAAGGCGGCGGCGCGCTTCGTCGAGGCCTTCCCCGGCCACGTCCTCTACGCGGTCAAGTGCAACCCGGACGAGGTGGTGCTGCGCGCCCTGGCCGACGGCGGCATCCGCCATTTCGACACCGCCTCCATCTCCGAGGTGCGGCTGGTCCGCCGCCTGTTCCCCGACGCCGACATCCATTTCATGCACCCGGTCAAGGCCCGCTCGGCCATCCGCGAGGCCTATGCCGAACATGGAGTGCGCGACTTCGTTCTCGACAGCCCCGAGGAGCTGGCCAAGATCGTCGAGGAAACCGGCCATGCCCGCGACCTGCGCCTGATGGTGCGGCTGGGCCTGGACAAGGGCGATGCCCGCCTCGACCTGTCGGGCAAGTTCGGCGCCCCGCCGGAAGCCGCCATCCGGCTGCTGCGCCAGTGCGCCGCTATCGCCCGGGTGGGGCTGTCGTTCCACGTGGGCTCGCAATGCTGCGATCCATCCGCCTGGGAGCGCGCCCTGGCCCTGGCCGACACGGTCGTCCGGGCCGCCGGAATCGACCTTGAGGTGCTGGACGTGGGCGGCGGCTTCCCCGTCGCCTATCCCGACATGCATCCGCCGCCGCTCGGCGCCTTCGTGGCCGCCATCCGCCGTGGCGTAGCCCGCATGGACCTGCCGGCCGGCTGCGTCCTGTGGTGCGAACCCGGCCGCGCCCTGGTGGCCGCCTGCCAGTCCCTGGTGGTGCAGGTCCAGGCCCGGCGCGGCGACATGCTGTTCATCAACGACGGCGTCTATGGAACCCTGTCGGACGCCGGGGCCCTGGGCTTCCGCTATCCCTGCCGCCTGATCAAGGCGGCGGGCGCCAGCCACGGTGCGCTTCGCCCCTTCGGCTTCTATGGGCCGACCTGCGACTCGCTCGACCGCATGCGGGGGCCGTTTCCGCTGCCCGACGACATCGCTGAGGGCGACTGGATCGAAATCGGCCAGATGGGAGCCTATGGCGCCTGCCTGCGGACGGAATTCAACGGCTTCGACCGGATTTTGCGGGTCGAGGTGGGCGAGCCGGCCGCCGAATACGCCAATTCCAGCCACCGGGCCGCCTGACCCGGGCCAAGAGCAAGACAAGGGGAGGATCACATGGAAAACTTGACCCGACTGATCGACGCCGGCCGCGAGTTGGCCCTGGCCTTCGACCTGCTGGACCGGGCCGCCGAGATCACCACCATCTCGACGGCGGCGGTCGTCAGCAAGCAAGGCCTGCTGGACGCGGCCCGCCAGGCGGTGACACGGACCAACGCCCTGCTCGGCGGGCACTGATCCCCCACCCGGCGGCGGGGCACAATGGCGCTTTCCCCCGGCGGGACTACCGACTACTTTATAGATAGGAGAACGCAGGTTCCGCAGTCGGAAGGTGGGGTTGCATGACCGATCAGGCACCGACGCCCCCGCGCCCCGGACGCCCCGTGACCGGGACGTCCATTCGCGGCAACCTTCTGGTCCGTGCCTTCTTCATCGTGGTCATGGCGCTTGGGGTATTCGCCGCCTCCACCTATTCCCTGATCGTCACGCCGACCGTCGACCGGCTGGCCGATACCCAGATGCGGCAGACGGCGGGCGAGTTGGAGGCACGGGTCAGGCGCCTGCTGGCCACGGTGGAGATCACGCTCAACACCAGCCGCCACTGGGGCATGAACGGCAGCCTGGACCTGGACCAACTGCAGCGCTTCAACGAATTCTTCTTTCCCATCATCGAGAACCACCCGGAAATCTCGTCGGTGATCCTTGCCCATGAATCCGGGCGGGAGATCCTTCTGCTGCTGACCCCGGACGGCAAGTGGATCAACCGCCTCAGCGATCCTGCCCGGCGGGGCAAGGCCACCACCTGGATCACCTGGAGCGCCGGCCGGGTGATGGAGAAGACCGAGGAACTGGAGCGCGACTACGACGCCCGCACGCGCCCCTGGTTCAAGGGCGCCATGGCCATGGAACGGGACGACGACATCCACTGGACCGCCCCCTACATCTTCTTCACCACCAAGGAGCCGGGCATCACCGCCGCCAGCCGCTGGACCGCCGCCGACGGCAGCCGCTACCTGATCGGCCACGACGTCAAGCTGCTGGACCTGTCCCACTTCACCCGCCAGGTCAAGGCCGGTCCCCACGGGATGGGGATGCTGCTGGACGACCAGGGGCAGTTGGTCGGCGTGCCCCGCATGCCGCGCTTCGACGATGACGAGGAGATCAAGAAGGCGGTGCTCAAGCCCCTGGCCGACCAGAACCTGCCGATCCTGACCGAGGGATGGCAGCGCTGGAACGACCTGGGGCGGCCGGACGGCAGCCTGAATCCCATGACCCTGGACGGCGAGGTCTGGTTCTCCCATTTCAGCCGCATGGTCATCGGCTCGCACCCCATCTGGCTGGGGGTGGTCGCGCCGCGCCACGACTTCATCCCGGTGGGCCGCGAACAGATCGCCCTGCTGGTCCTGCTGATCCTCGGTTCGCTGGCCATGGCGGCGCTGGTCACCCTGCCCATGGCCCGGCGCTTCGCCGCGCCGCTGGAAGCGCTGGCCAGGGAAAGCGTCCGCATCGGCCGCATGGACCTGGCCCGGCCGGTAGAGGTGGTGTCCGACCTGGTGGAAATCACCGAACTGTCGGCGGCCCAGGAAGCCATGCGCGAGGCGCTGCTGTCGTCCACCTCCCGCCTGGAGGAGGCCAACGCCACGCTGGAGGCCCGGGTCCTTGAGCGGACCGAGGCGCTGCAGCGGTCGAAAAGCGCCGCCGAATGGTCGCGGCAGTTGATGCGGGAGATGGCCGATTCCCTGCCCTGCGCCGCCTTCCGCTTCGAGATCGGCACGGACGGCGATCACCGGTTCAGCTTCATCAGCGCCAAGGCCGAGGAAATCTGGGGCTATTCCGCCGAGGAATTGCGCAGCGACCCCGAGCTGCGCTTCTGGCGCATCCACCCCGACGACCTTGCCGAGGCTAGGCGGGCCGTGGACGAGGCCATGGTCGCCGGAACGTCCACCAATCTGCTGTATCGGGTGATGAGCCGCCAGGGCGAGCCGCGGTGGATCGAAACCCGCGCCATAGCCTCCAGCCTGACCGACGGCACCCGGGTGTGGAACGGCTATTGGCTGGACGTCACCGAGCGGCGCAACTGGGAAAACCGTATCCAGCAGGCCGAGGAGCGCCTGCGCGCCCTGACCAACTCGGTCCCGGTGGCGGTGTTCGAGCTGCGCAGCGAGAACGAGCTGTTCTGGTTCACCTTCATCAGCCGGCAGGTGCGGGGCATCCTGGGAATCAGCCCCGACGAACTGCTCGCCAATGGCGGGCGGCTCTACGGCACCATGCAGGTCGACGACCGCGCCGCCCTGGAAGCGGAGGTCGAGGAGGCGGTCCGGCGCGGCACGCGCTTCTCGTCCCGCTTCCGCCTCGATCTGCCGGGCGAGCCCCGCTGGGTCCGCATGGAGGCCCTGCCCACCGCCACCGACGCCACCGGTACCGCCTGGGCCGGATTCTTCCAGGACATCACGGCGGAAAAGCAGGCCGAGGGCGCCCTGACGCGGGCCAAGGAACTGGCCGAGGACGCCACCAGGATGAAATCGGACTTCCTGGCCAACATGAGCCACGAAATCCGTACCCCCATGAACGCCATCATCGGCATGAGCCATCTGGCCCTGAAGACCGAGCTGACGCCCCGGCAACACGACTACGTCAAGAAGATCCAGGGCGCCGGCCAGCACCTGCTGGGCATCATCAACGATATCCTGGACTTCTCCAAGATCGAGGCCGGCAAGCTGGCCGTCGAGCAGGCGGATTTCGAACTGGACAAGGTGCTGGACAACATCGCCAGCCTGCTGACCGAAAAGACCAGCGCCAAGAGCCTGGAACTGGTGTTCGACATTCCGTCCGAGGTGCCCCGCACCCTGGTGGGCGATTCGCTGCGCCTGGGGCAGATTCTGATCAACTACGCCAACAACGCGGTGAAGTTCACCGAAAAGGGCGAGATCGACATCATCGCCCGCATCAAGGAGCGCACCGAGACCGAGGTGCTGCTGTATTTCGCCGTTCGCGACACCGGCATCGGCATCACCGCCGAGCAACAGGCCCGGCTGTTCCAGAGCTTCGAGCAGGCCGATACCTCCACCACCCGCAAGTTCGGCGGCACCGGGCTGGGGCTGGCCATCTCCCGGCGGCTGGCGGAGCTGATGGGTGGCGAGGTGGGCGTCGACAGCGAATACGGCAAGGGCAGCACCTTCTGGTTCACCGCCCGCATGGGGATCGGTGCCACCCATAAGCGGGAATTGCTGCCGTCGCCCGATTTGCGGGGCTGCCGGGCGCTGGTGGTCGACGACAACGACAACGCCCGCGCCGTGCTGTCGGACCTGCTGGCCGGCATGACCTTCCGGGTCGCCGACATGCCCTCGGGGCAGGCCGCCATCCAGGAGGTGAAGCGGGCGGCGGCGGACGGCGAGCCCTACGAGATCGTCCTGCTGGACTGGCGCATGCCCGGCATGGACGGCATCGAGACCGCCCACCAGATCAGGTCCCTGGGCCTGGAGCCCCAGCCCCGCTTGCTGATGGTCACCGCCTATGGCCGCGAGGAGGTGCTGAACCAGATCGCCGAGGCCGGCATCGAGGACGTGCTGATCAAGCCGGTCAGCGCCTCGATCCTGTTCGACACCATCATGCGCATGTTCGGCTCCCAGCCTTCGGAGCGCCGGCAGGCCGGCGCCTCCCAGCCGCCCCTCCAGGAGAACCTGGCGACCATCCGGGGCGCCCGCATCCTGCTGGTGGAGGACAACGACCTGAACCAGCAGGTGGCCACGGAACTTCTGGGCGATGCCGGATTCCTGGTGGAGGTGGCCGACGACGGCGCCATCGCCCTGGCCAAGATCCGCCAGAACGCCTACGACATCGTGCTGATGGACATGCAGATGCCGGTGATGGACGGCGTCACCGCCACCATGGAAATCCGCCGCATGGGCCTGTTCGACGCCCTGCCCATCGTCGCCATGACCGCCAACGCCATGCAGCGCGACCGCGACCGCTGCCTCGAGGCGGGCATGAACGACTTCATCACCAAGCCCATTGATCCCGACCAGCTATGGACCGCCCTGCTCCGCTGGATCGCGCCGCGCCATGCCTCGGCACCGGCGACGGCCGGCGAGGCCGCCGCGAGGCCGGCCGGAGACGCCGCCACCCCCGAGGGCACGGAAATCCCCGTGGTCGCCGGCCTCGACACCACCACCGGCCTGCGCCGGGTCCAGGGCAAGACCCGCCTCTACCTCGCCTCGCTGCGCAAGTTCGCCGCCGGCCGCAAGGCGGTTCCCGGTGAAATCCGCGATGCCTTGGATGCCGGCGACTGGACGACGGCGGAGCGGCTGGCCCACACCACCAAGGGTCTGGCCGGCATGATCGGGGCCGACGAGGTGCAGCGGCGCGCCGCCGACCTGGAAGCCGCCATCGGCGACAAGGCGCCGCGCGACGGGGTGGACGGACTGCTCGGCGCGCTGGAAGCTCCCCTGGGGGAACTGATCGCCGCCCTGGAGGCCCGGCTGCCGCCGGAAGAGACTGCCGCGCCGGTGGCCGTCGACCTGGAAACGCTGAACGCCGTGTGCCGGCGGATACTCATCTTGCTTGCGGAAGACGATGCCGAGGCCGACGATATCCTGGAAGCGAACACCGGCCTGCTGAACAGCGCCTTCCCCGACGATTTCGGCCGGATTCGGACGGCTATCAAGGCGTTCGACTTCGATACCGCCGCCGCCGCCCTGACCGAGGCCATGCAACGGAACAACCTCTCCGCCTAAGGAACTTGCGATGGACACCCAAGACCTTATCGATAAGTCCACCATCTTGGTGGTGGACGACACGCCGGACAATCTGGCGGTCCTGAGCAGCCTGCTCAAGGACGATTACCGGGTGAAGGTGGCCAGTTCGGGCGAAAAGGCCCTCAAGATCGCCACGGGCGACAATCCCCCGGACCTGATCCTGCTGGACATCATGATGCCGGGCCTCGACGGCTACGAGGTGTGCCAGCGCCTGAAAGCCGACCCCGTGGCACAGCATATCCCGGTGATCTTCCTGACCGCCAAGGTGGAAGTGGACGCGGAGAAGAAGGGGCTGGAGCTTGGCGCGGTGGACTACATCACCAAGCCCATCAGCCCGCCCATCGTGCTGGCCCGGGTCAAGACCCACCTGAAGCTCAAGGCCACCGCCGATTTCCTCCGCGACAAGAACGACTTCCTGGAACAGGAGGTCGCCAAGCGCACCGAGGAGGTCATGGCCATCCAGGACGTCACCATCCTGGCCATGGCCTCGCTGGCCGAAACCCGCGACCTGGAAACCGGCAACCACATCCGCCGCACCCAGTTCTACGTCAAGGCGCTGGCCACCCGGCTGCGCGGCCATCCCCGCTTCGCCGCCCACCTGGACGACGGCGCCATCAACATGCTGTTCAAGTCCGCCCCGCTGCACGACATCGGCAAGGTGGGCATTCCCGACCGCATCCTGCTGAAGCCGGGGCGCTTCGTCCCCGAAGAGTTCGAGATCATGAAGACCCACACTACCCTGGGCCGCGAAGCCATCGAACACGCCGAGCACTCCCTGGGGACCAGGGTGGAATTCCTGACCACCGCCAAGGAAATCGCCTACGGCCATCAGGAAAAGTGGGACGGCAGCGGCTATCCCCAGGGACTGAGCGGCGACGCCATTCCCCTGTCCGCCCGCCTGATGGCGGTGGCCGACGTCTACGACGCCCTGATCAGCCGGCGGGTCTACAAGGACGGCATGTCCCACGAAAAGGCGGTGGAGATCATCATCGAGGGCCGGGGCCAGCATTTCGACCCCGATATCGTCGACGCTTTCCTGGACATCCAGGACGAGTTCCGCGCCATCGCCCTGGAACACTCCGATTCCGACGCCGACATCAAGCGCAAGAAGACGCTGCTGTCGGTCTCGGGAACCCAGCAGGCCACCCCTTGCCAGAAAGCCAGCCAGGAATGACGTCCCCGGATTTCATGGACAAGTCCACCATCCTGGTGGTTGACGACAGCCCCGACGAAGTCTGGCTGATGAGCGAATTGCTGAAGGCGGATTACCGGGTCAAGGTGGCCAACAGCGGCGAGAAGGGCCTGAAGATCGCCCTGGGCAACGAGCGGCCGGACCTGATCTTGCTGGACGTCATGATGCCCGACATCGACGGCTACGAGGTCTGCCGGCAGCTCAAGACCGATCCCCGGACCAACGAGATCCCGGTGATCTTCCTGACCAGCAAGACGCGGATGGCCGAGGAGAAGCGGGGCCTGGACATGGGAGCGGTGGATTACATCACCAAGCCGTTCAGCCCCTCCATCGTGCTGGCCCGGGTCCAGGCCCACCTCCGCCTCAAGGCGTCGGCCGACCTGCTGCGCGACCACAACAGCTTCCTGGAGCGCGAGGTCGCCAAGCGGACCAAGGAGGTGACGGCGGTCAAGGACGTCACCATCCTGGCCATGGCCTCGCTGGCCGAGACCCGTGACCTGATGACCGGCAACCACATCCGCCGCACCCAGTTCTACATGAGCGCCCTGGCCAGCAGCCTGCAAAGCCATCCCCGCTTCGCCCGCTTCCTGGACGAATCCTCCATCACCATGCTGTTCAAATCGGCGCCCCTGCACGACATCGGCAAGATCGGCATTCCGGACTGCATCCTGCTGAAACCCGGCCGCCTGACCCCCGAGGAATTCGAGGTCATGAAGACCCACGCCGCCCTGGGCCGCAACGCCATCGAGGCCGCCGAGCGCTGGCTGGGAACCAGCCTGGATTTCCTGACCATGGCCAAGGAGATCGCCAACTTCCATCACGAGCGCTGGGACGGCGACGGCTATCCCCTGGGCCTGTCCGGCGACGACATCCCGGTTTCCGCCCGCCTGATGGCGGTGGCCGACGTCTACGACGCCCTGATCAGCCGCCGGGTCTACAAGGACCCCATTCCGCATTTCGTGGCGGTCGAGGCGATCATCCAGGAAAAGGGAACGCGCTTCGACCCGGACGTGGTCGACGCCTTCGTCGGCATTCAGAACGAATTCCACGCCATCGCCCGGCAATACACCGATCCTCCCGCCCGGACTTCATGACCGGGCTTCGTGCGGCCGCCCCTTGACTCGGACATGCCGAATGTAGGAACATTTAGCGAACATATGGAGTCGCCATGTCCCCGCCCACCCTCGAATCCCTGCGCCGCGGCGTCGCCACCCTGGAGGGGAACGGCACGGACGGCCATGGGCCGAACCTGCCGCTGGGACTGGCGGGGTTCGAGGGGATGCGCACCGGAGCCCTGCACGAGCTTTCCCCCGCCTCGCCGGCCGCCGGCCATGACGGGGCGGCCCTGGGCTTCGCCGCCTTCCTGCTGGGCGGACTGGCCCGGCTGGCGGCCAAGCCGGTGCTGTGGCTGGCCGAGGGGGACATGCCCCACGCCCCCGGTCTCGCCCGCTTCGGCCTGGGGCCGGACCGGCTGATCATGGTGATGCCGGGGCGCTCCAAGGCCGCCCTGTGGGCCCTGGAGGAGGCCGCCCGCTCGACCGCCCTGGCCGCCGTGCTGGGCGAGGTGCGGGGCCTGGACTTCACCGCCGCGCGACGGCTGCAACTGGCGGCGGGGCACAGCGGCACCACGGTGCTGCTGTTCAACCGCGCGGCGGCGG
>JAVBXM010000052.1 GCA_030824585.1 Phaeospirillum sp. | reverse complement strand
GATAGTGTTGGCATAGATGGCCATGCGCCAGTTTCCGCCGTGGATGGACTCGAAGGTGGTGTCGGCGTTGCGCCGCACCAGCCGCTCATACCGGCGGCGATAGGCGATCAGGTTGTCGATGCTGGCGATGCGCAGCCCGTGCCGCCGGGCGAAATCCACCAGTTCCGGCAGCCGGGCCATGGTGCCGTCGTCGTTCATGATCTCGCAGATCACTCCGGCCGGGACCAGCCCGGCCAGGCGGGCGATGTCGACTGAAGCCTCGGTGTGACCGGCTCGCACCAGGACGCCACCGTCGCGGGCCATCAGCGGGAAGACATGGCCGGGGCTGACGAGATTCTGGTATCCCCTGCCCGGATCGGTCGCCACGGAGATGGTTCGGGCGCGGTCGGCGGCGGAAATACCCGTGGTCACCCCCTCTCGGGCCTCCACCGAGACGGTGAAGGCCGTGCCGTGCAGGTCGGCCGCCGCTTCATTCATCATCGGCAGGTGTAAATCCTCGACCCGCTGGCGGGTCAGCGCCAGACAGATGAGCCCCCGGCCGTGGGTAGCCATGAAATTGACAGCCTCGGGGCCGCACTTTCGGCCGGGATGACCAGGTCACCCTCGTTCTCGCGGCTTTCGTCGTCGATGATGATGAACATCTCGCCCCGGCGGGCGCCGGCGATCACGTCTTCGATGGGCGACAAGAAATCATTGCGGGACACGGTACCTCTCCTGAAAAAGTTCCCGCCGCCGCGAAGCGGCGGGAAGAAGGTTCGGGCAGAGAGATTCCGCCCTGGAGAATATAGGTGATGAAAGCCTTTCCCTCGGGAGGAGAGGGGCAGGGTATTGGCCTGATATTTGTCTGGAAAATACTCCTCCTGTTCAGTTGCTTCCCTTTGCGCAACTCGTTCCGCGCCGGCATGTACGAGCAAGCACCGTGCCAGTCGCCGCGCCTGGATTTTCCGGGCTCTCGGCCTGAACGATTGCAGCAAATCCGCCGCCAGCTTGCCGCTGGTCTCCAGACCCTGTCGAATTTGATCAATTCCTACCGTTCCGGAGGAGCCAATGTCCGAACGATCCGACGACCCATACCGGCTTTTTGGTCTTTGGCTGGCCGACGCCGGCCTGTCCGAGCCCGGCGCCTCGGAAGACGCGGCCCTGGCCGTGGCCGACGCGCGGGCGTGGCCGCGGGTGCGTATGATCCGTCTGGACGGCTGGGGTGCGGGAGGTTTTGTCGTGCGGCCGCATCCAGGCTTTCCAGAGGGATGGGACACTGTCTTTTCGGCCGGCCGGGACGCCGCCTTGTGCTTCCACTGGAAAACCATCCGGCGGCAGATTCGCGCCGAGGGATGGCTGGAAGAACCGGCAGGCCGCGCTCCGGCCCTCCGCCTGGTCCCCGCGCGGATCGAATTCTGGCGCGACCGCCCGTTCCGCCTGCATGACCGCTTCGCCTATCGGACGGACCGGGGGTGGAGCCGGGAGGAGTTGTACCCGTGATCTCCTGCGCGGCACCCGTGGGGGCGGTCTTTCGGCTTATGCCAGAGTCAGGCCGATGTCGTTGGCTTCACTCCAGCGATGGCGTTCTCGTCTTCCAGTGTCTTCAGCCGCCGGGCCTTGGACATGCCGAGGCAAGCAGAAGGGTTTGTGTCACGACCTCCCCGACCATCATTGATGGTCGCCGCATCTCCGACTGGGTAGTTTCCGAAGCTACCGGCAGTGCGGGCGAGGCGCGACAATTCGCGCACGCTCGAGAGGACGTCATCGCGGTATGCCGTAGCTGGATCGCCCCCGCTATGCGATCAGCCCCCTATTGTCGGATGCTTGCCCCCTGAAAGGTGGCCAATGAGCAAAAGAACCGCCGCGTCTCTCCCCACTCTACGCAAAGCCCGGACCGGAATTGAGGGACTGGATGAAATAACCGGCGGGGGACTGCCCGCGGGACGTCCCACACTGGTCTGCGGCAGCGCCGGGTGCGGCAAGACCATGCTTGCCATGGAGGTCTTGGTCCGAGGCGCGACCCAGTTCGACGAACCGGGCGTGTTCGTAATGTTCGAGGAAAACGCGGCGGAAATCACCGCCAATGTCCGATCCCTGGGCTTCGACCTGGACGCACTGGTCGCGGAAAAGAAGATCGCGCTTGATTATGTCCACATCGAGCGCAGCGAAATCGAAGAGACCGGCGATTACGATCTCGAAGGTCTGTTCATTCGTCTTGGATACGCCATCGATTCCATTGGGGCGAAGCGTGTGGTGCTCGACACGGTCGAGGCGCTGTTCGCCGGGCTGCCCAATCACGGCGTTCTCCGGGCCGAATTGCGCCGCCTGTTCCGCTGGCTGAAGGATCGCGGGATGACCGCGATCATCACCGGAGAGAAGGGGGAAGGGAGTGCGATAACCCGCTACGGCCTTGAGGAATACGTGGCCGACTGTGTGATCGTTCTCGACCAGCGCATGCATGCGCAAATTTCCACCCGGCGGTTGCGTATCTTGAAATATCGCGGTACCGCCCATGGCATGAATGAATACCCCTTCCTGATCGGCACCCACGGATTTTCGGTTCTGCCGATCACCTCGCTGCAACTCGATCACAAGGTCACCACCCAACGGGTCTCCACCGGAATCGCGCGGCTTGATGAAATGCTGGGAGGCCAAGGCGTCTTTCGCGGCAGCAGTGTGCTGGTCTCCGGCGCGCCCGGAACCGGCAAAAGCAGCATTGCCGCAAAACTTGTGGAAACCGCGTGTCGGCGCGGCGAGCGGGCGCTGTTCTTCGCCTATGAGGAATCCAACGCCCAGATCATCCGAAACATGCGGTCCATCGGCATCGATCTGGAGACATGGGTAGAAAAGGGGCTGCTGACCATCCACTCGTCCCGCCCGACATTGCGGGGGCTGGAACAGCATCTGGTGATGATGCACGATTTGGTTCGTACCTTCGACCCCGCCGTGGTGGCCGTCGATCCCATCAGCAATCTCACCATGGCGAATGAGGACGCGGAGGTGAAGCCCACCCTCATGCGGCTTTTCGACTTCCTGAAGAAGGATCAGATCACCGCTGTCTTCACCAGCCTGACCGGCGGGGGAGACGACGAGGGGTCGCAGCTCGGCGTGTCCTCGCTGATGGATACCTGGCTGCTATTGCGTAATGTGGAGTTCACCGGCGAGCATAACCGCACCATCTTCGTCAGGAAATCGAGAGGCATGGCGCACTCCAACCAGGTGCGCGAGTTTGTCCTGAGCGACAGCGGCATCGAACTGGTCGACGTGTACCTCGGCGACAGTCAGGTGCTGACCGGCAGTGCCCGCATCGCCCGGGAGGCTCAGGAGAACGCCGCGGCCATTCTGGATGGGCAGGACCATCAGCGCCGGCTGAGGCAACTCGCCTGCCGGCGTAAAGCGATCAAGGCACAGATTGCCGCGTTGCAGGCCGAGGCGGACGCTGAAGCCGAGGAGGTGAAGTTCGCCATAACACAAGACAGCCTGAGGAAAAGAAACACGCACCAAAGCACCGATGCCATGGCGCAACAGCGCGGCGGTACGAAGAGGAAAAAGCAATGAGTGTGTCCGCCCATGAGGTCTCCGCCAGCGTCGTTGCGTTCCAACTCCGCCTCTACGTCGCCGGGCAGACGGTTCGGTCGCTTACCGCCATCGCCAATCTCCAGCGTATTTGCGAGACGCATCTGGCCGGGCAGTACCGCATTGAGGTCATCGACCTGACCAAGACCCCGCAGCTTGCGGCCGGAGATCAGATTCTCGCCGTTCCGACACTGGTGCGCCGCCTGCCCGAGCCGATCAAGAAGATCATTGGCGATCTTTCCAATGAGGAACGCGTTCTCGTAGGCCTCGATATCCAGCCGATCCGATCATGATATCGCCGCGAGTCCCCATTTGGAGGGTCGGATGATGAAGGCGGCCATGACTGCATTTGCCTCCGCCCGTTATGTCCTGCGGCTTTACGTGACCGGCTTGTCCCCACGCTCCATGCGGGCGATCTCGAACACCCGCTGGATCTGCGATACCTATCTCAGCGGGCGCTACGATCTGGAAGTCGTGGACATCGCGCAACATCCTGCCGAGGCCAAGGACAAGCAGATCGTCGCCGCGCCAACATTGATCAAGACCTTGCCCCAGCCCCTTCGCCGCTTTATCGGCGACATGTCCCAGACCGAGCGCATCCTGCTCGGGCTTGGGCTCGACGTTCAGCTCCCGTAATCCTGTTGCCCCCGAAACTCTGCCCAGAATCGGACGCCGTTGCAGACAATGCCAAGTTGCGCGCCCGGCTGGACGAGATGGAGGAAACGCTTCACGCGATCCGCAGCGGCCAAGTGGACGCGCTGGTGGTCGAGGGCAACGACGGCCCGCAAATCTACACCCTCCAAGGTCTGGACGCTGAAACGAACCGCTTCCGCGGCGCAATACTCGATCAGGTCAACGATGCCGTCATCGCTGTCAATCATGAGAACTGCATCATCTACCTCAATAGTGCAGCCGAACGGCTATACGGGGTCACCATATCCAAGGCTCTTGGCCAAACACTGCCGCAAATCTACAATTGCCGGTGGGGGCACGAAGATGACGAAGCGGCCGCGATGACCGCCTTGCTTGAACGCGGCGAATGGCGCGGTGAAAACGTCCATATCAGGCGTGATGGCATCGAGATCAACGCCGAATCCAGCATCACCGTGCTGCGGGATGTCAGCGGACAATCAACGGGAATTCTCTCCGTAATCCGCGACGTGACCGAGCGCAAGTGCAGCGAGAACAAGGTCCTGGTTTCAGAGATCCGCTACCGTCGTCTCTTTGAAACCGCCCATGACGGTGTCCTGCTCCTCAACCCGGCAACTCGAGAGATTATCGACGCCAATCCGTTCATGACCGAGATGTTGGGCTATTCGCACCGTCAACTGGTCGGGAAGGAGCTGTTTGAGATCGGCCTGCTCAAGGACGAAGCCGCGAGCCAGGAAATGGTACGGAAACTAAGCCGGACCAATCAGGTGCGCTACGATGACCTGCCGCTTAAGGGGACGGGTGGGCAGCTCCACGAAGTTGAAGTTGTCGCCAATCTGTATGATGAGGGTGGTCTGCCGGTCATTCAATGCAATGTTCGCGACATCACCGCACGCAAACGATCGGAGGAGCAGGTCAGACTGCTCATGGCCGAGGTCAACCATCGCGCCAAAAATCTGCTGGCCGTGGTGCTGGCCGTTGCCCAGCAAACCGCCAAGTACGGCGACCTGCCCAGCTACGTCAAACGTCTGTCCGACCGCATTGACGGCCTTGCCGCCGGTCAGGACCTCCTGGTCAGGAACCTGTGGCAAGGGGTGGAGGTCTCGGACCTGGTCAAAGCCCAGCTCGCCCACTTCGAGGATCTGATCGGCACGCGCATCCTGATGCACGGCCCATGTGTGCAATTGACCGCGGCCGCGGCCCAGGGGGTCGGCATGGCGTTACACGAACTTGCGACCAATGCTTCCAAATACGGGGCGCTTTCGAACTTCGAGGGGCAGGTGCACATCTCCTGGCGCGTCACCGCGGCGGCGAAGCCGGGGTTTTCCATGTCCTGGACGGAGAGTGGCGGCCCAAGGGTCGTGGAACCCGTCCGCAAGGGATTCGGTCAGGTCATCATAGGGCGCATGGCGGAGGCATCCGTCCTGGGCACCGCCGAGATTCGCTTTCACGAGGAGGGGCTCTCATGGACGTTAAACGCGGCGGCCGAAAATGTATTGACCGGGAGGAACCAGAATGAATCCGCCCAAGGCGACGCCTGAAGGCCGGGCTTGGCGCATCCTTATTGTCGAAGACGAGCCGATGCTTGCATTCGTCCTCGAAGAGTTGCTGGTCGGTGCCGGATACGCTGTCATCGGGGTGGCGACTAGGCTGGAGGCGGCCCTCGCGATCATCACGAACGAGACTTGCGATGCCGCCATTCTCGATATGAATTTGGCGGGTGTGAGCGCGGCTCCCGCCGCATCGGCTCTGGCATCTCGCGGAATACCATTCCTCGTCCTGTCGGGTTATTCCATTGATCAGCAGGACAAGGCTTTTCCCGGTGCGCATTATCTCCAGAAGCCGTGCCGGCCGGAAAGTCTTTTGAAAGCCTTGTGCAGCATTCGACCGGACCAGTGAAGATTTTTCCACGATTGGGAATGACTCAATTCCTGTGGTTCGTGGCGACCGCCCTGTTATCCACCCCGCCCATCGGGTGCACCGCGTAATGTAATCTTGGTACTTAGAGTGAAATCCCTTCAAAAGTCAGCAGGATCAGTGGCTTGCCGCTTGTCTTGCAGACGATCCGCCGGCCGCTCAGCCGCATTCGATGGCTGTCCAGCAGGAAGCCGTCAAAGCTCTGCTGCTCGGGCAGGACGGTTTCGAGCAGGTTCCGCAGGGCCGGAGTGTCCCAGGTGTTGTGTTCCAGGGCATAGACCGACCGTCCCCGCGTCTCGGCCGGCGAGACCTTGAAACCGCGATAGAACGAGTTGCTGGCAAAGATGACGGTGAAGGCACCGTCCAGCACCAGCATGGGCTTGTCCACGGCATCGACAATGCTTTCGGCGATGTCGTGTCCTTCCTGCTCGGCCTGTTCGGCGGCGACGCGGGCGCTGACGTTGGCGAAGGTGATCACCACGCCGTCGATGACGTTGTCCAGGGTGCGGTAGGGCTGGATGCGGGTCAGGTACCAGTCGCCGCCGGTGGTTCGAACCTCCCGCTCGTAGGGGATCAGGGTCTCGATCACATTCTGGGCCTTGGCGAGCAGATCCTCGCCGTCCAGGTCGGATTTGATGTCGCCCAAGGGGCGTCCCACATCTGTATTGACCAGACGGTAGACCTTGGCTGCCTCGCGGGTGAAGCGGCGGATGGCCAGGCGGTCGTCGAGGAAGATGGTGCCCACATTGATGTTGTCGAGCAGGTTCTTCATATCGTTCTGCATGCCGGCCAACTGCTCGATTTTGGCCTGGAGCTCGGCGTTGACGGTGATCAGCTCCTCGTTGACCGATTGCAGTTCCTCCTTGGAGGTTTCCAGTTCCTCGTTGGTGGATTGCAGTTCCTCGTTGGTGGATTGCAGCTCCTCGTTGGCCGATTTCAACTCCTCGTTGGAGGATTGCTGCTCCTCGATGGTGGCTTGGAGATTTTCCCTTGTGTAAGCCAGGTCGCGCTCCAGTTCCTCGATGCGCTGGTGGCCGGCCGAGCCGGCGGCGCGGCGGCGGCGGACCGGCTGGCCGGAAGGGGCGGCGGGCAGGTCCCTGAAGCTGATCAGCACCAGCCCCAGGCCGGGCTCCGGGTCCGGCAGCGGTCGGACGCCCAGGCTGACGCGGCGGACCTCGGCGCCGACCATGAACGACACCTCCCGATCAAGGGTCGGGGCGCCATGGCAGACCGCCTGGCCGAGGGCGGAGCGCAATTCAAGCTGCAAGCCTTCGTGGGCCATCTCGACGGCATTGAGGGTGGCCTGTCCGGGCGGTGGCCGCAGATAGCGGCTGGTGTCGCCGTGGACATAGAGAATATCACCCTTGCAATCGGTCATGACCGAGACCGGGGCAAAGGACTGGACCAGGGCGCGGCGGGTCAGTTCGGCGATATTGGTTTCCTTGGTCTTGGTCATCACTTCCACGGGGGGGCTGCGGGTGGTATCGGTGGCCCAGGACAGGCCGCTGGCCATCATGGCGCGGGTCGAGGCGATGGACGGCGCCGTCCGGTAGAACTTCCACTTCCGGCTGAGCGGGGAAAACAGCTCGGTATGGCCGCCGATGCTTTCCGACGGCGACAGGAACAGTATGCCGCCGGGTTTCAGGGCATAGTGGAAGGCGGGAATCAGGCGGTTTTGCAGATCGGCTTCCAGGTAGATCATCAGGTTGCGGCAACTGACCAGGTCCATCCGGGTGAAGGGCGGGTCCTTGATGACGTTCTGGGTGGCGAACACCACCATCTCCCGGATTTCTTTCTTCACCCGATAGCCGTTCTCCTCCTTGATGAAGAAGCGGCGCAGCCGCTCGGGCGAGACGTCCTGGGTGATGTTGAGGGGGTAAAAGCCGGCGCGCGCCGTGGCGATGGCGTCGTCGTCGAGATCGGTGCTGTAGAGTTGGGTCTTCAACTCGTGGCCGGCTTCCTCCATGACCTCGCGCAGCACCATGGCCATGGAATAGGCCTCCTCGCCGGTGGCGCAGCCGGCAACCCACAGGCGGATCACGTAATCCTCGGGCTTGCCGGCCAGAATCTGCGGCAAAATGTCCTTTTTCAGTGTGGCGAAGGCCTCGGGGTCGCGGAAGAAGCTGGTGACGTTGATCAGCAGCTCCTTGAACAGGGTCTGGATCTCGGCCGGATGGGTCTTGAGGTAGCGGGCGTAAAGCTCGATGTCTTCGATGTTGTGCTGGGCCATGCGCCGCTCGATGCGCCGGCCGATGGTGCTTTTCTTGTAGCCGGAAAAGTCGTGGCCGGTGCCCGAGCGCAGCAGCATCATGATCTGGTTCATGCCGCCGATGGTAGCCGGAGCGGGTGAGGTTTCCTTGTGGTGGCGGCGGTTGGCCTGCAGGGCGTCGGGCATCAGCTCGGGCGCCAGGACGTGAGTGGCGAAGCCGGCCTGAATGGCGCTGGTCGGCATGCCGTCGTATTGGGCGGTGGCCGGGTCCTGCACCAAGCTGATGCCGCCGGCCCCCAGGATGGCGCGCAGGCCCAGAGTACCGTCCGAGCCGGTACCCGACAGGACGATGCCGATGGCGGTCTCCCCCCGGTCCTCGGCCAGGGAGCGCAGGAAGGCGTCGATGGGCATGCGCTGGCCGCGCGGCCGTTCCGGCAGGCTCAGCTGCAGGCGCCCCTGGAACAGGGTCATGTCGCGATTGGGCGGAATGACGTAGACCCGGTTGGCCTCCACCATCATCTGATCGGCGGCTTCGGCCACCGGCATGGTGGTGGTCCGCTGCAGAATCTCGGTGAGGATGCTGGTATGGCTGGGGTCGAGATGGGAGACCAGCACGAAGCCCATGCCGGTATCGGTGGGCAGATTGCGGAAAAATGCCTCGAACGCTTCCAGCCCGCCGGCCGACGCCCCCAGGCCGACAATGGACGGCTTGGTTGTGGAGGGCTTGGGCAAGGCGTTGCTCGTCACCGGAAATACTCCTGAACCCTGGCGGGATTGGGGCTCTCCCCAGATACGGCCCCCATGATGTTCAGCCTTCTTCCCGCATAGGGCAAGGCCTTACGCTTGTTGACATCGACCGGAATGGGCCGCCTCTCGTGTCCGGAATTTTGACACTTTGCTCATCCTGAGGCGGGGAAGTCTATTGTTTTCAATGCATTGTGAATGTGGCGCGCGGTTTGCGTATTGAGCCGAGGTCCCTATTCAGGCTGTGGCGGCTTGAAATTCCCAGCAAGGTGCGGCGCGATGAACAAATCCACGGTTCCGGCCTTGTCCTCCGGCGCAAAGCGGCCTCCTCCCAGCGGCTCGGCACCGGAACTGCGGGCGGCGGCAGGGGGGCTGGCGGCCTGTGCGCCCGCCAAGGCGCCGGCTCTGTCGGCGGAAAGGCTGCTGCACGAACTCCAGGTCCATCAGATCGAACTCGAGGTGCAAAACGACACTTTGCTCCGAACCCAGGCCGCGCTGGAGGAATCCCTCGATCGCTATGTGGACCTCTACGACTTTGCCCCGGTGGGATATCTCTCTCTCACCAAGGGCGGGCAGATCAGCGAGCTTAGCCTCACCGCCGCCGGACTGCTGAAGGATGAGCGCCGGAGGCTGGTGAAGGGACAGTTCCTGCGGTTCGTCGCGCCAAAGGACAAGGATCGCTGGCAGATCCAACTCCACCATGCGTTCAAGCATGGCGGAAAGCACAATTGCGAGCTGAGTCTGGTGCTTGGCGACGGTTCGACATTCGAGGCCGGCCTGGATTATCTGCGTACCGGCAGCCGGGAATCTCATGCGCTGCGGGTCGCCATCACCGATATTACGGCACGCAAGAAAGCCGAGGCGGAGCTTCGCATTGCCGCCATCGCTTTCGAGTCGCAGGAAGGCATGGTGGTCACCGATCCCGACGGCGTCATCTTGCGGGTCAACAGCGCCTTCACCCGGCTGACCGGGTTCAGCGCCGAGGAGGCGATCGGGCGCAAGCGTGTACTTCTCACCTCCAGCCGCCAGGACAAGGATTTCTATCAGCATATCCGCCAGACGCTGCTCCATCAGCACTATTGGCAAGGCGAGATGTGGAACCGCCGCAAGAATGGCGAGCTTTACGCCGAGTGGCTGACCATTACGGCGGTGATCGCCCCCGACGGCGCCATCACCCACTATGTCGGCGCCTTTTCCGAGGTGACCAAGGACAAGGAGGCGGAGGCGGTGATCCACCGCCTGGCCTATTACGACCCCCTCACCAATCTACCCAACCGACGCTTGCTGCACGACCGGATCGGTCAGGCCCTGGTCGGCAGCAGCCGTTCGGGCCACCATGTGGCCGTGGTGTTCCTGGACCTGGACAATTTCAAGACCCTGAACGACACCCGCGGCCATGATATCGGCGACCAGTTGCTGGTGGAAATGGCCCGGCGCATCCAGACCCATGTGCGGGCCGGCGACACCGTCGCCCGGCTGGGCGGCGACGAGTTCGTGCTGATCTTCGAACATCTCAGTTCTGAGGCTCGCGCCGCCGCCGCCCAGGTCGCCACCCTGGGCGAGAAGATCCGCGAAGCCATCGCCCGGCCCTGCGACCTCGGCGGTTTCGAGTTTCGGTGCACGGCAAGCTTCGGCATCGCCCTGTGCCAGGGCCAGGACGAACCGGTGGCCACGGTGCTGAAGAACGCCGATATGGCCATGTACAAGGCCAAGGGCGACGGCCGCGACAAACTTCGCTTCTTCGAGCCGGTCAATCCGGCCGCTTAAGGGGGAAAGGCTGATCCGTCAGGCCGGAGGCGGCCAACTGTTCCGACAGGGTCCGGCATAGCCGCTCCAGCCCCTGGTCCGTGGCCGATTCGCAGCGGGCCACGAGGATCGCCTGGGTGTTGGAGGCGCGCAGCAGCCACCAGCCGTCCTCGGTGCTTACCCTGACCCCGTCCAGATCGACCATCAGGGCATCCGCCGCCTTCAGCCGCGCCTTGACCTCGGCCACCACGGCGAACTTGCGGGTCTCGGGGCAGGGGATGCGCAGTTCGGGGGTGTTGCAGAGCCGGGGCAGGCGGTCGTAACGTTCCGCCAGGCTGACGCCCTGCCACCGGGCCACCATGCCGATGAACCGAATCGCGGCGTAAAGCGCGTCATCATAGCCGTAATAGCTGTCGGCGAAGAACAGGTGACCGCTCATCTCTCCGGCCAACTTGGCGCCGGTCTCGGCCATCCGGGTCTTGACCAGCGAGTGGCCGGTGGCACACATCATCGGCCGGCCTCCCAGGGCGGCGACATGGTCGAACAGGGCCTGGCTGGATTTGACATCGGCCAGCACGATGGCTCCCGGCTGGGTCTCCAGCATGTCCTCGGCCAGCAGCATCAGGATCTGGTCTCCCCACAGGATGCGCCCCTTGGAATCGACCACCCCGATCCGGTCGCCGTCCCCGTCGAAGGCGACGCCGAGATCGGCCCGGTGACGGCGGACCGCATCGATCAATTGGACCAGATTTTCCGGTTCGGTGGGATCGGGATGGTGGGCGGGAAAGGTCCCGTCGATATCGGCGTTGAGCAGCAGATGGGTTCCGGGCAGGGCGGCGCAGAGCCGGGTCACCACCTCCCCGGCGGCACCGTTGCCGGTATCCCAGACCACGGTCAGCGGCTTGCCGCCATGGTAGTCGGCGAGCAATCGCGCCACGTATTCCTCCATCACCGGGCTGTCGACGACGAGGCCGCCGGATCGGCTGCGACCGCTTTCCCGGGCGGCGAGGCGGCCCAGTTCCCTGATCTGTTCGCCAAAGAACGGCTTGCCGCCCAGGACCATCTTGAAGCCGTTGTGGTTGGCCGGATTGTGCGAGCCGGTCACCATGATGGCGCCGTCGGCCTGCAGGGTATGGGCGGCGTAATAGAGCATGGGGGTCGGCCCCATGCCGATCCGGTGGACGGTCAGCCCGGATGCCGCCAGACTTCCGACCAGACTATCCTCCAGTTCGGGAGAGCTGAGCCGCCCGTCGCAGCCGACGCACACCCGATGGCCGCCATTGCCGATGATCTGGCCGGCGAAGGCCTGCCCGATGGCTTTCGCGTCGGCGGCCGACAGGGTCTCGCCGATGATTCCGCGGATGTCGTATTCGCGCAGGACCGAGGGGTGAAAGTGATGGGTCATGGGGACGTCCCTTCGTGGCCCGGCCGCTATCCGATGTGACGCACCACCTGGGGACCCAGGAGATTGGCGACCGAAAGGGGCAGGCACTTCCACGCCGCGATGAACAGGCGGTATTTGGGATTGAGGGGATTGATCTCCACCGGTTCGGCGCCGCCCTTCACCTTGAACTCGTGACGGATGGGATGCGGCTCGAACCCCCAGTTCTTCTTGAAGCTGAAGGGGCCGCTGCCGACCTTGGAGCGGCCAAAGTCAAAGATGGAGAAGCCACGCTCATGGGCATGGCGCATCAGCCGCCAGTACATGAAGTCGTTGGCACCCAGTTCGCGGGCCAGGGGCAGGCAGCCGGTGTAGTAGGGCATGACCGTGTCGCGGAAATAGAAATTCAGCACGCTGGCGATGGCCATGCCCTGATAGGTGACGGTGAGGCAGTCGCAGCTTTCCGCGAATTCCTTCATCAGAGCGGTGAAAAAGCGCCGCCCGAACACCGGGGTTCCCATGTTGCGCATGCTGTAGGCGTAAAGGGGGAAGAAACGGCCAGGATTGGTGTCCAGTTCGTCGACCAGCAACCGGGCATCGATCGCCTTGCGCACCACGGCGCGCTGCTTGCGGGGGATCTGCTTCAGGCAGTCTTCGTCGGTGGCGGCGATGGCGCGGGAGAAGTTGGCGTAGACGTCGGTCTTGGCGCACCACCCGTCGCCCTCGTGGGGACGGGGTGGGCGGCGCAGTTCCAGGCTGTCGGCGCCCAGCGCCTCCATCAGCCGCAGCGCCTCGTCGTCGAGGGCGGCATGGGCCTCGTCGTCGAGCGCCGCCGCGCCGCCGCCGATGGTGAAGGCGGTCGAGATCAGCCGGTCGCCGAACAGCGGGCTGCGGACGTGAACCAAGGGCAGGATGCCGATGATCCGTCCGTAGCGTTCGGCATAGAGGTAGTGGCCCTTTTGCCGATAGACGGATTCGATGACGGCCTTCCAGCCGCTGCGGTGAAAAAAGGTGGCATCCGGGCAGTCCCGGAGGACGAAGCGATCCCAGGCCTGACGCCCGTGATCATCCAGCTCCTTGATTTGAATGGTCATGGGCCATCTCTCCTCTGTTTTAAAGTTCTGGGCGGAACACCCGGTCCATGCGGTCCCAGGCGAAGTCCGCCAGCAGCCGTTCGAGGCGCCCCACGGTCTTGCCGAGATTGAGGTAGTGGCGAAAGCGCGACTTGAGCCCCAGCGGCTTCACCCTTGGCTGCTGCGGGTCGATTTCCCAGGGATGGAAATAGAAGATGGCCGGTTTGCGGTCGCTGCCGTTGACCTGCTCGATGGCGGCGCGGCTGACCATATAGGGGAGCAGCCGGAAGAAGCCGCCGCCGCCGCCGGGCAGGTTGCGCCTGCCCAATTGCACGGTGGTGATGGGATATTCCTCGAAGGCCAGGCCATCGAGCGGATAGAAGGCGAAGCGCGGCGCGTCGGGCATGCCGTAATTGTCGCGATTCACCGGATAGACGCTCGACGAGTAGGCATAGCCTTCGGATGCCAGGATGTTGAAGGCCCATAGATTGTGGTGGCCGATGGAGAATGTGGGGGCGCGGTAGCCGCGCACCGCCACTCCCCCCATGTCTTCCAGCAGGTTTTTGGAGCGGCGGACATCTTGGCGGAAGCTTTCGGCATCCTGGTGGTCGGCACGGAGGTGTTCGCTGCCGTGGCTGGCCAGTTCATGGCCCTCGGCGACGATCCTGCGCACCAGCATCGGGTGGCGTTCGGCGATCCAGCCCAGGGTGAAGAAGGTAGCCTTGACCCCGTGGCGGTCGAAAAGCTCGAGAATGCGGTTGGTGTTGACCTCCACCCGTCGGGGCTGGCGGTCCCAGTCCTCGCGGCGAACCGCGCCGGCCAGGGCCTGGACCTGGAAATAGTCCTCCACGTCCACCGACATGGCGTTGATCAGCTTGCCGTCGCGGCGGGGCGGCTCGAAGGTCTTGGTGCGAAAGCTCGCGGCTTGGCCGTTCATGATGCCTCCTCAATCAGGCTCCGGATCACCGGATTCGTCTTGCAGGCTCTTTTCGATAGCGTAGGAAAAGAATTTCAGGGCGCGGCCGTGGCGCTCGACGGTACGGTCGATGCGGTCGACCCGTTGGAGAAGCTGGAAGGCATCGGGAGGTATTCCGGCGCCGAGCATGACGCCGCCGCTCGGCCCGCTTGATCCGTCGACCACCTGGCTGGTTTCGCGGAACAGGTCGTCGACCACGCTTTTGACCACGTCCCGATCCACCGTATGAAGCTCGTCGAGAAAACCGAACAGCATGATCCGCGAGCAGATGGTGTTGATCTTGCGCGGCACGCCGCCGGTGTGAAGAAAGATGGTCGCCAGGGCTTCGTCGGTGAATTGCGGATCATTGTTCCAGCCCACCACGGCAAGGCGGTGGCGGATGTATTCGCTGGTTTCCTCGGCTTCCATGGGACCCAGGTGATAGGACGCGATGATACGTTGGCGGAACTGCTCCAGATCATTGCTTGCCAGGGTCCGGCGGAATTGCGGTTGGGCCAGGAGGAAGCTCTGCAGCGGGACCTTGGCGCCCACCTGGAAATTGGACAGCATCCGCAGTTCCTCCAGGGCCTGGGGCGGAACGTTCTGGGCCTCGTCGATCAGCAGCAGCGTGCGCTTTCCCTGCTGGTGATTGGCGACCAGGAATTCCTCGATCCGGCATAGCAGCGACGTCTTGTCGAGATTGGCGTACGGCAGGTCGAAGGCCGCCGCTACCGCGCGCAGCATGTCGTCGCCCCCCAGATGGGAACTGACGATCTTGGCGGTGACAAAGGCCCGGGAATCCAGGGTGGCCAGCAGGTGGCTGAGGATGGTGGTCTTGCCGGCGCCCACGTCGCCGGTGATGACGATGAAGCCTTCGCACTGCTCCAATCCGAACAGCAGATGCGACATGGCCTTGCAATGGACCGAGCTCTCGAAAAAGAAGCGTGGGTCTGGAGTGAGCTGGAATGGAAGATCGGTCAGGCCATAGTATTTTGTGTACATCGATGATCTAGAAGGTTTTCTTGATTCCAACCACGATCATATCCTCGCGGATACTCCCGGTTGGTGTGGGCGAGGTGGTCGAGACGCTGTACCCCAGCGTTCCCAGCAGAGTTGGGTTCATGTTGTAGTTGAGCCCCAGGCTTCCCTTTCTTTGGGTGGTCCGTCCCTGAGCGCTGTCGCTGAGCAGCGTGTCGTACTGGGACGCCATGGCCGTGCCGCTGATCACGGGTGTGAAGTGGTGTTTCCAGGAAACATAGGCGCCAATCACCGTGGCCGAGCCGCCGGAGGTGGTGGTCGAGCCGAGGTTGGCGGCCGTCCCGCCCAGTATCCGCTGCTCGGCGATGCGGGCGGAGAGGGCGAAGCTGTCGCGGACCTCGTCGTGGCGCAGCACGAAGTCGGTATTGCGCTGCCAGTAGATGGAACTGGAGCGCGAGAAGGGCGAGGTGGACGGATCGGCCTCGAAGCCCGAGAACGGATCGACGAAGGCCCCGGTGTTGTCCCGCCGGACGGCGTTCAGGGCCTTCTCGAAGTTCAGGGCGTCGGTGGTCACGCCGGAATCCGTCGAGAAGCGGAAGACCGTCCTCGGCCCCAGCCAATGGGCGCCCAGGACGATCCAGTTGGTCCGGTCATAGCGGCGGCCGACTCCCACCCGCAGGTCGGTAATGGGCGACGGCGTCCAGTGGAAGCCGCCGGTATAGAAGCCGCCGCCATATTTCTTCAGATCCACGGCATTGCTGTGGACGTAATCGTTGCCGGCCGCCCCCAGAATCCCGAAATCGCCGGTCAGCCGGTATTCCGCCCCCAGGGTGTGGGAGACCTGATCGTAGGTGCGGCTCTTGGTCTCCTCGTGATCGGCGTCGCCGGTATAGTCCCAGAGCAGCCGGGAGAACGATTCGCCGCTGCGCAGCTCGATCCGTCCGCCATCGGTGGTGCTTTGGTTGAGGTTCGCCGCCGCCATGGTCGATGCGGTGCTCGCCGCAGCCGCGGGAGCCCGGGAGGCATTCTCGTAGCGGGTCTCGTCGTGATGGTAGGCGATCTGCCCCAGCGCGACGGTGCCGAAGCGGTGCTGGAAGCTGGGCGCGATACTCTCGGTATAGACGCGCACCACATTGCCGGCCGAGGTGCGGCTGGCGGCGGTGGTCGGGCCGATCTGGCCGGTGTGCCCGGTCTGGCTGATGCTCTGCTCGCTGACGGCGGCCCGGGCCCCCAGGAACAGCCGCTGGTCGATGATTTCCGCGTCGAAGACGCCGATGCCGTTCTGGCGGAACCCGTCCATCTCGCCGAAGCGGGCGTATTTGTCGTATCCCAGGCCGTATTTCAGGCCGCCCTTGATCTTGCGGGTATCCGCGTCGACGGCCACCGAGGCATTGGTGGCGGTGATGAAATCCGACTTGGCCGGAGCGGAGGTGGCGAAGACGTTGCTGGAATACTTCTCGTTGCCATCGATGCCCAGGGTGAGGGCAAAGGGGGGCGGTGCCTCGGTGGCGGGCTTGAGCCCGGGAACCTCGAAGGACGGCGGCAGTACCGCTCCGCCCTTGGGAAACGGCGAGAACATGGCGGCGGACCCATAGCCCCCCATGCCGCCGTTGAGCAGCGGCTGCGGCGCCAATGGCAGGGGCGCATAGGGGCGCTGGGCGGCCTCGGGCGGAGGTGCCGTCTGTTGAGCCCAGGTCGGTTGCGCGGTCGCCATCATCATTGCGGAAATCACTGCTGCTTTCGTCAGACGCACTTGCCCCCCTCCTCGGCTCCTAATATCCGTATCCGGTGAAGTTCTCTTCGGCTGGTACGAGGTTGAGAACGCAGCCGATGTTCCGTCCGCCTTCGAGCATCTCCAGGGTTCGCTGGAGCTGGCGGACGGTGGTCCGGTCCTTTTCCACCACCACCAGCGTCTGGCCCACGTGGCCCGAAAGCACCACGGCCTCGGTGCTGGCCAGTACCGGCGGCGTATCGATGATGATGATGCGGTCGGGGTAGCGGGCCGACAGGTCCTGCATTAACAGGCCGAACTGCTTGCTGGCCAGCAGCTCGGCCGAATGCGGGTGCGAGCGCCCGCCCGACACGAACGAAAGATTGGCGATGCTGGTCCGCTGGATCAGGTCGCCCACCTGCAGGGTCTTGTCGACCAGAATGTCCACCAGCCCGCCGCCCTCCCTGGCGTCCAGGAGGCCGCCCAGGTTGCGGCGGTGGCCGTCTCCGTCGATGAGAAGTATGAAAAGATCGCGTTCGGCGCAGAAGCTCATGGCCAGATTCAGGGCGACGAAAGTCTTGCCTTCGCCCGGCATGGCGCTGGTCACCATGATGACGTTGTCGTGGTTGTTGCCGCCCGAGATCCCCTTGCGGCCATGGGGAAAGGCGGTCTTGAGGAGCTGGCGCTTGATGCCGCGAATGGCTTCGGTGCTGGCGGTTCGCGACGAATCCGGGGTGATGAAGCCGGCGGCCTGCAACTTGGCGAAGTTGATGTCGAGAAAGGCGCCGCCCTGGCTGGCGGCCTGGGGGGGTGGTCCTTCCTCCCGCCTGGGCGCATCGGGAATGGGGACGGGGGGCTTGTGGCCGCTGCCGAGGCGGCTGGCGACGCGCTCGGCGAGAGAGCTTCCCTCGGGGCGTTCAGCCGACATGGTTGAGGATCCTTTGCAGGATGGAGGGCATATCCGGGCGGAGAAGGGTGGGAAAGGCCTGCTGGGTGAAGGCCGCCGCCAGGATCAGCAGATAGACGGCACATAAGCCGCTTGCCGTGATGGCGAAGTTTCGCCGTTCCAACCATTGCCGTTTCCGTCCCGCCAGGTTCTCGACCTGGGGAATGGTGCCGTAGACCCGCACGTTGAACTTGGCCGACAGGACCGTCGTCGAGCCGATGGTGTCGTCGATGGCCCGCATGAGGAAGACGATTCCTCCGCCCAGGCCCAGCGCCAGGACCAGCACGGCGGAAACCAGAAGCGGCCGGTTGGGAAAGGCGGGGCGGATGGGGACCTGCGGCGCCTCGATGATGCGGAACTGGATCTTGTCGCCACGGGTTTCGGCGGCTTCGCTGAGGCGCGCCGATTCGCGCCGGCCCAGCAATTCTTCGTACTTGCCCTTGATGACGCCGTATTCCCGGTTGAGGTCGGCCAGCTCCGCCTCGATGGCGGGGGCGCTTTCGGCCAGGGTCTGCAGGCGCTGCGCCTCGTCGGCTGAGATTCTGGCGCGGCTCTGGGCCTGGGCGAGATCGGCCTCGGCCTGGATCAGGCGCAACTTGACCTGCTCGTAGAGAGGGTTGGCGGCGCGGCCGCGGCCGCCCCTATCCGAGGGCTGGGCCGTCTCGCGCGCCGCCTGCTCGCGGGCGTGCTCGAGGGCGCGCCGCGTCGATACCAGATCGGGATGCAGGTTGGTGTAGCGGGATTCCAGTTGGGAAATCTCCGCTTCCAACTGTTGAACCCGTCCCCTGGCCGAGGTGGCGGTCGGCGCGCCGCCGCCCGAGATGATCACCTGACCCGGCGAATCCACGTCGTGGTATTGGGGGATGGTGGCGAGATTGGCCGCCAGCAGCGTGCGCAACGCGGTCAGGTCGTCGACCTTGGCCCTGGCCAGGGTCAGTTCGCGCTGGGCCGCATCGATGCGGGTGGAGAAGCTGACATTGCCCTCGCCGGCCAGAACCCCCACATGGCGCGACTTGAACTCGGCCAGACGGCTATCGGCCTGCTTCAGCTTGCGTTCGTAATTGGCGATCTCGTTCTCGATGAAGTTCCGGGCGTTGCCCATGCTGGACCGGTTCTGGCCGAGATTGGTCTCGACGAAGATGGTCAGCAGGGCCTCGACGATCTTCTTGGCCATCTGGGGGTCGGAGTTGGAATAGGTGACCGAGAACAGATTGTTGCCCTCGGTCTTGATGACGATCTGCTTCGCCAGCCTGGTATAGAGCTTTTCCTTGTCCTGTTCCGTCTGGAGATCGAGGTCGAGATCGGCGGAATGGGCGACCGAGGCCATGTTCTTGCGATTGAGCAGGGTCCGCTGCAAGACCTCGATTTGCTTGGTGACGTCGGCCTGGACGGTGATGTTGCGCAGCAAAGGCGTCAGCAGGTTCTCGGTGTCCACATAGATGCGGGTCATGGCGTCGTAGCGGTCGGGAAGCATGACCACCACCAGCCATCCCACCACCGACACTCCCCAGCCGACCGCAAGGATCACCCGCCACTGGCGCCAATAGGCCCGAAGCTCGGTCCAGAATGCTGCCGGAACATGGGAATTCATGAGGTGCCTTTTCCGTCCGGCAAGGGTTTGGCGCTTAGAAGTAGCCCTGCGGAATGATGATGACGTCGCCGGGCGCCACCGGGGCATTGGCCGAGATGTCGCCGTCCTTCAGCAGATCGTCCAGGCGGAGGCGGTAGACCGTTTCCCGGCCATCGACGACACGGACGATGGTCGCCCGGTTGCCCGCCGCGTATTGGGTCAGCCCGCCGGACAGGATGATGACGTCCAGAACGGTGATGCCGTTGCGGTAGGTGATGGATTGCGGCTTGGATGCCTCGCCGATGATCCGCACCTGACGGTCGAGCGGGCCGACGAAGTCGACCATCATCACCGTCACCACCGCGTCCTTGACGAAGTTGGAGAGCTTGCCCTCGATCTCGTGGCCCACGGCCGAGGGTGTCTTGCCTTCAACCTCCAGGTCGTCGATCAGGGGAACGGAAATGCGCCCGTCCGGGCGGACCCGCACCATGGCCGAAAGCTCGGGGCTGCGCCAGACGAACACCTGCATCTGATCGCCTGGACCGATGGTGTAGTCCTTGGTGACGGCGGTTCCGGGGGTGATTCTGGCCGGGGCAGGTCCCGCCGTCGAGCAGGCCGCCAGGACGGCGGCAACGATGGAAAGGGAAATCCTGATGACGATGTTCCGCACGATCATGTTGTCGGGCCCCGTGTCTTGAGCGGTGATGCCGGGAATTTTTGCCAGGGATTGAGGTGCGGCGTCACAACAGGCGCTGCGAAGCGGCGGCGACGGTTGTTTTCCCCCCCCCCGGGTGGCAAGGAAGAATGATCTGCCGTCGCACGACTTCCAGGCGATTCCACCGGGATGGACGATAGCTGCCGGTAGAATATCGGAGCCAGGATCGGAAATTACTCAGGAAATCCGCTGGATACGATTCATGGTTGAATGTCAAGGCTGAGTACTACTCACGCCGCCGCCATGGGCGGTCATTGAACCGGTGGTACCGGATGACGGGCCGAGCAGACGTTCGAATTCACGCAGCTTGTCGTCCCAGGCGTAGCCGCTGACGATGCGCCGCCGCGCCGCGAGGCCCATGGGGGCCAGTCCGGGATCGGTCAGGGCCTTCACGGTCGCGGCGATGAACGGGGCGACCCCGTCGGCCAGCAGATGGTCGCGGCCGGACAGGGCGTCGATGCCTTCGAGGCCCTGGGCGGTGGTTACCACCAGTCTGGCCATGGCCATGCCTTCCAGCACCTTGTTCTGGATGCCGCGTGCCACCCGCATGGGGGCGACGCAGACCGCCGCATGGGCCAGATAGGGGCGGATGTCGGGCACCCGTCCGGTGACGGTCACCCCCGGCAACTGGCCAAGCCTCGTCACCCTGGCGCTGGGGTTGCCGCCGACGATGAAGAACTCGGCCCGCGGCACCTGGGCGCGGACGGCAGGAAACATGCTTTCGGCGAACCACGCCACTGCGTCCTCGTTCGGCCAGTAATCCATGGCGCCGGTGAACACCACGGGCAGGGTCTCCGGCGGAAACGGATTGGGACGGGTGGTCCAGGGGTTGAAATACGAGAAATCGACGCCGTTGGGGATGGCGAAGGTCTTGGCGGAGACTTCCGGAGCCAGGCGGCGGAACAAGGCGGCCTCGGGGCTCGAGACGAACAGACAGGCGTCGGACTCCTTGGCTACCTGGCGGTCGAAGGCGAGCAGGCGGCGGCTTTCCCGGCCATAGATCCAGCTTAGCGGCCACGGGCGCATCTCTGCGTATTGCCGCCACTTGTCCGAATCCACATCGACGAAGTCCATCACCACCCGTCGGGGGCGAAGCGGATCGCCGGCCCGCAGGTATTGCCCCATCACCGAGGAATACAGAAAGGCTGCGGAAGGGCGGACGTCGCGCAGGACGCCGTCCACCCAGTCCCGCAATGGCCGGCTGTGAAAATAGGGCTCGCTGAGGGCGGCGCCGGTGACCAGTCCGGACAGGCTGCGCAGTCTGGCCCATTGCCGGTCCAGGCCGATGCAGCATAGATCGGCGCAATAGGGGCGCAGGTCATCTTCGTATTGCCAGTCGGCCGGATCATCAATGAAGCAGCCCAGGTAAATCTTCCACGACTTTGAAAGATGGCGTAGGACCGAGAACGACCGAAGCTTATCCCCCTTGTTCGGGGGGAATGGTATCCGCTGGCAAAGAAACAATAAATGGTTCATGGTGCAGTTAATTGCATTGCTGTGGTGTTTGTACATATAAAAATGTGCGGATACTACTCATATCGTCTCTGGGTATAATTACTCAGCCGATGCTCTGTTGTTATTTGTTTGGAGGCTTCATGGCTCTCCTAGGGGATTCGCAGGGAGGCATTCGGCCGTATCGCCCCGATCCGGTCGCCGCGACAGGCGTCCATCCGGCCTGGAGGCTGGCCATGGGCGGTGTCGCCCTGGTCGCCGGACTGATGCTGGTCCTGTTCTGGGGCGGAGTGCGGTCCGCCGTATGGCTTTGGCTTCATTCCAGCGCCTACAACCACTCCCTTCTCATCCTGCCGGTGTTTGCCTTCATGGTATGGTCGGCCCGGGCCGGACTGGCCGATGCCGCGCCACGGCCGACCCTGTGGGGGGGCGGCGTCATCGCGGCGTTTTCCGGGCTTTGGCTGCTGTCCCATCTTTCCGGCGTGGCCGAGGCGGTGCAGTTCGCCATCGTCGGCATGATGCAGGGCGTCCTGCTGACCGTACTGGGCGGGCGGATCTATCTCCGGCTGCTGCTGCCCTTTTCCTATCTGTGGCTCCTGGTTCCCAGCGGCCAGTTCCTGGTGCCGACCTTGCAGGACCTGACGGCCAGGTCCGCGGTCTGGCTGCTGGAACTGGTGGGGATTCCCGCCTTTCGCGACGGTATCGCCATCGAGGTCGCCTCGGGTTCGTATCTGGTGGCGCCCGGCTGTGCCGGCCTCAACTTCGTGCTGGCCTCCCTGGCCGCCTCCATGGCCTATGCCGAGCTGATCTACCGTTCGTGGGGACGGCGGGCGGCATTCGTGCTGGCGCTGCTGGCGCTGGCGGTGGGCGGCAACGCGCTCCGGGTCTTCCTGATCATCGCCATCGCCCATGTGTCCGACAATGTGGGCAACATCGCCGACGACCACATCCTCTACGGCTGGGCCTTCTTTTCCGCGCTGCTGCTGGGCGCCATGGCCCTGGGGCAACGTTTCCGCCAGGACGAGGGGCCCGAGAGGGGCGTGCGGGGCGCGACGCTTCCGGCCGGATCGTCCTGGTCCATCCTGACGGCCACCGTATTCGCGGCCTTGCTGGTGATGGCTGGTCCGGCCCTGGTTTGGAGCCTGCGCTCCGACGGTGCGCGGCCAGTGGTGGCCCTGCCCTCCCTGTCGTGCGGATCGACCGATGCCGTTGCCGCCGGACCGGGCTGGCCCAGCCATGTGGGGCAGGTGGATTCCCTGAATGCCATCGATTGCGGGCGCGTGCACTTCGTCATGGCCGGGCTCGACCGGCCGGTGCGTCTGGGTAAGCTGGTCGGTGTCGAGCGCTGGGTCGCGGCGAGCGAAGGGTGGAGCCGGGTCGGGCGGCGGGTGACGGCGCAGAGTATCGGCGGCCATGCCGTTCCGGTACAGGCCGACCTCGAGGTGCGCGGCAACCGCAAACGGCTGATCTGGTCGCTGTTCTGGGTCGGCGACGGATGGCGCGTCCCCGGATGGTCGGTGGCCCTGGCCGATCTGAAGATGGACTTGCTGGGGCGGCGCCGCGCGATCCTCGTCCTGGCCGCCACCTCGGCCGACGAGGGCGAGGACGTGGCGGAAGCGGTGCTGCGGACCTTCCTGGACGGCCAGCCCCTCGATCTCGACACCCCTTTCAGGCGGACTCGCTGATGTGTGGACTGGCAGGCATTTTCGACACGAGAGGCGGCGGCGAGATCGACGGCGCCATTCTGGGGCGGATGACCGATTCCCTGGCCCATCGTGGCCCCGACGGACGGGGCGAGCATCTGGGGCCCGGCATCGGGCTCGGCCACCGGCGTCTGGCGATCATCGACGTGGGGGGCGGCCACCAGCCGCTCTACAACGAGGACGGCCGGGTGGTGGTGGTCTTCAACGGCGAGATCTACAATTTCCACGAACTGGCCGCCGAACTGGAGGCGGCCGGGCATATTTTCCGCACCCACAGCGATACCGAGGTGATCGTCCATGCCTGGGAGGAGTGGGGCGAGGCGGCGGTCAGGCGGTTCCGTGGCATGTTCGCCCTGGCCCTGTGGGACGAAGGCGCCCGGACCCTGTTCCTGGCCCGCGACCACATGGGCAAGAAGCCGCTGTATTACGGGAGCTTGAGCGACGGAACTCTGGTCTTCGGCTCGGAACTGAAGGCGCTTCTCGCCCATCCGGGGCTGCCCCGCCATTTCGATCCCCTGGCCATCGAGGAATATTTCGCCTTCGGCTATATCCCCGATCCCCGCTCCATCTACGGCGCGGTGAGCAAGCTGCCGCCCGCCCACACGTTGCTGTGGCGCCAAGGTGATGCCGCGCCCCGCATCGAACCGTTCTGGGATTTGGGCTTCCACGAACCCCAGGTGAAGGACATGGACGAGGCCAAGGCCGGGCTGATCGCCCGCCTGACCGAGGCCACCCGCCTGCGGCTGGTCTCGGACGTGCCGTTGGGGGCTTTTCTGTCGGGTGGGGTGGATTCCAGCGCCGTGGTCGCCCTGATGGCCGGCTTGACAGGCGAGCCGGTCAAGACCTTCTCCATCTCGTTCGATGATCCCCGCTACGACGAATCCGGCTATGCCCGGCGCATGGCCGAGCGCTATCGCACCGACCATCATACGCGGCAGGTGGGAACCAACGACATTGCGCTGCTGGACCGGCTGGCCTCGGTCTATGACGAGCCGTTCGGTGACAGTTCCGCCATGCCCACCTACCGGGTCTGCGCCCTGGCCCGGGAAAAGGTGACGGTGGCGCTGTCGGGCGACGGCGGCGACGAACTGTTCGCCGGCTATCGCCGCTATGCCCTGCACGCCGGGGCCGAACGGGTGCGGCGGCTGATTCCCGCCGCCATCCGCCGCCCGCTGTTCGGCCTTTTGGGGCGGGCCTATCCCAAGGCCGATTGGGCGCCGCGCCATTTCCGCGCCAAGACCACCTTTCAGGAACTGGCGCTCGAGACCAGCGACGCCTATTTCCAGGCGGTGTCGGTGATCAATGACGATCTGCGAGCCCGGCTGTTCAGTCCCGCCTTCCGCCGCGAACTCCAGGGTTATGGCGCCGCCGAGGTGCTGCGCGGCCATATGCGCCGCGTCGATACCGACGATGTGGTCCTGCAGACCCAGTATCTGGACATGAAGACCTGGCTGCCGGGCGGCATCCTGGTCAAGGTCGACCGCGCCAGCATGGCCAATTCCCTGGAGGTGCGCGCCCCGCTGCTCGATTGTCGCCTGGCCGACTGGAGCGCCGGTCTGGCTCCGGGGCTGAAGTTGAGGGACGGCGAGGGCAAGGCGGTGCTGAAGCGTGCCGTCGAGCCGCTGGTGGATTACGACCTGCTCTATCGCCCCAAGCAGGGCTTTTCCATGCCGCTGGCCCGCTGGTTTCGCGGCGCGCTGCAGTCCCGCCTGTGGGCCATGGCCGAGGGAAGCACCCTGGAGGACAGCGGCATCTTCGACATGAACGAGGTGTGCCGGCTGGTTCGGCAACATGCCACCGGCCAGCGCGATCATTCGGCGGCCCTGTGGCTGCTTTTGATGTTCGAGGCCTTTCTCAGCCACGCGGCTGGTTCACCCAAGCGAGAAGGTTTTCATCATGTATGAGCTTTTGAAGACCATCATCCTGCCGCCGGCGTCGCTGCTGACCGTCGCGGTGC
>JAVBXM010000206.1 GCA_030824585.1 Phaeospirillum sp. | reverse complement strand
TTCACCGTGGCCGGCGACCGGGTGCTGGCCCGCATCGAGGGCAAGCGCGGCGACGGCCTGACCGCCGCCCTGATCGAGGTGCTGGAGCCCGGAGCGGGACGCGCCACCCCGCCCTGCGCCCATTACGGCCGTTGCGGCGGCTGCTCGGCGCAGCACCTGGACGACGCCCTCTACGCCGGGTGGAAGCGGGACCTGCTGGTCACCCAACTGGCGCGCCAGGGTTTGGCCGAGGCGCCGGTGGGGCCGCTGGTGCGGGTGCCGCCCGCCTCGCGGCGGCGCGCCGACTTCACCTTCGTCCGCGCCAGGGGCGCCATCCTGCTGGGCTTCAACGGCCGGGCCAGCCACACCGTGGTCGATATCGAGCGCTGCCCGCTGCTCGACCCGGCCCTGGGCGCCGCCCTGCCCGGACTGCGCCGCATGCTGGACGGCATCGCCGTGGACGGCGGCGGCGAGATGGTCGTCACCTTGACCGAAGGCGGCCTCGACGTGCTGGTGGAGGCGCCGGCCCGTCTCGACCTGTTCGAGCGCGAGACCCTGGCCGCCGCCGCCGAAAGCCTCGACCTCGCCCGCCTGCACTGGCGGCGTCCCGGCACCGGCTTGCCGGGGGGCGGATTTGTCGAGCCCATCGCCCGGCGCCGCCCGGCCGTGGTGCATTTCGCCGGCATCGCGGTGGAGCCCGCCCCCGGCGCCTTCCTGCAGCCGACCCGCGGCGGCGAACTGGCCATCGCCGAGGCCATCACGGCGGCCATCCCCAAGGACGTGCCGGTGGCCGACCTCTATGCCGGATGCGGCAGCTTCAGCCTGCCGCTGGCGCTGCGCGGCCCGGTCCGCGCCGTGGAGGGCGAGCAGGGGCCGGTGGCGGCCCTGGACGCCGCCGCCCGGCGCGAGGGACTGCCGCTGACCACCGAAATCCGCGACCTGGCCCGCCGGCCGCTGGCCGCCCACGAATTGAAGGCCTACCCCGCCGTGGTGCTCGACCCGCCCCGCGCCGGAGCCGCCGCCCAGGCCGCCGAACTGGCCCGCCCCACTCCGGGCGGACCGGCGGTCATCGCCATGGTGTCGTGCAACCCGGCCACCCTGGCCCGCGACCTGCGCACCCTTTGCGATGGCGGCTGGCGCATCGAGCGAATCACGCCCATCGACCAGTTTCCATGGTCCTCGCACCTGGAAGCGGTGGCGATCCTTCGCATATGACGTATTGACTGTGCCTATGGTATGATTATGTACTGTAGGTGAAATCCCGGATACTCCCATCCCATGAGTGACACCCTCGATACCAAGCTCTCGGAGCTCCTGTGCGCCCGTCTGTGCCATGACCTGGCCAGCCCCCTGGGCGCCGCCGCCGCCGGACTGGAGTTGCTGGAGGATGGCAGCGACCCGGAAACCCTTGGGCTGATCTCGGCCAGCATGGGGGCCGCCACCGCGCGGCTGAAGTTCCTGCGCGCCGCCCTGGGCCCGGCCACCGACATGCCCCACACGCCGAAATCCCTGGGGGACCTGATCCGCGCCTATCTGAGCGGCGCGGTGACCGGCGGCGTGACGCTGGACTGGTCCAGCGAGCGCCCCGACATCGACGGCGAGACGGCGCGGCTGCTGCTCAACATGGTGCTGGTCGCCCGCGACGCCCTGCCGCGCGGCGGCCGGCTCATCGCCCGTTGCGGACGGGATGCCGGCGCCGATGCCGGGCTGCGCGTCGCCGCCATTGGCGAAGGTATGGGTCTCAGCGCCGAGGCCCGGCTGGTGCTGATCGACGGCGCCCCGCCATCGGGACCGCGCGGCGCCCAGGCATGGTTCGCCTTGCATCTCGCCCGGGCCAAGGGCTTGAAAATCAGGCTTGATCCCGGTCCGGGGGAGATTTCCATCATGGCCTGACCAACATTGTGGAAAAAATCGTTTCGCAAGCGGATTTACCCGTCTCTGGGTTCTTCTAAAGACTTCCTCGGCGTGCTATTAGTCGGCATGGCCTGTCCGGTTTGGATGGGGGGAGAGGCAGTTTTGGTACCGTGCGCGGATGCTGAAACAGGACCGTAGTGGAGTCGATCATGGATGATCTCCTCAGTGAATTTCTGACTGAGACATCGGAAAGTCTTTCCGTTCTCGACGTTGCCCTGGTGAATTTGGAGCAGAATCCAAACGACCCGCAGATTCTGGGCAACATTTTCCGCCTGGTCCACACCATCAAGGGCACCTGCGGCTTTCTTGGACTGCCGCGCCTGGAGCATGTGGCCCACGCGGGCGAGAACGTGCTGGGCAAGTTCCGTGACGGCGAGTTGGAGGTTACCCCCGACGCCGTGACCCTGATCCTGCAGTCCATCGACCGCATCAAGCTGATCCTGGGCCACCTGGAGCAGAACGAGTGTGAGCCCGAAGGCAGCGACGACGATCTGATCGAGCGCCTGAACGCCATGGCCGAGGGCCGCGCCGTCGGCTCTCCCGCCGCGCCGCCGCCGCCGTCGCCGCCCATGCCGACCTTCGAGTCCGTGGTCACCGCCTCGGCTCCGCCGCCGCCGCCGCCCGCCCCGGAACCCGAGCCCGAGCCGGAACCCGAGCCCGAGCCCGAGCCGGTCAAGGCCAGCGTGCCCGCCACCGCGCCGCAGCCTCCCGCCGTGGCCGCCGCCGCCGCTCCGCCGGTTCCGGCGGGCGAGGCCAAGGAATCCGCCGTCGCCGCCCAGACCATCCGCGTCAACGTGGAACTGCTGGAAAACCTGATGACCCTGGTGTCCGAGCTGGTGCTGACCCGCAACCAGTTGCTCCAGATGGTTCGCGGCAAGGACGACAGCGAGTTCGCCACCCCGCTGCAGCGCCTGTCCCACATCACCACCGACCTTCAGGAAGGCGTGATGAAGACCCGCATGCAGCCCATCGGCAACGCCTGGGCCAAGCTGCCGCGCATCGTCCGCGACCTCGCGCTCGAAATGAACAAGAAGATCGACCTCCAGATGCTCGGCGCCGAGACCGAACTGGACCGCCAGGTGCTGGAGCTGATCAAGGACCCGCTGACCCACATGGTGCGCAACTCCGCCGACCACGGCCTGGAGGGCACCGATGAGCGCAAGAAGGTCGGCAAGCCGGAAATCGGCAAGATCGTACTGAACGCCTTCCACGAGGGCGGCCACATCATCATCGAGATTTCCGACGACGGCCGCGGCCTCAACCTGGACCGCATCAAGCAGAAGGCCATCCAGAACGGACTCGCCACCGAGTCGGAGCTGGAGGCGCTGACGCCGCAGCAGATCTACCAGTTCATCTTCAAGGCCGGCTTCTCCACCGCCGAGAAGGTCACCAGCGTGTCGGGCCGCGGCGTCGGCATGGACGTGGTGCGCACCAACATCGAGAAGATCGGCGGCACCGTCGAGCTGAAAAGCCAGCCCGGCAAGGGATCGAGCTTCGTCATCAAGATCCCGCTGACGCTTGCCATCGTCTCGGCGCTGATCGTCGAGTGCGCGGTCGAGCGCTTCGCCATTCCGCAGATCAGCGTCCTGGAACTGGTGCGCGTCACCGCCAATTCCGAGCACGGCATCGAGATGATCAACAACGCGCCGGTGCTGCGCCTGCGTGATCGCCTGCTGCCGCTGGTCTCGCTCAAGCGCCTGCTCAAGCTGGCCGAGAGCGAGGAGGAGCAGCAGGAAACCTTCATCGTCGTCACCCAGGTGGGCACCTACACCTTCGGCATCATCGTCGACCGGGTGTTCGACACCGAGGAAATCGTGGTCAAGCCGGTGGCGCCGATCCTGCGCCACATCTCCATGTTCTCGGGCAACACCATCCTGGGCGACGGTTCGGTGATCATGATCCTCGACCCCAACGGCATCGCCGGCGCCACCGGCGAGTCGGGCATGATGGGCGCCGGCACCCGCGACGCCGAGGCCCAGACGGTCCGCGAGAGCCACGCCGACCTCAAGACCTCGCTGCTGGTGTTCCGTGCCGGCGGCGACGATCTCAAGGCCGTGCCCCTGGCCCTGGTCGCCCGTCTCGAGGAGATCGAGGTCGGCGAGATCGAGCACAGCCATGGCAAGCCGATGGTCCAGTACCGCGGCCACCTCATGCCGCTGATCGCCATCGACGGCATCCTCAACCTCCGCGACGAGGGCCGCCAGCCGGTGCTGGTGTTCTCGGACAAGGAACACACCATGGGCCTGGTGGTCGACGAGATCGTCGACATCGTCGAGGACCGCCTGAAGGTGGAACTGTCCGCCGACAACCCCGGCGTCATCGGCACCGCGGTCATCGCCGGCAAGGCCACCACCATCATCGACGCCGGCTACTACCTGCCGCAGGCGTTCGGCGACTGGTTCGGCCGCAACGACAAGGAATTCGGCAATGCCGACTTCCACGCGCCGCGCGTCCTGCTGGTGGACGACTCGCCGTTCTTCCGCAACCTGCTGACGCCCTTGCTGTCGGTGGCCGGCTACGAGGTGATCTCGGTGGACGGTGCCGACAAGGCCCTGGCGCTGCGCGAGCGCGGCGACGAGTTCGACGCCATCATCAGCGACATCGAGATGCCCGGCATGAGCGGCTTCGAGTTCGCCGCCGCGGTGCGCGCCGACGGCCGCTGGGGCACCATCCCCATGGTGGCCCTGTCGTCGCACGCCACGGAAAAGGACTTCGAACGCGGCCGCATGGTCGGCTTCAACGACTATATCGCCAAGTTTGACCGCGACGCGTTGTTGCAGACCCTGGCCACGACCATCGCAGCCTCCAAAGGTGCCGCATGAACCAGTTAGTCCCCGCCGGCAAGCGCCCTGGAACGGAGCTCGCCGCTCCCGAGACCCAGGACTTCGTGACCATGTTCATCGAGGGTCAGCTGTTCGGTATCCCCGTGCTGACCGTCCAGGACGTGCTGGGTCCGCAGAAGATCACCCGCATTCCCCTGGCGCCGCGCGAGGTGGCCGGCAGCCTGAACCTGCGCGGCCGCATCGTCACCGCCATCGACGTGCGGCTGCGTCTCGGCCTCAAGAAGCGGGCCGAGGACAAGAAGGGCATGAGCGTGGTCGTCGACATGGGCGGCGAGCTCTACTCCCTGATGGTCGATCAGGTTGGCGAGGTGCTGTCGCTGCCGGCGGCCAAGTTCGAGCGTAATCCGCCGACTCTCGACCCCCACTGGCGCGAATTCTCCATCGGCATATATCGCCTGGATGACAAGCTGCTGGTGGTGCTCGACGTCGGCAAGCTGCTGGATTTCACGCGGAACGAATAGTATAGGCATGGGGTACGGGACCACGAAGGGGTGGCAGTCCCAACGAGGGGATCAAAACCGCCCTTCCATCGGAGGCAAGCTTGGGCATGAAGTCCTGTCTGATCGTTGACGATTCCAAGGTCATCCGCATGGTGGCCAAGAAGATCCTGCACGAGTTGAGCTTCAAGACCGAGGAGGCCGAGGACGGCTCCGCGGCGCTTGAAGCCTGCAAGCGCTCCATGCCGGATGCGGTATTGCTGGACTGGAACATGCCGGTGATGAACGGCATCGACTTCCTGCGTGCGCTGCGCCAGCTTCCCGGTGGCGAGCATCCGGTGGTGGTGTTCTGCACCACCGAGAATGATATCGAGCACATCCAGGAGGCCATCACGGCGGGCGCCAACGAGTACATCATGAAGCCCTTCGACAGCGAAATCCTTCAGGCGAAGTTCTCGCAGGTCGGATTGCTGTAGCCCCTGGTTCGGTGATTTTGCCCATGGCCATCGATTCCCCTTCTCCGGCCGCCGACTCCATCCGGGTCATGCTGGTCGACGATTCCGCAGTGGTCCGCGGCCTCGTCACCCGCATCCTGGAAGGTGAAGCCGGCATCCAGGTGGTCGCCTCGGTCGGCAACGGCCAGATGGCGCTCGCCTCGCTGGAGCGCAACGAGATCGACGTGGTCATCCTCGATATCGAGATGCCGGTCATGGACGGTCTGACGGCTCTGCCCAAGCTGCTGCAGATCGACCCCGGCCTCAAGATCATCATGCAGTCGACCCTGACGCTCAAGGGCGCCGACGTCTCCTTGCGCGCCATGCAGATGGGGGCCGCCGACTACATCCCCAAGCCCACCTCCACCCGCGACCTGGCGGGCGGCGTCGACTTCAAGTCCGAGCTGGTGGGCAAGATCCGCGCGCTGGGCCAGGCCCGACGCGCCGGCGCCCGGCCGGCCCGTCCCGGCGGCCCGCCGGCCACCCGGCCGGTCACCATGCCGACCACGCCGCGCACCCCGGTTCCCATCCATCCGCCCGGGCCGCTGCAACTGCGCAGCAACGCGCCCGAGCCGCCGGACGTCATCGCCATCGGTTCCTCCACCGGCGGCCCCCAGGCGCTGTTCACCGTGCTGGGAACCATGAAGGCCGGCACCGTTCGCCAGCCGATCCTCATCACCCAGCACATGCCCGCCACCTTCACCACCATCCTGGCCGAGCACATCAGCCGCGTCTCGGGCTGGAACGCCCGCGAGGCCCAGGACGGCGAAGCCGTCCAGAGTGGGCGCGTCTATATCGCGCCGGGCGACTTCCACATGGTGGTCGAGACCAAGGGTACGGACAAGGTGCTGCGACTGAACAAGAATCCTCCTGAGAATTTCTGCCGCCCGGCCGTCGATCCCATGCTGCGGTCCATCGCCGCCGCCTATGGCAAGCGCGTGCTGACCTGCATCCTGACCGGGATGGGCGCGGACGGCATGAAGGGTGGCCAGGCGGTGGTCGCCTCGGGCGGCACCGTGATCGCCCAGGACGAGGCCACCTCGGTTGTGTGGGGCATGCCGGGGGCAGCGGCAACGGCGGGCATCTGCTCGGCCGTCCTGCCTCTGCCGGAAATTGCCCCTTGGATCATGAAACTGGCGGCGAGGCGCTAAACCCATGCGGCCCGAAGATTTCGATTTCGTCGCCAAGTTGCTGAAGGACCGTTCCGGTCTGGTCATCACCCGCGACAAGGCCTACCTCCTGGAAAGCCGGCTGACCCCGGTGGCGCGCAAGCGTGGCCTCAAGGGCCTGGAGGACCTTGTCTCGGGCTTGCGGACCGCCGGCGAGGACCTGCTGCGTGAAGTCACCGAAGCCATGACGACCAATGAGTCGTTCTTCTTCCGCGACATCAAACCGTTCGATCAGTTCAAGAGCGTTGTCCTGCCCCACCTGCTGGCCACCCGTGCCGCCAAGAAGTCGTTCCGCATCTGGTCGGCCGCGTCCAGCTCGGGCCAGGAGGCTTATACCCTGGCCATGGTGCTGAAGGAGGAGGGCGCCAGGCTGGCCGGCTGGAAGATCGAGATCGTCGGCACCGACATCTCCACCGAGATGCTGGAAAAGGCCAAGGCCGGCCTCTATTCCCAGTTCGAGGTGCAACGCGGCCTGCCCATCCAGTTGCTGGTCAAGTACTTCAAGAAGACCGCCGAGATGTGGCAGATCGACCCGGCCATCCGCGGCATGGTCCAGTACCGCGAGTACAACCTGCTGCACGACCTGAAGCCGCTGGGCCAGTTCGACGTGGTGTTCTGTCGCAACGTGCTGATCTATTTCGACCAGCCCACCAAGACCCGCGTGCTGGACAACATGAGCCGGGTGATGCCCGACGACGGCTTCCTCTATCTGGGCGGCGCCGAGACGGTGCTGGGCATCTCGGACAAGTTCAAGCCCATCCCCGACCAGCGCGGCGTCTACTCCACCACCCGCGCCCCGGCCGGTATCGGCACCACCAAGTAGCTTCCGTCCCTCCGGACGGCGGAAAAGCCCCTTCCGGGACACCGGAAGGGGCTTTTTCGTGGGCATGTTCCAAAATCGGCAACGCCGGAGCGTACGGCATCGGGTGGATTCATCACCAGGCACCGAAGCGGCGCCTCCTCATATCCACCCCAGCAGCCGCCACCACAGGAAGTTCAGCGGCAGCAGGATGGCGACGGTGATGCCGGCCAGCCACAGGCAGAGCTTCTGCGCCGGGCCCAGGCGCTCGCCGCCCAACTGCATGGCCACCACCATGGGGGCCGACTGGTAGGGCAGGATGGGGTTGGAAAAGCCCAGCACCTGACTCATCAGCACCGCCTCGACGGACAGGCCCGAGGCCTCGGCCATCTGGCCGGCCATGGGGGTCAGCACCGCCGGGGCGCCGGGCAGGGTGGTGACCACGCTGACCACGGTGGACAGCACCGCCAGGGCGGTGAAATTGGTGGCCTGATGGCCGGGGGCCAGGGGCAGCACCTCGAGGATGGAGCGGGCCAGCCGCGCCCCCAGCCCCGACTGGTCGACCACCGCGCCCAGCCCCATGATGCCGGCCACATAGAACATGGAGCCGAAATTGATCTGCTCGTTGAAGGCCTTGCGGTCCACCAGCCCGATGCCGGGCAGCAGCAGCAGGGCGCCGGCCGCCATGCTGATCCAGGCCGGGCTGACGTGATGGAGGAAATCGGTGGCCCACAGCACCAGGGCGGCGGCCAGCAGCAGGGCCAGTTGCCCTTCCTGCCGCTTCATGGGACCGAGCGGCCGGCCCGCCGCCTCGGGCTTGGGCGTGTCGGGCCACAGCTTGACGATCAGCGGGATCATGATGGCGGTCTTGAGAAAGCCCAGCACCGGGAAGTGCAGCAGCAGATACCCGCCATAGCTGGGCGTGTAGTGCCACAGGGTTTCGGAGGCGCCGACCAGCACCAGATTGGGCAGGTTGGCGGGCAGGATGGAAAAGGTCGGGACGTGGCAGCCGAAGGCGGCGGCCAGCACCACTCCCAGGCGGCCGTTGGAACCGGGCTCGAAGCCGTAGCGCTCGGCCAGCCCCACGGCGATGGGCATCAATAGGATGGCGCGGCCCATGGAGGACGGCATCAGGAAGCCCATGGCGACGCCCACCAGGGTCACCCCGGTGATGACGCCCCAATAGCTGGAGCCGAAGGCGTGGCTCAGCCGCGCCCCCAGGCGCTCGCCCAGGCCGGTGGAGCGCACCGCCACCCCCATGACCAGCCCGCCGAACACCAGCCACAGCGCCGCCGACTGGAAGCCGCCGAACACCACCGATGACGGAGCCGCCTTGAGCAGCATGGCCATGGTGAAGAAGAACACGGCGGTGATGGGCTCGGGCATCACGGCGGTGGCCCACAGCCCAATGAACGCCACCGACAGGCCCAGCACCCGGCCCTCGGTTCCCGGCAAGGGGTCCATGACGACGATGGCCGTTCCCACGACGACGGCGATCCACGCCAGGATGCGGGGCAGCGGCATTCGGGACAGGGGCAGGGTCATCAGGCTACCTCGTGTTTCATGTTACGTGATACGTTATTCCTGTTTGCGTCCGGAGTCCAGCTTGGGCACAATCCGGCGTGGGAGGAGAGTCGGCGCCATGAAGCTGCAGAAGACCAATCTGGCCGAACAGGCGTATACCGCGCTGCGCGAGATGCTGTTGGCCGGCGAGCGCTTCATGCCCGGCGACAAGATCAGCGTCGAGGACCTGTCCCGCCAACTGGGCGTCAGCCGTTCGCCGGTATGGAACGCCATCGCCCGGCTGGAAGCCGACGGCATCGTCGAGGTGCGGCCGCGCCAGGGGGTATTCTTCGTCGGTTTCGACCGGGACCGGCTGATGGAGATCATGGCGACCCGCGAGGTGCTGGAGGGCGCCGCCGCCCGTCTGGCGGCCGAAAAGGCCAGCCCGGAGCAGGTGGCCGAGCTGCGCGCCTCGGTCGCCCTTCAGCGCGAGGCCTTGGGGCGGGGCGCCCTGGACGATTACGCGGACGAGGCCGCCCGCTTCCATTCCCTGCTGGCGCGGGCGGGGGGCAACAAGGTGATGGTGAAGATCATCGAGCGTCTGTGGGCGCGGGCCAGGGCCATGTGCATCCGGCCCGGCGCCCGGACGGCCCTGCTGGACGAACGGGTGGACGAGCATGGCCGCATGGTGGACGCCATCAGCCACCGCGACGGCGAGGCGGCCGAGGCGGAAATCCGCGCCCATATCCGCCGTATCGCCGGCAGCCTTTCCGCCCTATGACCCCTCGCCCGGCACCGCCGGGATGGTGAAGCGGAAGACGCTGCCGCCCTCGGGGCCGGGTTCGATCCAGATTTCGCCGCCGCAGCCCTGGACGATGCGCTTGCATACCGCCAGCCCGACGCCGGTGCCGGGATAGGCGCCCGAGGTGTGCAGGCGGCGGAAAATCTGGAAGATGTCCTGCTCGGACTTTTCCACCCCGATGCCGTTGTCGGCCACGGAAAAGACCCACCGGCCCGGTTGCCGCTGGGCGGTAATCGCGATCCGGGGCGGCTGGTCGGGCCGCCGGAACTTGATGGCGTTGCCGATCAGGTTCTGGAACACCTGCATCAACTGAGCCCCGGCGGCGACCACCATGGGCAGGTCGCCGACGGTGATCTCCGCCCCGCTGCCGGCGATGCTGTCGCGCAAATTGTCCAGGGCGGCCCGGCAGGCCTGGGCGGCTGAAACCGGGGCCATGGCCTGCCCCTGCCCGGACACGTTGGCGAAGGCCAGCAGGCCGTTGATCAGTTCGTGCATGCGCTTGGCGGCGCCGACGATGAACTCCATGTACTCGCCGGTCTCGCCGTCCAGGCGGCCGTCCAGGCGGCGGGCCAGCAACTGGGTGAAGGACGTGACGATCCGCAGGGGCTCCTGCAGGTCGTGGGAGGCGATGTGGGCGAAACGCTGCAACTCGCCGTTGGCGTTGATCAGTTCCTGCAGCAGCCGCTGGGTCTCGGCCTCGTTGCGCCGCGCCAGGTCGCGTTCGGCGGTGCGCCGCTGCAGCAGCGCCGAGGCGGTGGCCAGGGCGCGCGCCAGTTCCTCCACCTCGCGGATATCCTGGTGGGGCGCGGCGATGTCCGCTTCCGAGCCCAGGGCCAGGGCCGGCTCGATCAGGGAGCGCACCGAGCGGCGGATCTGGCCGCCGATCATCCAGGCCAGTCCCAGCCCGACGGCGGTCAGCGCCAGCGTCGCGGCGCAGACCAGCAAGATGGAATCCCGCAATTCGGCCAGCAGCACCTGCTTGGGCACGCCGACCGCCACCGACCACTGGGCCACCTTGCCGCGGCTGAAGGCGCCGTAGACGGGAATGCCCTCCAGGGTGTTGTTTTCCGACAACCCCTCCCTGGCCTCGCGCATGCGCTGGACCAGGATGGGCGTGCCTTTTTGCCCGACGAACTTCTCGGGCTGGTGGGTGCGGGCGATAATCACGCCCTGGGTGTCGAAGATGCCGGCGATCCAGCCGGGGGGCAGTTGCTGCTCGGTCAGGATGCGGCCGAGATGTTCGGGCAGGACGGCCATGCTCATGTCGTAGACCGCCTTGCCGTTCTTCCATACCGGGACGTCGACGCTGATCAGCTGGCGCTGCAGGACGCCGCCCATGAACAGGTCCGATACCGCCGGCCGGCCGCTGGCCAGAACCCTTTCGATCTGCTCAGGCGATCCATGCTGGGGCAGCGGCGTGCCCAGCGGCCGCTTGAGGTTGAGAACCTGCCGTGCCGAGGCGTCGCTGAGCACGATGTTGTCACCGTTCTGCTGGTGCTGGACGGCCTTGGCCTGTTGGTAAAAGCCCGCCAGATCGTCGTTGGCCAGATAGGGCGAGGTCGCCAGGGTCTGCAGCGTCGCCACCATGCTGGCGATCTCGCGGTCCACGGCCAGCGCCAGGGCATGGGCCGTCTGGACCATGTTCTGTTCCAGCAGGGCGCGCTGGCGATGATAGAAATCATAAATCAGCAGACCGACGGCCAGGGTGCTGGGCAGCAGGCAGACGACGACCAGCAGCACCAGTTTCGAGCGGATGCTCGGCAATCTCCGGGAAGGAGCGGACGTCGCCGCAGGCCTCTCCCGGTCCGGTGGACGGTTGTCGAACATCATAAAACTAGTCCGTTATGAATATGGCGTCGGCATGGGTAAACATGACGTCGGCATTGCCGGGCCGCAACCCCCTACAGCAGCAATTCCACCCGGGGGCCCTTTTCGGCGGCTTCCACCATGGGGCGGCAGCCGAACAGGCGGCCGGTTTCGACACCCCCCTTGTCGACCAGGAAATCGCGGACGGCGTTGGTGCGGCGCTGGGCCAGGGCGGAGAGCAGGTTGCGGTCGGGCGGCCCGAAGGATTCGGCGCTGCGTTCGAAGCCGACGAACTGTTCCAGCTTGGACAGCAGCGGCCGGTCGGCGGACCGTCGCCTGGCGGCCACCACCGGCCAGTCGCTGTTGTCGGCCTTGCCGCACAAGGTGAGCCTGAGGCCGGGGCGGCCGTTCAGCAGATCGGCGACCACCCCCAGGGTTTTCTCGTGCTCGCCGCTCAGGGTGTCGGCGCCCGGCGCGAAGGCCAGCGGCGCCAGGGCGAGGTGGGCCTTGTCGTCGGCGTCCACCGCCATCTCGATCAGCATCGCCACCGGAAAGGCCAGCTTCAGGGTGGTCAGCACCGTGGATTTCAGGGCGCCCGCCACCGCCTGGGCCACCGCGTCGCTGATGTCCACGTCGGGGTTGGCGGTATCGCCCCGGATGGGCAGGGACAGGCGGATGCGGTCCTCGCCGTCGCGCAGCAGGTCGAGGACCGTCTCGATGGGCATCTCGGCCTTCTTGACCACCGGAGCGTCGGGATCGGGCGGGGCGATGAACAGGTTGGACAGCGCCACGTCCAGGGCGCCCGACAGCTTGCCCCGGTCGGCGCCGACGCCCAGCGTGCCGTCGAAATGTCCCGATTGCAGATGGACGCCCAGCGCTTCGGCCAGATAGGGCGACAGCGGCGGCAGTTCGAGGGCGGTGATCTTGCCGTCGAGCCGGCCGGAAATCTTTTCGGCGAAGGGCCGCACCGTGCCCGACGCCGCCAGTGCGCCACGTCCGACGCCGGCCTTGATCTCGAACGGGCTGTCGCGGTCGGGAATGTCGCTGTCCAGGTTGGTGACGGACAGCTCCAGCGGCGTGATGTCCAGACGCACCGTCTCCGCCATGGTGCGGTCGCGCAGGTTGACCCGGCTGTCGCCGTCCACCACCAGCCGCCCGATGCGGATGCCGGGCCGGTCGTCGGCCTTGGCGGGCGCCTTCTGCTTGGCCTTGCCCTTCTCCCTGTCGTCGGCGAAGTCGAAGCCGACCAGTCCCTCGGGGGTGCGGTTGAGGCGGGCCAGCAGGCCGCCGACGCGAACCTCATTCACCGTCACGTCGCCGACGGCATCGCGCCCGGCATGGTCGAGGCGCAGGCGCCTGGTCTCGAGACGCCAGGAATAGCCGCCCTGGCCTTCCTTGCGCAGGGCGTGCAGCCCGTCGGCGTCCAGGCGGGCGACGGAAACGCCGCCGTCCTTGCCCAGGGCCAGGGCCTCGGCCTCGATCCTGTCCACGGCGGCCCAGTCGACCTTGCGGACGGCATCGTGCACCGCCAGCCCCTCGATGCGTGCCTTGGGCAACTCGCCGGCCACCGCCTTGCCGAACTCGACCTTCCCCTGGGTCTCGGCGGCGCGCAGGACGGTCCGGATGTCGCCCACCGCGAGACGCAGCGGCCCCAGGGCCAGCTTGCCCTCGGCCTTGCCCGCCAGATCGGCGGTGTCCAGGTCGAAGCGTCCCGACCAGTCCACGGATTCCGGGGTCGCGTCGTGGCCGCCGGCGGCGATATGGGCGCCCGAGACCTTAAGCCCGCCCTGCCAGCCCAGCTTCCGCCCGTCCCAGTCCAGGCGGCCGGCCTCCAGGGCCAGCCCGGCGGCGGTCCCCTCGCCGCCCTCGCCCTTGCCGGCCAGGGTGGTGCCGTCCACGCGGCCCTCCAGCCCCAGGCGTCCGCCGTCCCAGCTCAAGGCCTTGAGGGCGATGGTCAGCTTGCCGGCCGAGCCGCCGCCGCCGGGCGCGGCGACCGCCAGGGCCTCGGCGACCAGCCCCGCCGCCACATCCGCCCTGGCGCCGTCCCAGGTGACGCGGTCCAGCTCCAGCTCCAGCCGGGTGGCCTTGGCGGCGATGGGCGCGGCCAGGGCGGGAGCATCCAGGCCGAGGCGGCCGGTGACCTTGAGGTTCAGGCCGTCCTGGCGCAGGGCGCCTTCGGCGGCGAGGGCGGAATCCGCCGTTCCCGCCAGCCCCTTCACCCCGGCCCGCTCGGCCAGCGCGGCGAATTCGGCCAGCGACAGGCGCTGTATCTGGAGGGCGACGGCGAAGGAGGGTTCGGCGGCGAAGGGATGCACGGTGCCCGACAGGGCGATGGCGGCGTCGTTCAGGCTGCCCTTGAGGGTGAAGGAGACGGCGCGGTCGGGCTCCAGGCTGTTGAGGTTCTCCACCAGCAGCCGCTCCACCGCCATGTCGGCGGTGAAGTCGCCGTCGGTGACGCGCAGGCGGGAATTGGTCAGTTCCAGCCCCGCCACGTCGATGCCCCAGGGCGACGGGGCCTGCTCCTTGGCGGCGGGCGGCGTCGCCGCCACCGTCAGTGGCAGGCCGTTGAGGACGAAGCCGCCTTCTTCCCGCTTCAACTCGATGTCGATACCCTCGACGGCGACCCGCTCGAGCACCAGGCGGCGGTCGAGCAGCGGCCTCCAGCGGAATTTCAGGTCGAAATCCCGGATGCCCAGCGCGCTTCCCAGGGCGGGCTGGGCCACCACCTTGCGGACCGTCAGGCGGCCGCCGAACAGCGAGATGTCGGTGTCGTCGATGCTGACCTCGACCATGCCCAGACCGCGCAGGGTCTTGGCCAGCCCCCAACGCAGCCCGACATCGGGCAGCAGGTCCCAGGCCAGGGTCAGGGCGAGGACGACCGCCCCCGCCACCGCCGCCACCACATGGCGCCGCCGGATTTCATGCCCCGCGAGCTTTCTGCCGATCAGTCTCATTCCCCCATGATCGGTCGGTGGCGGGAAAAGGCAATAGGGCAATCACCTCGCCGCCACCAAGCCCCTCGTCAAGCGCCGCGATTTTTGCCATGGTGCGGGCCATGAGCGATTCGACCTTCTCCGCAAAGAATCTGGCCTGCGTGCGCGGTGGGCGCGTGGTGTTCGCCGGGCTGGGATTCTCCCTGGCGACCGGCGGCGCCCTGGTGCTGCTGGGGCCCAACGGTTCGGGCAAGTCGTCCCTGCTGCGCGTCCTGGCCGGGCTGCTGAAGCCGGCCCACGGCCTGTTGGCCTGGGACGGCCAGCCGGTCGCCGAGGACCCCGAGGCCCATGCGGCCCGCACCCATTACCTGGGCCATCACGACGCGGTGAAGCCGGTGTTGTCGGTGGCCGAGAACCTGCGCTTCTGGGCCCATCTCCACGACCCCCACGCCGAGCGGGCGGGGCGCGCCGTGGATGCGGCGCTGTCGCGCTTCGGGCTGGCGCGGCTGGCCTCCATTCCCGGCAAGATGCTGTCGGCGGGGCAGAAGCGCCGTACCAATCTGGCCCGCCTGCTGGCGGCACCCAGCCCGCTGTGGCTGCTGGACGAGCCGACCACGGCGCTGGACAAGGCCTCCATCAAGGTCCTGGAAGACGTGCTGGCCGAACACCGGGCGGCAGGCGGCATGGTGGTGCTGTCCACCCATGCCGACATCCATATGCCGGGGGCCGCCGAACTGCATCTGGACCGCTTTTCCGTGGCGGAGGAATTCGACGAGCCGGCGGCCTTGGCCGGCGGCTCGGAGGTGGCGCGTTGAGCGCGCGCGCCTTGTGGCGCGAGAGCCAAGCGGGCCGCCGGCTTTGCCGGCATGTTCCTATTGCACGCCTGCGCATGCGTGGCCCGCGCCCGGCGATTGAGGGGCAAGAAATATGAACCGCTTCCTTGAAGTCGTCCGCCGCGACCTGCGTCTGGCGCTGCGCCAGGGTTCGGACAGCGTCATGGTGGTGACCTTCTTCGTGCTGACCGTGGTGCTGTTCCCCTTCGGCATCGGGCCGGAAGCCAACGTGCTCGAGCGCGTCTCGGCCGGCGTGCTGATGGTCACCGCGCTCTTGGCCTCCATGCTGTCGCTGGACCGGCTGTTCCAGGCCGATTACGAGGACGGCTCGCTTGAACTGCTGGTGCTGACCCCGGCGCCGCTGGGCATGGTGGTGGCGGCCAAGATGCTGGCCCACTGGCTGACCACCGGCCTGCCGCTGATGGTCGCCGCGCCGGTGCTGGCCGTGCTGCTGCACATGCACGAGGACGGCTTCCTCACCCTGCTGGCCGCCATGGCGCTGGGCACCCCGGTGCTGTCGCTGGTCGGCGGCATCGGCGCCGCCCTGGTACTGGGGGCGCGCCGCGGCGGCGTGCTGCTGTCGCTGCTGATCCTGCCGCTCTATGTGCCGGTGCTGATCTTCGGGGTGGGGGCCATCGACGCCGCCGTGCAGGGCATGTCGGCCAAGCCGCATCTGCTGATCCTGTCGGCCATGCTGGCCGCCGCCCTGGTGCTCGCCCCCTGGGCCAGCGCCGCCGCGCTGCGGCAGGCGCTGGAATAGAAAATCCGTATCAGCCGCCCAGCCGCGCCATGTCCTTTTCCACCTGTCCCCTGGCGGGAGACTCGGCGGGCAGGACCATCAGCAGGCGGTTCCAGCGAACCTTGGCGCGGGCGGTGTCACCCTTCATGGCGGCGGCGAGGCCGGTGAAGTAGAGCGCGTCGGGCTGGTCGGCATTGATGGCCAGCACTTCCTCCAGCCGGGTGATGGCCTCGTCGGGCAGGGCGTCGTTGTCGGCCTCTTCCAGCAGCATGATGGCCAGCTCGATCCGCGACTGGGCGTCGCCGGGCAGCAGGGTGACGGCGTTGCGATAGGCGTCCTTGGCCTCGTCGGCCAGGCCCAGTGCCCGGTACGAGCGGCCCAGCATGACCCAGCCCTTGCCGTCCGACGGATCCTGCTTCAGCCGCTCGGCCAGGCGGGTGACCATGGCCTGGATGGTGGCGGTCTTTTCCTTCATCTCATTGATCTGGGCGGCGCGCCCCGCATAGGGGCGGTCGGGCAGTTCCGGGGCACCCAGCGGCAGGTAGACCATGATCGCCAGCAGCGGCAGCAACAGGCCGATGACGATGGGAACGGCCTTGCCCGCCTTGGCGATGCTGGCCTTGGCTCCCTTGTCGCCGTCGGCGGCGGCCAGCATGCGGCGCTGAATCTCGGTGCGGGCCGCATCGGCCTGGGCCGGGGACAGCAGGCCGCGCTCCACGTCGCGGGCGATCTCGCCCAACTGGTCCTTGTAGACCATCAGGTCGTATTCCGAACGGGCGGCGGCCACGGCGGAGGTGGCGATCAGCGGGCGCAGCAGCACCAGCAGCGCCAGGACCACCATGGCGGCGAAGACGATCCAGATCACCGCTCGCTCTCCTTCAACAACTTGTCCAGCCTGCGCTGTTCCTCGGCCGACAGCGGCGGCGGCGGCGGCGCGGCCTTTTCCGCCGGACGGCGGCGATAGAAGGCCAGCACCGCCCACAGGGCGCCCAGGAACAGGGCCAGCGGTCCCAGCCACAGGGCCAGGGTCGACATCTTGAACGGCGGCTTCAGCAGCACGTAATCGCCGTAGCGGTCGACCACGAACTTGCGGACCTGATCATCGCTGTCGCCCTTGGCGATGCGCTCGCGCACGATGACCCGCAGGTCCTTGGCCAGGTCGGCGTCGGAATCGTCGATGGACTGGTTCTGGCAGACCAGGCAGCGCAGGTCCTTGCCCAGTTCGCGGGCACGGTGCTCCTGGGCCGGGTCCTTCAGCATCTCGTCGGGATTGACGGCCCAGGCCGGGGCGGACAGGACGAGGAGGGCGGCGACGAAAACAGCGGCAATCCGCCCGTCATCCCGAGCGAAGCCGAGGGATCTCATTCTGCCCAGGCGGCGCAGGATCGGAAATGAGGTGCCAAGCGGAGATCCCTCACTGCGTTCGGGATGACAAGTTAGGGTCATCGCTTCTCCAGCTCCCGGATGATGGGCAGCAGCGTCTTGGTCCAGATCTCCATGGAGATGGGACCCACATGCTTGTAGCGGATGACCCCGGCCTTATCGACGATGAAGCTCTCGGGCGCGCCGGTGACGCCGAAATCGACGGCGGTGCGGCCGGGCGGCGGGTCGACGCCCACCCGCTCGTAGGGGTCGCCGTTCTTTTTCAGCCAGGCGGCGCCCAGGACGGGATCGTCGCGCCAGTCGACGGCGTGGATGGGCACGTCGCCCCGGCGCTTGATCTCCATCAGCACCGGATGCTCCTGCACGCAGGAAATGCACCACGAGCCGTAGATGTTGACCAGGGACACCCTGCCCTTGAGGTCCTTGGTGGACAGGCCGGAACTCTCGCCGCGTCCCGGCAGGGGGGCAAGGCTCATCTCCGGCACCGGGCGGTCGATCAGCACCGAGGGGATGTCGCGCGGGTTCAGCGTCAGGCCCTTGAGGAAGAACAGGGCCAGCACGGTGAACACCACCACCGGCAGGACATAGAGGAAGCGGCGCATGCGGTCTCTCTCCTCAGGCCTTGGCGGCGGCGTTGGCGGCCCGCGCCGGGGCGCCCACCCGGTGGCGGCGGTCGGCCAGCGAGATCAGCCCGCCGACGATCAGCAGCAGCCCGCCGGCCCACAGCCAGGGAATGCAGGGATTGAAGTACAGCCGCGTCACCCAGCCGCCCTTGTTGGGATCGGGGTCGCCGATCACCACGTAGAGGTCGCCGGTTATCCCCGAGCGGATGGCCGCCGTGGTGGTGGGGCGCGGCGGCTGGCGGTACATGCGCTTTTCCGGGGCCATCACGCCGATCACCGAGCCGCCCTTGGAAATCTCGAAGGTGGCCCGCGTGGCGGTGTAATTGGGGCCGGGGACCTCGTCCACCGACTTCAGGGTGACGCCGTAGCCGCTGACGTCGACGGTCTCCCCCACCTTCTGGGTCTGGATGTGCTCGGTGGTCCAGGCCGACGAGGCGGTCAGGCCGACGATGAACACCGCCAGCCCGAAATGGGCCAGCAGCATGCCCCAGGCCGAATTGGGCAGCTTGGCGGCGCGCGACAGGGCCTGGCCGGGCCGCGAGAACAGGCCGATGCGCTCGGCCATGTCCCACAGGGTGCCGAGGCCCAGCCACACCGCCAGGGCGAAGCCGGCACCGGTCCACCACGGACCGGCCGAGCCGCCCTGGAGGAACCACACCAGCATGGCGGCCCCCAGCGCCAGGGCGCCGATGAACTTGAGCCGGCCGAGCACGCCGGCGATGTCGCCGCGTTTCCACGACAGCATGGGGGCGGCGGCCATCACCAGCACCATGGGCGCCATCAGCGGCAGGAACACCGCGTTGAAGAAGGGCGGGCCCACCGACACCTTGCCCAGGTTCAGGGCATCGGCGATCAGCGGATAGAGGGTGCCCAGCAGCACGGTGGCGGCGCCGGTGGCCATCAGCACGTTGTTGAGCAGCAGGGCGCCTTCCCGCGAGATGGGCGAGAACAGGCCGCCCATCTTCATGGTGGGGGCGCGGGCGGCGTAGAGCGCCAGCGAACCGCCCACCGCGGCGCACAGCAGCAGCAGGATGAACACGCCGCGCGCCGGGTCGGTGGCGAAGGCGTGCACGCTGGTCAGCACGCCCGAGCGCACCAGGAAGGTGCCGAGCAGCGACAGGCCGAAGGCGACGATGGCCAAGAGGATGGTCCAGCTTTTCAGCGCGTCGCGCTTCTCCACCACGATGGCGGAATGCAGCAGGGCGGTACCGGCCAGCCAGGGCATGAACGAGGCGTTCTCCACCGGGTCCCAGTACCACCAGCCGCCCCAGCCCAGGGTGTAATAGGCCCACCACGATCCCAAGATGATGCCGCAGGTGAGGAACACCCAGGCGGCCAGGGTCCATGGCCGCACCCACCGCGCCCAGGCGGCGTCGACCCGGCCCTCCAGCAAGGCGGCGATGGCGAACGAGAAGGCCATGGAGAAGCCCACATAGCCCAGATAGAGGAAGGGCGGATGGAAGGCCAGGCCCGGGTCCTGCAGCATGGGGTTGAGGCCCTGGCCGTTGATGGGCGGCGGCTCCAGGCGGGCGAAGGGATTGGAGGTCAGCAAGATGAAGGCCAGGAAGCCCACGGCGATCGTCGCCTGCACCGCCAGGGCGCGGGACTTGAGGCCCGGCGGCAGGTTGCGGCCGAACAGGGTCACCGCGAAGCCGAACAGCGCCAAGATGGTGATCCACAGCAGCAGCGAACCCTCGTGGTTGCCCCACACGCCGGCCACCTTGTAGAGCATGGGCTTGTCGGTGTGGCTGTTCTGGGCGACGTTCATCACCGAGAAGTCGCTGGTGACATAGGCGTTGGTCAGCGCCCCGAAGGCGACGGCGATGAACAGGAACTGCAAGGTGGCCGCGGGGCCGGCCACGCTCATCCAGGCCGCGTTTCCGCGCCGGGCGCCCATCAGCGGGACAACCGCCTGCACCACGGCGACGCACAATGCCAGCACCAGGGCGAAATGGCCGATCTCGGCGATCATGGGGATAACCTCGCTACGCTTGCGTTCCTGCGACCCGACAACTCAGGCTGTCATCCCGAGCGGAGCGAAGGATTTCCGCCCGCTCCGCAGTGCCAGGATGAGATCCCTCGGCTTCGCTCGGGATGACAAAACCCTTGATCCCTACTTCGTCTTGCCGTCGTTCCACTGGCCGGACTTCTTCAGGGCGTCGGCCACTTCCTTGGGCATGTAGTTCTCGTCGTGCTTGGCCAGCACCTCGGAGGCCTTGAAGTGACCGCCCTTTTCCATGCGGCCCTCGACCACCACGCCCTGGCCCTCGCGGAACAGGTCGGGCAGCACGCCGGTATAGCTCACCGGAACGGCGTTGGTGACGTCGGTGACCTTGAAGGTCACGGTCTTGCCGTCCTTGACCAGGGAATCGTTCTCCACCAGCCCGCCGATGCGCATGCGCCGGCCTTCCGGGATGCGCTGGGTGACGATGTCGGTGGGCGAATAGAAATAGACCAGGCTGTCAGAGATGGCGGTCAGCACCAGCGCCACCGCGCCGCCGAGCGCCAGCATGCCGAGAAGGACGAAATAAAGCCTGCGTTGCTTGCGGGTCACTCTTGGCTCTCCGAATCCGTGCCGCCCAAATCCTTGCCCCGCCGGGCCCGCCGGGCCTGCTGCAGCACATCCAGTTCGGCCTCGGCCTTGCGGGCCGAGGTCAGCGACAGCACCAGCACCAGGGCAAGCACGGCGATGCCGACGCCATAGGCGGACCACACATAGCCGCCATAGCCGCCCATATGGAGCATAGCCTGGAAGGATTCCATGACGTTGGTCACTCCCCTTGCGACGCGGCGTGAATCTGCGCCATGCGGATGACGCGGATCTTCTGGCCGGCGATCTCGGCGCGGCCGCGCAGGATCAGGATGGATATCCAGTAGGCCTTGAAGCCAACCGCCATCAGCAGCAGCGGAACCAGCATGGAGGAATCGATGGCCGGCCCCCCCATCTTCACCACGCTGGCCGGCTGGTGCAGCGTGTTCCACCAATCCACCGACCACTTGATCACCGGCACGTTGACGGCGCCGACCAGGGCCAGGATGGCGGCGGCCTTGTGGCCGCGCTCGGGATCGTCGAAGGCGTTCACCAGGGCCATGTAGCCGAGATAGAGGAACAGCAGGATCAGCATGCTGGTCAGCCGCGCGTCCCAGGCCCACCAGGTGCCCCACATGGGCTTGCCCCACAGCGAACCGGTCAGCAGGCACAGGAAGGTGAAGGCGGCACCCACCGGGGCGGTGGCCTTGGCCAGCAGATCGGCCAGCGGGTGTTTCCAGATCAGGGCCATGGCCGAGAACACCGCCATGGCGGTGTAGCAGAACATGCCCATCCAGGCCGACGGCACGTGCACATACATGATGCGCACGCTTTCCCCCTGCTGATAGTCGGCGGGCGAGCCGAACAGGGCGAAGTAGAGGCCGCTCCCCAGGCAGAGGACGGCAATGGCGTTCGACCAGGGAAGGATCACCTTGGCGAGACGCAGGAATCGGGCGGGATTGGCAAAGCGATGCATGGCGCCTCTTCTTAGCGCCGTTCCCGCCGCATTTCCAGCGGAGTCGAACGGGGGAACGGTGAACAAAAGTTCATGTCGGGGTGGGGTCGGCCGGCCCGGCCCTGGTTGTCATCCCGCCCTACACCCGATCCCCGATGGGCAGCTTCCTGAGCCGTTTGCCCGTGGCGGCGAAGATGGCGTTGGCCAGGGCGGGGGCCAGCGGCGGCACGCCGGGCTCGCCCACGCCGGTGGGCGGGGCCGAAGACGGCACGATGTGGACCTCCACCACCGGCATCTCGTCCATGCGCAGGCAGCGGTAGTCGTGGAAGTTGGATTGCTCGGCGCGGCCGTCCTTTAGGGTGATCTCGCCGAACAGGGCAGCGGACAGCGCGAAGGCGATGCCGCCCTCCATCTGGGCCCTGACCACGTCGGGGGTGACGGCGATGCCGCAATCCACGGCGCAGACCACGCGGTCCACCTTGATCTCGCCCTTGGCTCCGATGCTCACCTCGACCACCTGGGCGACGAAGGAGTGGAAGGATTCGTGCACGGCCAGCCCGCGTCCCCTGCCGGACGGCAGCGGATCGCCCCAGCCGGCCTTGGCGGCCGCCAGTTCCAGCACGCCCAGGTGGCGGGGCCGGTCGGCCAGCAGGGCGCGGCGCAGCTCCAGCGGGTCCTTGCCTCCCGCCCGGGCCAGCTCGTCCAGGAAGCATTCGGTGGCGAAGGCGGTGTGGCTGGAGCCCACCGAGCGCCACCACAGCACCGGAACCGGCGTCTTGGGCGAATGCAGGTCCACCTTCAGGTTGGGGATGGCGTAGGGCAGATTGGCGGCGCCCTCCACCGAGACCGGGTCGACGCCGCCCTTGACCATGCCGGCGAAGGGGCCGCCGGCCAGGATGGACTGGCAGGCGATGCGGTGGCGCCAGGCGAGCGGCAATCCGCGCTCGTCCAGGGACGCCTCGAAACCGTGCAGGGCCATGGGGCGGTACCAGCCGCCGGCGATGTCGTCTTCGCGCGTCCACATCAGCCGCACCGGGACATTCACCGCCTTGGCCACCTCGACGCCCTCGACGATGTAGTCCGAGGCGGGATTGGCGCGCCGGCCGAAGCTGCCGCCGGCCAGCAGGGTGTGAATCTCCACCTGCTCGGGCCTGAGCCCGGCGGCCTTGGCGGCCATGGCCTGATCGAAGGTCTGGAACTGGCAGCCGGCCCAGATCTCGCACTTGGCCGGCGAGAGACGCACCACGCAGTTGAGCGGTTCCATGGGGGCATGGGCGAGATGGGGCATCTCGTAGGTGGCGGCCAGGCGCTGCGTCCCCTGCCCCAGGGCGGCGTCGGCGTCGCCGCGCGTGGCGGCCGGGCTGCCCGGCTGGTCCAGCAGGGCGGTCCATGTCCTGCGCAGGGATTCCGTGGAGACGCGCTCCGCCGGTTCGACCCAGCGGGGCTTGAGCGCCTCGCGCCCCTTGTGCGCCGCCCAGAACGAGCTGGCGGCCACGGCGATGCCCGACGAGATGGGGATCACCGCGACCACGCCGGGTACGCCCAGGGCCGCCTTGCGGTCATAGGACTCGATCCGGGCGCCCCAGACCGGCGGGCGGGCCACCAGGGCGGTAAGCATGCCCGGCAGGCGGATGTCGCCGCCGAACTGGGCGGTACCGTCGCTCTTGATCCGGGAATCGGTGCGTTTCACCCCGGCCTTGCCGATCAGCCGGAACTCGGACGGCGCTTTCAGCCGGGGCGCGGCGGGCGGGGTCAGCCTGGCGGCCACCGCCACCAGCTCGCCATAGGACAGGCGCCGGCCGCTGGGCTGGTGGACCACTCCGCCATTGGCGGCGACGAGGCCGCCCACATCGACCCGCAGGACGCGCGCCGCCGCCTCGACCAGCATTTCGCGGGCGGCGGCGCCGGCCAGGCGCAGTTGCTCCCAGGAATTGGCGGTGGCGGTCGAGCCGCCGGTGCCCTGGCTCGGCCCCCAGAACAGGTTATTGTAGCGCCTGGAATCGGCGGGGGCGAACTCGACCACCACCTGGGCGGGGTCGACCTCCAGTTCCTCGGCCACCAGCACCGGCAGGCCGGTGGCGACGCCCTGGCCCATTTCCAGATGCTTGACCGTCACCGTCACCCGTCCGTCGGGGCCGATGGCGACGAAGGCGTTGGCCCGCCATCCCGCCGCTTCGGGTCCGGTCTCGGCGCGCGCGTCGCCCACCGCCAGGACCAGCCCGGTTCCGGCGGTGGCGACCAGGAAGGACCGGCGGCTCAGGCCGCCCGCCGTGGCGGCGCCCTTCATGATCCCCCCCGCAGCCGCCTGGCGGCCAGATGGATGGCGGCGCGGATGCGCTGATAGGTACCGCAGCGGCAGAGGTTGCCGCTCATGGCGGAATCGATGTCGCCGTCGCCGGGATTGGGATTGCGGCGCAGCAGGACGCCCGCGCTGATCAGTTGTCCCGACTGGCAATAGCCGCACTGGGGGACGTCAAGCTCGATCCAGGCGGCGCGCAATTGGGCGGAGACGGCATCGTTGAGGCCGGAAAGCGTCACGATGCGCCGGCCGTTGATCTCGGAAACCGGCATCTGGCAGGCCCGGGCCGGCTCGCCGTCCACCAGGATGGAGCAGGCGCCGCACAGGCCCTGGCCGCAGCCGTAGCGGACCGTGTTCATGCCCAACTGGTCGCGCAGCACCCACAGCAGCGGGGTGTCGGGCTGGGCATCCACCTTGTGGCGCTCGCCGTTGACCATCAGTGAGAACATCGGTCATCACCCCTTCTTCCGCCTTTGGAAGGTTTCCAGGCTTACCCTCATTGGGGCGGAGGGGCAAGGGTTAACAGAATCCTAACCACCCCCGTGGTTGGAGTGGACGGACGAGGTTTTCGACGGAGGCCGACATGCCCAGACTGATCGCCCTGGCCCTTGTGGCGCTGCTTCTCGCCACCGGATGCTTCGGCGGCGGTGCCGCGGCCCAGCAGGTCACCGACCAGACCATGATGGTGGGCAAGGCGGTCACCGTGGTCGAGCGCCTGCGCGGCGACCCCAATTTCAGCTCGCAGATGGGCAACCTGCTGGGCCGGGCGCGGGCCGTGCTGGTGGTGCCCGATCTGGTCAAGGGCGGCTTCATCCTGGGCGCCCAGTACGGCACCGGCGTGCTGCTGGCCCGCGACGGGTCGGGGCGCTGGAGCGCTCCGGCCTTCTATTCCATCGCGGCGGGCAGCGTCGGGCTGCAGATCGGCCTGCAGGACGCCGAGGCGGTCTACGTCATCATGAACGAGGGCGGCCTCAAGGCGGTGGTGGAAAACCAGTTCAAGGCCGGCGCCGAGGCCGGCGTGGCGGTGGCGGTGGTGGGCGCGGGCGCCTCGGCCAGCACGACCACCAACGTGGGCGCCGACATCTATGCCTTCTCGCGCGCCGTCGGGCTTTATGGCGGCGCCACCCTGGACGGGGCGGGCATCCTGCCGCGCCATTCGTGGAACTCCGCCTATTACGGCGGCAACCCGACCCCCGAGGACATCCTGTTCGCCCGCACCGTGGATTCCCGGCAGGCCGACCGGCTGCGGGACATCCTGTCGCGGTGATGGCGGTTTGGAGTTTGCCGGATTTGGGCTGAACCGCATTCCACCCGTGCGGGAAGGCGGAAAGCGGAAAAGACGGATAAACCACCAAGCGACTGTGTTGCGCGTCAAGTGTTCCATGCGCGAGCATCCCGGACGATGGCGTTGAGGATGACGAGGAGCTTTCGCATGCAAGCGACCAGGGCTGTCATTTTCGGCTTCCCGGCAG
>JAVBXM010000192.1 GCA_030824585.1 Phaeospirillum sp. | reverse complement strand
GCTTTGCTGGGGGAGGGCTGGGGAGGGGGTCAGCTCCAGCCTCCCCACCAGGGGATAGGCCCCATCGACGCCCTTCAGTTCCACCAGGGAGCGCCGCGCATTGCCGTCCACCTGGACCATGGCCCGCATCTCGACGCCCTCGGTGACCTTGCCCATTCCGGCCAGCGCCGCCAGCATCTCCGGGACGAAAGGCTGGTGGGTCTGGCGGATGTCGAGATCGCCGCCCAGCAGGGCGCGGGCGTCCTCGGCCAAGGCGGCATCGAAGGCGGCGCGCAGGGACCCCGCCCCGGCGATGGCCGCCACGCCCAGGGCGAGACACGCCACCAGCACCCGGAAGCCCTTGAGCCCGCCGCGCAATTCCCGCCGGGCGAATTTGACGGCCAGATTGATCACGACTTGATCTTCCCGTCCTCGACCCTGACCACCCGGCCGCAGCGGGCCGCCAGGGAATCGTCGTGGGTGACCAGCACCAGGGCGGTGCCGAAGCGGGTGTTGAGATCGAACAGCAGATCCATCACGGCCCGTCCGGTGGTGCCGTCCAGATTGCCGGTGGGCTCGTCGGCCAGCAGCAGCTTGGGACGCGGCACGAAGGCCCGCGCCAGGGCGACCCGCTGCTGCTCGCCGCCCGACAACTGGCCGGGATAGTGGGAAAGGCGCCGCGACAGGCCGACCCGGCCCAATTCCTCGGCCGCCGCCCCGAACGGATCGGCATGGCCGGCCAGTTCCAGGGGCACCGCCACGTTCTCCAGCGCCGTCATGGTGGGAATCAGGTGGAAGCTTTGAAAGACGATGCCGACGTGATCGCGGCGGAAGCGGGCCAGCCCGTCCTCGTCCATGCCGGCGAAATCCTGGCCCGCCACCGCCACCCGGCCCGAACTGGGGCGTTCCAGCCCGGCCATCACCATCAGCAGGGTGGACTTGCCCGAGCCCGACGGCCCGACCACGCCCAGGGTCTCGCCCGCCGCCACCTGCAGGTCGATGCCATCGAGGACATTGACCTCGCCGGCCAGGCTCGCCAAGTTGAGGTGGACGGCCTCCATTGAAACCAAGGGAAGGCCGGCGATGGGACGCTGATGCATGCGAGGGCGACTTTCTTGGATGATCGGGGCGTATTAGGCAGGATAGACCGGGAACGACGCACGGTCTTGCGATATGGGGCAGCCCTGGTGCTTGTCAATGTGCTGGGAGGAATCACCCTGGCCGAGGCGGCGACCGCCAACCGCATCCTGGCCCTGGGGGATTCGCTCACCGCCGGTTTCGGCCTGGCGCCCGACGAGGCCTTTCCCGCCCGGCTGGAGCGGGCTCTGCGCGCCGAGGGCCGCGAGGTCAGCCTGATCAATGCCGGCGTGTCGGGCGACACCACCGCCGGGGGCAAGGCGCGGCTGGACTGGGCGCTGGCCGCCAAGCCGACCCTGGCCATCGTCGAACTGGGCGCCAATGACGGCCTGCGCGGCCTCGACCCCCGGGTGACCCACGCCAATCTCGAGTCCATCCTGAAGCGGCTCAAGGCGGCGGGGGTACCGGTGCTGCTGGCCGGCATGCTGGCGCCGCCCAATTACGGCAAGGACTTCGAGGCCGAATTCAAGGCGGTATTCTCGCGTCTGGCCGCCGAGCACGACGTGGTATTCTATCCCTTCTTCCTGGACGGCGTGGCCGGCGAGCCCCGCCTTTGCCTGCCCGACGGACTGCACCCCAATGCCAAGGGGGTGGAGGTGATCGTCGAGCGCATCCTGCCCTCGGTGCGCAAACTGCTGGAAAGGGGAAAGCCATGACCGCCGACCCTGTGTCCACCCTCAGCCCGTTCCGCGTCGCCCATGGCAAGGGCGACCATTGGGGAACCGCCGCCAAGGCCTGCCTCGACCGCCTGAATCCGTTGCCGCCCGAGGCCAATTTCGGTTTCCTCTACGCCACCGAGGCCTTTGCCCCCAATCTGTCCTCGCTGCTGACCTTCCTGCGCGAGACCACCCGCATCGAGCATTGGGTGGGCGGCGTCGTCCCCGGCCTGTGCGTGGACGGAGGGGAGATCCGCGACGACGGCGCCGTGGCCGCCATGGTCGGCCGCCTGCCGCCTGATCAGTTCCGCGTGTTCATCGGCGATGCCGGGGACTGGACCAGGCGCCACTTCCCCTGCGTCGGGCTGGTGCACGGCGACCCGCGCGACCCCGAGGTGCCCCAGGCCATCATCGATCTGGCCGCCGAGGCGGGCTTCCTGGCCGGCGGGCTGATGTCGGCCCTGGGCCCGGCGGCGCAGTTGGCCGGCATCGCCACCGATGGCGGGCTGGCCGGGGTGCTGCTCGGCTCGGGGATCGAGGTGCTGACCGGCATGACCCAGGGCTGCTCGCCGCTGGGCGGCATCCACACCGTCACCGAATCCTGGCAGGGCGTGGTGATGGCCATCGACGGCCGCCCGGCCCTGGAGGTGTTGAAGGAGGAGGTAGGCGAATTGCTGGCCCGCGACCTGCGCCGCATCGCCGGCTACATCCATGTGGGCCTGCCGGTGGAAGGAGCCGACGGCCCTGATTACCAGGTCCGCACCCTGATCGGCATTGATCCCAACCAGGGCTGGATCGCCATCGGCGACCACGTGGAGGAAGGCGGCAGGCTGATGTTCGTGCGCCGCGACGCCAACGCGGCCCGCACCGACCTGCGCCGCATGCTGAACGGGCTGAAGGAACGCCTGGACGGCCGCCCCATCCGGGCCGGTCTCTACGTGTCGTGCACCGGGCGGGGCGAGCACATGTTCGGCCATCCCGACGCCGAGCCGGAACTGCTGCACGAGGTGCTGGGCGATTTCCCGCTGATCGGCTTCTTCGCCAACGGCGAGATCAGCCACGACCACCTCTACGGCTTCACCGGTGTGCTGACCCTGCTGCCCGGGGCGAAACCGTGATCCGGCTGTTTGTCGGCATCGGCTTCGACGAGGACCTGACCGCACGCATCGCCACCTTGCAGCAGGGCCTGCCCGGCGCCCGCTGGAGCCCGCCCGCCAACCTGCACCTGACGCTGCGCTTCATCGGCGAGGCGGACGAGGACCTGGCCGAGGAAATCCACCACAATCTCGCCGCCCTGGCCGAGCCGCCCTTCGCCCTGACGCTGGCCGGGCTGGGCCTGTTCGGCAGCCGCCATCAGGCCCATACCCTGTGGCTGGGGGTGGAACGC
>JAVBXM010000221.1 GCA_030824585.1 Phaeospirillum sp. | reverse complement strand
ACGGCAGAGCGGCTCGGCGACGTGCCAGGCGGCACGTGCAGGATGAAGGCCCACGGTTCTTGCGAACGGGGCCTTCGCTCGATGCCGATCGACCCGAAGGTCGCGCGGCAGGACACAGCGTTCAGCCGGGTGGCTGAACAAGACACTCAGCCATGGACATGGCCGGACCCGACGGAAGCCGGGGACTCACGAGGCAGGTAACGACTGCGACGCCAGCAGGGCTGGACTTCAGGGCGACCGGAGTTGCCGATGAAGGCTGCGCAGACGCGATGTCCGCAGAAAGCCCTTGCAGTATTGCGCAGGGCTTATCCGGGCTCAAGCCAGCGATCTGAATTGCCACCCGCAAGCGCCAGGGAAGTCAGGGGGTGTGCTTGATGAATGCGGACAGAAACGGGCAATGCCACCTAAAGACGTTCGCAGACCACACGCCCCCCTCGAGTCAGACGCCGTTGTACCGAAGCGGTCGTTCGAGAAGACGCCTAAAGGCGACATGCTATGTGATACGGATTCCAATAAATTCACGGCTTGGCAGCGGCCTGCAAACCCGCATGGATTCGAGTTCTACAGACATCCCTTCGGGCCGGGAATCGGGTTGGTTCCGTTATGAGATGAAGCGTGCGGCAGATGTTCGACTATAGCCTGCCATTCGCTGAGCAATACTTTGCTCCCGCCAATACGCGACGTATGCTGCAATGTAGAGAGGATCAACCGGCTCATTCACGGTCCTTCAAGACTTGCCAGTATTGCTTGCGAACGACTCATGTACGCCGGGAACATGGTTCCCTGATGCCTTTTCCAAAAGCGGTTGCGATAATCCCTCAAGAATGCCGCAGGCAGCAGCCTGGCGGCCATCCGGGCAGCATCCTCGGAGATCGCGCAATTGTCGTTCCAATTCCTGAAGCTCGCCAATCCGCCGCACAACATGCTCGATGTGGTCATCCAGCAGGCGGTTGACCTCGCCGCAGTTTTCCTCGGGTGACGCCTTGAAACGCAGCAGGGTGCGAATCTCGCCCAACGTCATGTCGAGGTTGCGGCAATGCCTGATGAAGGTCAGCCGTTCCAGATGTGCAACCGAGTAGATGCGATAGTTGCTTTCGCTGCGGCTGGCCTTCGGTAGCAGACCTTCACGCTCGTAATAGCGGATCGTTTCGGCATTGCTTCCCGCCAAGCGCGCCAATTCACTGATTTTCATCGTGGTCTCCGACCGTTCATTCAGCGCGGCCAGCTCTGCCATCAATCCGCCAAAGCCATAACAAGGCAATGGCGACATAAACACCGCCATAGGCCGCGTAGATACGTCCGGCGGCACCCGGATGCAGCGTCAGCAGCCAGGCGAAAAGAGCCAGCGACACCGCAGCCGGGATCAATAGCCAGCGCGGGCGCCCCTGCGTCAGCACCAGCCAGGGCAAATAGCAACCGACGATTTCAGCCAATGCCGTAATCACGAACAGGGCAAGAATCTTCAAAAACTCCAGCATGCTTTTCTCCTTGAGGATTTTCATTGTAGCCGCTTGACCTTGTAGCGACTCAAAGGTTTTAAATGGCAGTAACCAACAGGAGATCGCCGTGGCCACTCATGCTGACAAGCAAACATCCAGTGACATCGGACATTGTAGTTGTTCAGGCAGTTGTACCTCGATGACCGTAGTCCCTGATGAAGTACCGCAATCGTTCGCGCCTGATCCAAGCGGCACCGTGAGTGTTTTCCGGATTCCTGCCATGGACTGCCCGAACGAGGAAAACGACATTCGCAAGGCTCTGGCCGATATCGACGGCATCCGCTCGCTACGCTTCGAACTCGCAGCCCGGACCCTGACTATGGAGGCTCCATCATCCATTCAGGAAGCTGCGCTGGCCGCCATCCGCAAGTTGGGTTTCGAGATTCAAGCTGTGAAAGCAACGGGGGAATCGACTTCTCCGTCCGGTTTCGGCGATCTCGGCAAGGCGCTGCTTTCGCTCGGGCTGGCCATTGCCGCCGAAGGTCTCGACTTTTTCGCCCCTGACACGCTGCCGTTCAAGGGGGTTGGGATGGCCTTGGCCGCCGTCGCCATTGGGTTTTCCGGCACTTCAACCTATCGCAAGGGACTGGCGGCGCTGCGCCGGGGGCAACTGAACATGAACGCCCTGATGGGGGTCGCCGTGACCGGTGCTTTCCTGATTGGCCAATGGCCAGAGGCGGCAATGGTCATGGCGCTCTACGCCATCGCCGAATTGATCGAGGGCCGTTCCGTGGATCGGGCACGTAATGCCATCAAGGGACTGCTCGCCCTGACGCCAGAAACTGCCGAGGTTCGCCACGATGACGGCACTTGGGGAGAAATGCCGGCCGCAAACGTCCTCCTTGGCAGCGTTGCCCGGGTCAAACCCGGCGCCCGTATTCCTTTGGATGGCCGAGTCACGGCAGGTAGCAGCGCGGTGAACCAGGCGCCGGTGACGGGTGAAAGCATTCCGGTGGACAAAACGGTGGGCGATCTTGTCTTTGCCGGCACCATCAACGAAACGGGTACCCTGGAGTTCGAGGTGACGGCGGCCGCCGACAACACCACGCTGGCGCGCATCATCCACGCCGTCGAACAGGCACAGGGCACGCGAGCACCAACCCAGCGCTTCGTGGACCGGTTTGCCGCCCTCTATACCCCGAGCATCTTCGCCATCGCGGTGGCGGTGGCCGCACTTGGCCCCTGGCTATTCGCCTGGACCTGGCTGCAGGCGCTCTACAAGGCGCTGGTGCTGCTGGTCATCGCCTGCCCGTGCGCCTTGGTCATCGCCACGCCGGTTACGGTGGTCAGCGGCTTAGCCTCGGCGGCCAGGCGTGGCATCCTGATCAAGGGCGGCGTCTATCTGGAAGAGGCCCGCAAGCTGCGCGCCATCGCCCTGGACAAGACCGGCACCATCACCGAAGGCAAACCTCGACTGGTCGCCACGGAAGTGCTGTCGGCCGCCGAACCTGAATCGAGGATTCTTTCCTGGGCGGCCAGCCTGGCCGGCCATTCGGATCACCCGGTCTCGAAGGCCATTGCTGCCGGACTTGCCCTGCCGGAAAACGGATTGACGGATTTCACCGCGCTCCCCGGACGGGGCATCGAGGCCCGACTGGATGGCCGCAAACTCATCCTCGGCAACCACCGCTTGATCGAAGATCGGCGCCTGTGCGGCCCGGAGATAGAGGCGCGACTGGCCATCCATGAGAATCAGGGGCGGACCGTGACCCTGCTCGCTATTGAGGATCGGGTACTGGCTATCTTTGCGGTGGCGGACACGATCAAGGAAAGCTCACGGGAGGCCGTGGCCGACCTGCATCGCCTAGGTGTCGTCTCAGTGATGCTGACCGGCGACAACGTGGCGACCGCCAGTAGTATTGCCCAGCAAGCCGGTATCGACGACGCACGGGGCAACCTACTGCCCGAGGATAAACTGGCGGCCATCGAGGAATTGCAAGGCCGCTACGGCCCAACCGCCATGACGGGCGATGGCATCAACGATGCACCGGCCCTGGCCAGGGCCGATATTGGCGTGGCCATGGGTGCCGCCGGGACCGACACGGCCATGGAAGCAGCCGACGTGGTGATCATGAATGATGACCTGCGGCGTATCCCGGAAACCATTCGGCTGTCGCGTCGGACCCATGCTGTGCTCTGGCAGAACATCGGGGTGGCCTTGGGAATCAAGGCGATTTTTCTCGGACTGGCGCTGTTTGGCAACGCGACTATGTGGATGGCAGTCTTTGCCGATATGGGCGCGAGCTTGCTGGTGGTGGCTAATGGTTTGCGGCTGCTGCGCAAATGATGCGCCGGGAACGCCATCTCTGCGGCCGGCGGCGCTGGTTAGTGCTGGCCGCGGCCATTGTCTTGGCCGACCAAGGCATCAAGGGGTGGATTGCCACTCAGTTTCCCTTGGGGGCCAGTGAAGCCGTGATGCCATTTTTCAACCTCGTCCACCTGCTGAATGACGGGGCGGCCTTCAGCCTGTTGGCCGGCGCCGGGGGCTGGCAGCGCTATGTTTTCATTGCCCTGGCCTCGGCGGTTTCGGGCGTGCTGGCCTTCCGGTTGCTGCAAGGCGTCGCAAACCGGTGGGAAGGCTGGGGATACGGCCTGCTCTTGGGCGGCGCCTTGGGAAACCTGATAGATCGCGTGACCCGGGGCGCTGTCGTCGATTATCTGGACCTCCATGCCGGCGGCTGGCACTGGCCGGCCTTCAATCTCGCCGACACGGCGCTTTGCCTAAGCGTCCTTATCCTCCTGGCAGGAATGGCACTGGGGCCTGACCAAGCGGAGATACCCCCAGTAGAAACAGACAACGTATGAGGTCCAGGATGCAACCCTTTGCCCTTTGCTACAACGAGGAACCCGAATTGACTCGACACCTTTTCTCCCTGCTGGCCCGTCTTGCCTTGTTTGCTTTGATGTTGGTCGGTGCGTTCCATCCCGCTTTGGCCGCCGAAGAGCCTCTGCCGCCCGATGAGGCCTTCCGCCTTAAGGCGTCGCTCAAGCGTGCCGACACGGTGGTAGCAGAGATCGTTCCTGCAAAGAAGCACTACCTTTACAAGAACAAGGTTCGCTTTGCCCTCAGGAACGCCAGCGGCGTCATGATCAAGGAAGTCAAGCTGCCGGTGGGCGAGATGAAGAATGATCCATTTTTTGGACCAATCGAGGTCTATAAAGCCCCCGTTGTTGCTGAAATTACTCTGGAGCGCTCTCCCAAGGCCAAGGCGTTCACCCTGTACGCATCCTATCAAGGGTGCAACGAGAAGTTGGGGGTCTGCTACCCGCCGATTGAAAAGATGATCGACATGAAGGTCGATTGACACAGGTTGTCACGATAAGAATAATTCTCAGCCATGTTCCGCCATCCACGTTTCCGCTTGATCATTGCGATGCTGCTGGCCTTCTGCCTGGTCAGTACGTCGCTGTGGAGCTATGGGGCGGAAGCGACTACAGATGCGTTGTCGGATGAGATCGCCCACTTTTTTCCCTCCCAGGGTGAATTGCCAGATCCGGGTTTGGCCGACCAGCATTGCAATCAGGGCTGCCACGCACAATCCCATCTGACCGGGACCGAGTACAGTCCTGCGGCGTTCTCCCCGATTCACTTCACCCCCCAAGAGCACACGAGAGTGCCGGGCAGTGCGAGGATCCCGACCCGTCCAAGCGAAGGGCCCTATCGCCCTCCTCGAACCGTCTTTCAAGCCTGAATCCCATCGCTCGTTTTGATTCACGGCTGGCGTCCTGCGCGCCGGCCAGCGCTTGAAAGGTTTTGTCTTATGTGGTTTTGCAGCACTTTGGCTGTGGTGCGCCCCTGGCGGCGCGCTGTCGGCATTGTGGCTGGGGCATGTGTTGCCCTGGCTCTCCCTCTGGCGTCGGCCCAAGCGGCCACTGCCCTGACTCTCGAAGAAGCGTGGCGCCTCGCCGAAGCCGCCAATCCGACCCTGCGCAGCACGCAAGCGAGGCTTTTGGCTGCGGAGGGTGAACTGGCTGATGCCCGCAGTCTCCTCTGGAACAATCCGGAGTTTTCCGCCGAACGGCTGCGGCGATCGGTTCCGCAGCCCGGCCTTGCCACCGAAAAGCAGCGCGACTGGAGTGCGGGGCTCGCACAGACCTTCGAAGTCGCCGGCCAGCCCGGTTACCGGCGCGAAGCCGCCACTCAGGAGCTGGCCGGGCTCCAGGCCACACTGCAGGAGACTCGTCGTCAGGTGCGTGCCGAGATCGAACAACGTTTCGTACGAGTGTTGGCGCTGCAGATGCGCATCGCCACTGAAGCGGAGGCACTGAAGCTCGTCGAGGATGCCGCAGCTGCGGTTCGCAAGCGGGTGGCGGCGGGAGAGGACAGCCGCCTGGACGGCAACCTCGCCATCGTCGAAGCCGAGCGCGGCCGCAACCAACTGGCCGCCCTGCACGAACAGCTTACCGAGGCCCGGGTGGAGTTGGGCAGCGCCCTGCAATTGGTACCCGATCACCTACCCGAGGTCGCCGGTAATTTGATGCCGGCGACCCCAAGATACTCACTGGAGGAACTGCTCGCCACGGCCGGCCAGCGGCCCCAATTGCGCGCCTTGGCATTGCGGGAAGCAGCGGCGGCCAAGCGTCTCGGCCTGGAGCGGGCAGCGGTCTATCCGGACATTACTGTCGGGGTCAACGTGGGAAGGGAAGGACCCGGCGAGGCCCGGGAAAAGCTGGTCGGCGTCAGCCTGTCGTTGCCACTGCCGCTCTTTCGCCGCAATGCGGCAGGCATCGGCCGGGCAACGACCGAACTCACCCAGGCGCAGATCGAGCGGCAGGCCGCGGACCGCGATGTGCCGGCCCTGGTGCGTGCCCTGTGGCGCAACGTCGAAAGCCTGCGGGCGCGAGTAAAGCGCCTGGAAGACAACGTGCTGACCAGCCTCGACCAGAATCAGCGCCTGTCGGCCACCTCCTATCGCGCCGGCGAGATCGGCCTCCTTCAACTCATCGTGGTCAACCGCCAGGTGCTGGATGGGCGCCGTGACCTGATCGAAGCCCGCAGCGACTTGCGGCTGAGCACCATCGCCCTCGAAGCGGCGGCCGGTTGGCCGGCTGCGGGAGAAGAGCAATGAGACCGCAGGCGCCAATGTCCCTCAATAAAACTTCTTCCCGGGTGCTTTCCATGCCAACGCTTTCCCTCCGGCGCGCCGCTTGGCTCGCCCTCCTCACCAGCGCCATCGCACTGGCAGCCTGTAATCAACCCGATGCCCCGCCGGATCAGGCCAAGGTTACGCCACCCGCCAAGGGAAAAGCCGCTTCAAGCCAGGAAGCGGGCGAGAAGGAAAATGCTGAAAAGGAGTCCAACGAAGCGGGCGAGGCCGGGCTGCTGAGGCTGTCCGCCGAGGAAATCGAGACGGCGGGTATCCAGGTCGAAGACCTGGAGATGAAACCCGTGGCGGACCAGGTGGTCCTTACCGCTACCATCCGCGCCAATCAGGACCGGATTGCCCACGTCGCGCCCCGGGTGTCGGCGCGAGTGGCCAAGAGCGTCGCCAATCTGGGCGACAGCGTGAAGGTCGGGCAGGCATTGGCTGTCCTGGACAGCCTTGAGCTGGGCGAGGCTCATTCCGCCTATCGCCAGGCCCAAAGCCAGTTTGCCCTGACCAAGGCCGATTTCGAGCGGGCGGAAAAACTCAAGGTCGATGAGATCATTCCCGAGAAGGACTATCTGCGGGCCCGGAGCGAATACGAGAAGGCACGCGCCGCCTGGCGCGCCGCCGATGACCGGCTGCGGCTCCTGGACGGGGAGCACCGGGACTCGGACCAGGGGCCGACCTCGCTTTTCCCGCTGCGGGCTCCCTTCGCCGGCACGGTCATCGAGAAGCGTGCGGTGGTGGGCGAACTGGCACAGCCGGACAAGAGCCTCTTCACAGTTGCCGACCTCTCGACCCTGTGGATCGAAGCCAACCTTTTCGAAAAGGATTTGAGCCGGGTGCGCTTGGGTGCCCGGGCGATTGTGACGGTGAGTGCCTATCCGGAGGAAACCTTCCAGGGACGGCTCACCTACATCAGCAGCACGGTTGATAAGGAGACCCGGGCTGTGCCGGCTCGGGTGGAAATGCCCAATCCAGACCGGCGTTTGAAGCCCGAGATGTTCGCTACCGCCGCCATTGCCACCGGGGGAACGACCTCGGCCCTGACTTTGCCGCAGTCGGCGGTGCTGCTGGTAAACGGCCAGCCCATGGCATTTGTCAGCGAGGAAGGGGGCTTTGAGCCTCGTGCCGTCGAACTGGGCGAGAAAGTCGGAAGCCGCGTTGTTATCCGGGGCGGCATCAAGCCCGGCGAGTCGGTGGTGGTGGCCGGCGCCTATGCGCTGAAGGCGCGGCTCCTCAAGTCGCAAATCGGCGACGCAGACTGAGGATCCGCCATGCTCAATACCATTGTCGATATTTCGCTGCGCTATAAGGTCTTGGTCCTGGTGGGCTTTCTGCTCGTCGTGGCCTTCGGCGTGCAAGCGTTCCGGACCGTTCCGGTGGATGCCTTCCCGGACGTGACGCCGGTGCAGGTCAATATCTATACGGAATCACCGGGGCTGGCGGCCGAGGACGTGGAAAAGCTCCTGACGTTCCCGGTGGAGACTTCGGTGGCTGGCCTGCCCGGCGTCGAGGAAATCCGCTCGGTGTCGCTGTTCGGGCTCTCCTACGTCAGCGTCTATTTCAAGGACAACGTGGACATCTACTTTGCCCGCCGCCTGGTTGGGGAAAAGCTCCTCGAAGCCCGGGAACGGATTCCCGAAGGCTATGGCGAGCCGGCCCTGGGACCGAACACCTCGGGACTGGGGCAGGTGTTCTGGTACACCGTCGAGTCCGCCGACCGGAAGCTCTCCACCATGGACCTGCGCACCCTGCAGGACTGGGGCGTGCGGCTCATGCTGCGCACCGCCCCCGGCGTGGATGACGTGACTTCCTGGGGCGGCGACGAAAAGCAGTTCCAGGTGCTCATCCAGCCCCAGAAGCTGATCAAGTACGGCTTGACCTTCAAGGCGGTGATGGAGGCCCTGGCCGCCAACAATCGCCAGGTGGGCGGTCAATACGTGAATCTCGGGCAGGAGCAGTATCTGGTGCGCGGCCTGGGGTTGGTGGCCGGCACCCGCGACATCGGCAATGTCGTGATCACCCAACACGAGGGAGCGCCCGTCTATGTGCGTGACGTGGCCGAAGTGAAGGAAGCCCCCAGCCTGCGATTCGGCGCCGTCACCAAGGATGGCCGGGAAGTGGTGCTGGGGCAGGCCCTGGCTCGCATCAACGAGAATGCCAAGAATGTGGTGGATGCGGTGAAGGCCAAGCTTAAGGTGGCCCAGCAGGCCCTGCCGGCAGGTGTCACCATTACCCCTGAGTACGACCGCACAGAACTGGTTGAGAAGGCGCTAAAAACTGCCGAAAATGCCCTCCTGGAAGGGTCCATCCTGGTGGCGATTGTCCTTTTCCTGTTTCTCGGGGAGATCCGTTCGGCCGTGGTCGTGGTCGTGACGCTGCCGCTCGCCATGCTCATCGCTTTCATCCTGATGCAGTCCTTCGGCATGTCCGCCAACCTGATGTCCCTGGCCGGGCTCGCCATCGGTATCGGCATGATGGTGGATGGGGCGGTGGTCATGGTGGAGAACAGTTTCCGCCTCCTCTCCCACCAGACCGGCAGAGCCGTCAATAAGACCCACGTGATGCTAGAGGCGGCGCGGGAGGTGATCAATCCGATCGCCTTCGCCATTCTCATCATCATCGTGGTCTTCCTGCCGCTCTTTTCGCTCACCGGCCTGGAAGGCAAGCTCTTCAAGCCCATGGCGCTCACCATCGCCTTCGCCATGGTGGGTTCCCTTGTCTTGACGCTCACCCTGGTGCCGGTGCTGGCAGCGCTGATCCTGAAGCCGAAGGAAGAGAAGGATACCTTCATCCTGCGCCACGCCAAGCGCTTCTATCTGCCGATGCTGGACTGGGCGCTGGACCACAAGAAGCCAGTGATCGGCGGCGCCCTGGCGCTGCTGGCGGTAGCGCTCGCCGTCTTCCCGTTCCTCGGCAAGGAGTTCATGCCGACCCTGCAGGAAGGCACACTGATCTTTCGGGTGACCGGCATTCCGTCCACCTCGCTGGAGGAGAGCCTGGCCGTGGCGAAACGATTTGACGCCGCGCTCAAGCAAGGCTTTCCCCAGGTCACCTCCACCCTGGCCACCATCGGCCGCGCCGAAAAGGGCGAGACCGCCGACGTGAATTACATGGAAGTGCTGGTAGATACGAAGCCGGAGAGCGAGTGGCCTCGACGCATGTCAATGCCAGAACTCGCCCACGAAATGCAGGAATCCCTGGAAAAGGCCATCCCGACCGTCGTCTTCGGCGCCACCCAGCCGATCCAGATGCGGGTCGAGGAGCTCATCTCCGGCGTGCGGGCGACCCTGGCCCTCAAGATCTATGGCGAGGACCTGGCCGCGCTCGATCGGTTGGCCGGCCAGATGAAGACCGTGCTGAGCACGGTGCCCGGCGCTGCGGACCTGTCACTGGAAGCGAACAAAGGCAAGCCGCAGATGGTCATCAAGGTGAACCGCGACGAGGCGGCCCGCTATGGGATCAACGCCGATGAAATCCTTGAAGTGGTGCAGGCCGGCATCGGCGGCAAGACCGTGTCGACCGTGATTGACGGCGTCAAGCGCTTCGACCTCCAGGTTCGGCTCGATGCCGCCTTCCGCGACAGCCCGCAGGCCATTGCCGACATCCCGATCCGCACCCAGGCCGGGGCGCTGGTGCCGCTCTCCCGGGTGGCGACGGTGGAGACCGACGAGGGCTATTCCTTCGTGCGGCGCGAGCAGTTGCAGCGCTATGCGGTGATCCAGATGGACGTGAAAGGCCGGGACGTGGACGGTTTCGTGCAGGAGGCAGGGGCGAAGCTGCGGGAGCAGGTGAAACTGCCAGCCGGCTACTGGACCGAATGGGGCGGCGCCTTCGAGAACCAGCAGCGGGCCTTGGCCCGGCTGGCGCTGATCGTGCCGCTGACCATCGGGCTGATCTTTATCCTGCTCTATACGGCCTTCAACTCGCTCACCCATGCGACGCTGATCATCGCCAACGTGCCCTTTGCCGTCATCGGCGGTGTCTTGGGACTCGCCCTCACTGGCCAATACGTTTCGGTACCCTCGGCCATCGGCTTCATCGCCGTATTCGGCGTGGCCATGCTCAACGGCATCGTGCTGGTCTCCTTCCTCAATGACCAGCGACGGCGGGGACTCTCGATCCGGGAGGCGGTGCGCCAGGGGGCCGCCTTGCGCCTGCGTCCGGTGTTGATGACGGCTTCGGTCGCCATCCTGGGACTGATCCCCATGCTGCTCTCGCAAGGGGTGGGTGCCGAGACCCAGCGGCCCCTGGCCACCGTGGTGGTGGGTGGCTTATTCACCTCTACGGCGCTGACCCTGCTCCTGCTCCCGCTCATGTACGAGTGGGCGGAGGGCCGGCGGGAGCGTAACCAGACATCAACCTGACCTGATTGCGGCGGCTCCGTGTCTGTCGGGGCCGCCGCTTGGAGAACGATATGAAAGAGATCAAGGCATTCATCCGCCAACACCGCATCGCCGATGTGCTGGAGGCATTGCGTGATTCGGGGCTGTGCAATGCGGGCGCGGGCGCCGGCTGTTACAACGTCACGGTTTCCCGGGTGCAACGGCCGCTGGCCGATGCCGACCCGACCCAGCAGCACTTTTCGATGGACCTCGCCGAAGCCGTCGTCCAAGAATACAAGCTGGAACTACTGTGCTCGGACGATCTGGGGGATACGCTGATGGATCTCATCTCCCAGGCAGCGCACACGGGGCAGCCCGAGGCGGGTTGGGTTTCTGTAAGCGAGATTGAGCGGGCGGTGGAGATCCGGTGAGCTTCGGTGACCGGTCAACACAGCAAGCAGGTTTGTCGAGGTACATTTTGTCAACGGAAAGAAACTCACCGAGGAGATTGGTATGAAAATACATAAACAAGGATTGGCAGTGCTGGCCGGCGTCATGCTGTCGGGTTCGGTCGCGCTGGCCGCGCCGATGGCCTACGTGCCCAACGAGAAAAGCGGCACGGTGTCGGTCATAGATACCGCCACGGACACCGTCGTGGCGGAAATCAAGGCCGGGAGCAAGCCGCGGGGACTGGCCGTCAGTGCCGACGGGAAGCGACTCTTCGTCAGCGACCAGCCGGACAGCGCGCTTCTGGTCATCGACCTGGAAAAGCGCGCCGTGGTCGGCAAGGTGGACCTGGGCGAATCGCCGGAGGGCGTGAGCCTCTCCCCGGACGGCAAGTGGGTGGTCGCGGCAGTCGAGGTCAGCAACAGCGTGGCGTTCATCAATTCCGCCACCCTGCAAAAGGAATTCAGCGTTCGCACCCGTGGCAAGAACCCGGAGCATGCGGTCTTCAGCCCGGATGGCCAGTGGCTTTATGTCAGCGCCGAAGAGGCGGATCAGGTCGATGTGGTCGATGTGGCGAAGCGCGAACAGGTAGGGTCAATTCTTGTCGGCACCCGGCCCCGCGGCATCGGTTTCCTGCCCGACGGCAGCCGCGCCTACGTCGCTTCCGAGGTGGCAAGCACGGTGTACGCCATCGACGTGAAGGCGCAGAAGGCCATTGCCACGATCAAGGCCGGCACCTTTTCGAACGGCGTGGCCATCCGTCCCGACGGCAAGCGAGCCTACATCTCCAACGGCAAGGACGGCACTGTCTCGGTGATCGATACGGGGAGCAATGCGGTCGTGGCCACGGTCGCCGTCGGGAAGCGCCCGTGGAACATGGCACTGACGCCGGATGGTAGGAAGCTCTACGTGGCCAACGGGCGCTCCAATTCGGTGTCGGTGATCGACACGGAGAGCAACCAGAAGCTCCATGACATCCCGGTCGGCGAACTTCCCTGGGGTGTGGTCGTCCGATGAGTACCGGAGACACGCGCCCTGTCGGTACGCCGCCGCCCGTCCGCTATCCGCGGAGGGCGGTGATCCTGCACTGGATCGTGGCACTGCTGGTCATCGCCTTGCTGGCGAGCGGCTGGACCATGGTCGACATCCCGAGGAACACCCCCGAGCGGGCCTTCTTCTTCAACCTGCACAAGTCGCTCGGCATCGTCGGGGCGCTCTTCATGGGGGCGCTGATCGTCTGGCGTCTACGGCACGACGCACCACCGCTGCCCACCACGATGCCGAAGTGGGAGCGGCGAGCGGCCGTCCTCAACCACCACCTGTTCTACGTCCTCATGGTGCTGATGACGGCTGCCGGCTATCTCACCTCCTCCTTCAGCAAGTATGGCCCCAAGCTCTTTGGCATTCCGCTACCCCACTGGGGATGGGAGGACGCGGCGCTGCGCGGCGATTTCGCCACCGTGCATCGGATACTTGCGCTCGTCTTCGCGGCGTTGATCGCGCTTCACATCGCTGCAGCGCTCAAACATCTGTTGTGGGACAGGGATGGTGTGTTCCAACGGATGATGCCCGGCGCCAAGATGAAGGTGCCTTAGCAAGTCATGGTGCATGCTTCGCATCGCAACAGCCCTTCGAAGGAGAGACGTCGATGATCAGGAAGGAAGTCGCAAAGTTCTTTTCCGGCTTCGCAGCCAACCAGGTGCTGACGCATGGGGCCTTGGCCGCTCCGGCATTCAATTCAAGGTCGTGCCGTCGCGTGCAGCGGGCGCGGCAGCGCCTCGCACCCTTCGAAAGCTGACTGTGAGCAAGACAAAGGGCGAGGACACGGAAATCCGGCTCGATGCGAGCAACGCAGCCGAGCGACGCACGCTGCTTTGGGTGCTCGGCATCAATTTCACCCAGGTCGTCGTAGCCGGCACCGTAGGCATCGTGGCGCAATCCACGGGCCTGCTGGGCGCTGCGCTCGACAATCTCGGTGATGCCGTAGTCTATGCCGTGAGCCTGTATGCCGTGGGCCGAACGGTTATCGCCAAATCGCGTGCGGCGACCCTGTCGGGCATTCTTCTGATCACCTTGGCCGTCGGGTTGCTCGGTGAAGTCTTGCGCCGTTTTTTCGCAGGGGCCGAGCCGCTGGGGCTCGCGATGATCCTGACTGCGCTCGCCAACGCGGCCACCAATCTGCTCTGTCTCCGGCTGCTGCGAGCGCACCGCGCCCACGGTGTGCACTTCAGGGCATCCTGGATCTTTACGACCAATGACATGCTGGCGAATGCCGGGATCGTTCTGTCCGGCGCCTTGGTCATGCTCTTCAACTCTCCGCTTCCCGACCTCCTGATTGGGCTGGCTGTCGCCGGGATGGTGCTGAAGGGCGGAGGGGACATCCTGCGGGAAGCGCACCAGGCAACACGCACGGCGGGTCCGCGCCAGGATGAGGGCAGCGCATGAACGGCGGGCCGCCTTGAGAAATGCGACCGGGGTGCCCAAGGTCAACCACCATGCACAAACTGATTTTCCCCGATTTGCTGCGGTTTTCCGGGCCTGCCGTCACGACCGAAGCGCAATCCTTCGAGCTCAAGGATGGCGGCAGGATCACGGTCAAGCCGGACGGCACTCCGGTCCGCACCGACGCCGCCGGCAATCCAGTCGCGCTAGGGGACGGTATGGTCATGGAGGCCAAGGATGGCACCCAATTGATGATGAAGGACGGGGCGCTTTGGAAACGGGTCGCCAGCAAGCGCCGCCCAGACATAAAGCCGTAGGCAAGACCGGGGTGGCATTCTGCGGCCCCATATTTTTGGATTGGAGACATCGATGCGAAAACTGATTAGCGGCCTCTTCGCCGCCATGGCGCTGCAGTCTGCATTTGCTGCACCGCTGCCCGAGGTGACCGTCTACAAGAACCCGGATTGCGGCTGTTGTACCGAATGGGCCAAACACATGGAAGACGCCGGCTTCAAGGTGCGGCTGATCAACACCCGGAACCTGGAGGCGGAACGCGCTCGGCTCGGCATCCCACCCCAGTTGGCCAGTTGCCATACGGCGCAGGTCGGCGGCTATATCGTCGAGGGGCATGTACCGGCCACCGCCGTCAAGAAGATGTTGGCCGAGAAGCCGGCGCTGCGAGGCTTGACCATCCCCGGCATGCCGGCCAACGCGCCGGGCATGGGACCGCACATTGCCGGCACGCTGAAGGTTTATACCTTGCCGAGAGCGGGCGACGGTTCGCGTCTCTATTCGGTCGAATAGCGGGCGATAAGTTGGGGGGAGTGTTCGCCGACGTACATCGGGCCATGCAAGCACGGGCCTGCGGATCGCCAGGCGTATTTGATGACAGCACCACCTTTATTTCATGCTCGTCACCGGCTCATAGACAGCCCACAACTCACGCGCCACTTTCATCCTCGCCGATCAACAATCGCGTATCGGCCAGATATTTGTGCCGGGGCACTACGAGATTGCTCGGTGCAGGCACGCGCTTGAATACGCGCCCGGCAAGATCGAATTTCAAGCCGTGGCAGGGGCAATGGAATCCTCCCGGCCAGTCGGCGCCGAGGTCGGCCGGTGCGACATCTCCGCGGTAGCTCGGCACACAGCCGAGGTGCGTGCAGATACCCACCGCAACGAGGAATTCTGGCTTGCGCGAGCGCCACGGGTTCCTGGTGTACTCGGGTTGCTGGGGCTTCTTCGATGCCGGGTCGAGCAACAGGGCATCGAGCTTCTCCAAGCGTTCGACCATTGCCGGTGTCCGATGCAGTATCCACACCGGCATGCCGCGCCACTCCACGGTCATCAGATTCCCCGGGGCGAGCCTGGAGAAATCCACTTCCACCGGCGCGCCTGCAGACCGTGCGCGCTCGCTGGGCGCCATGCTGGCAACAAAAGGAATTGCGCTACCCACCGCGGCTGCCGAGCCCGCTGCCGACGCGGCAAGCACGAGTTTGCGGCGCGTCGGATTGCTAGGCTTGGGCCAAGGTTGCTGCGTGTCCATGACGGGATCTCTTTACCGAGGACTTCGCCCCGCCCCTCATTTGGCTTCCTTGATCCTGTCGGCATACCTGGCCGCGATCTCGCCCATCTTCTGCATCATTTCGGCGTGCATCTGGAATTCCAGCTTTTCATTTCCCGGCGGCAGCCGCGGCATCGTCGCTCCCCCCGCCATGGCGCCGCTCATCATCTTCCGGCACGAATGCATCATATCCATCATGCCCATCATGCCGCCGCCCATGGGCATGTCGCCCATGCCCTGCATGCTCGACCCTGGCTTCGCCGGCTGCCCCGTCTCGGCCGCACCGGCCTGCCCACCCGCGCCTGCAACGAGCGTCGCCAGCGCCATCACTACCGCCATACGTTTGCTGTTCATTTGAACCCTCCGAGCTTGCGTTGAACCCTGCGGCGAACCGTTCGCCGCGCCGAAAAAGCCGGCGGCATCTGCCGCCCAGGCTGGACCGAATCGGGCAGGTGGACCATCGGACCGGAAAGACGCTGCCCCATTCATGCTGGAAATATCGCATCCCTCAACACAGTAGCGAGCCGGCCCCATTGGCCCCGCCGCGGAAAGAACATCGGCACCCGTTGCCGATAATCGCGATACGCCATGCCGAATCGCTCCAGCAGTTCCCGTTCTTCCTTGCGCGCCAGCCGTACGTACACCAGGACGATGACCGGAAACAGCGCAATCGTGACGATGGTGGGCCAGTGTACGATCTGGCCGAATACCGCCAGCATGATTCCGGAATACTGCGGGTGGCGTATCAGTGCGTACAGCCCGCCGTCGGCAAGGCGTTCCTCGATTCTTGCGCGGTAGACTTCCCGCCAGCCGCCGATCAATAGTAGGAGGCCCGTCACGATGAAACCACCGCCCAGCAGCATTTCGATCGTCCCGCCCACCATGCCGTAGCCGAGCAAGGTGGCCCACAGATGCCCCGGCATCGCATCCAGCGGAATGTCGATGTCAAGAAATCCGGTCAGCAAGTAGATGGTCAGGGGAAAACCATACATCTCCGCATAGAGCGCGATGATGAACGCCTGCACCAGACCGGCGCCCGCCCATTCCCGCCAACGTTTCGGCGCCGCGAACCGATACAGAATCCAGGAGGCCGCGACGACCAGGATGACGACAAGACCCCAGTGGGAGTAATGCGCGGTGAAACTCGACGGATCATTCATGGCGGATACCTCATGCGGGGAAAGGATCGGTGCGATGTCGGGTCGGAATCACTTCCGATCCGGCTCTGTCCGCTTCTCCTTCTCGTGGTCGTTCATCCTGCCCATCATGAGCATCGCCAGCGGACAGGCCAGCAGCAACAGCACCGGGGCGATTGCCAGGATGGTGGGCCGGGATTCCGGCAAGATCACATAGGCGCCCAGGAGCAGCGCGCCGATTCCCAGGAAGATCTTGATCATCGTTTTATAGCTGCACATGAACTTCACTCCTTTCGCGATGCCCGCCTAGATCCGTGCTGCGCGCAGACGCAGCGCGTTGCCGACCACGGACAGGGAACTCAGGCTCATCGCAGCCGCGGCAATGATGGGACTGAGCAGCAGGCCGAAGAATGGATAGAGCACGCCGGCCGCGACCGGCACGCCGAGCGAGTTGTAGACGAAGGCGAGAAACAGGTTCTGGCGGATGTTGCGCATCACGGCGCGGCTCAGGTGCCGCGCCCGGACGATGCCGGAGAGGTCGCCCTTGACGAGGGTGATGCCGGCGCTCTGGATCGCCACGTCGGTACCCGTGCCCATGGCGATGCCCACGTCGGCTTCGGCGAGGGCCGGCGCGTCGTTGACGCCGTCGCCGGCCATGGCCACCACCCGGCCTTCAGCCCGGAGCTTCCTGACGATTTCGCCTTTCTGCTGCGGCAGCACCTCGGCCTCGACCTCGTCGATGCCGAGCTTGCGGGCGACCGCCTCGGCCGTGATGCGGTTGTCGCCCGTCAGCATGACGATGCGGATGCCGTCGGCGCGCAAATCGGCGATCGCCTGCGGCGTCGTGTCCTTGATCGGGTCGGCGACCGCGACGATGCCGGCCACGGCGCCATCGACGGCGACGAACATCACCGTCTCGCCGTTCCGGCGGCGCGCCTGGGCCCTCTCGGCGAAGGCGCCGGCCAGCACGCCGAGGGTCTCCAGCAGGCGAGCGTTGCCGAGCGCCACGGCGCGCCCCTCGACGGTGCCGACCACACCCAGGCCCGTCGGCGCATCGAAGCCCTCGACGCCCGCCATTTTTAGGCCGCGGCTCTCGGCCGCTTCGACGATCGCCGCGGCGAGGGGGTGCTCGCTGGCGCGCTCGAGGCTCGCTGCCAGGCGCAGCAGTTCGTCCCCGCCGAGTCGGCCATCCGTTTCGACCGCTTGCAGCCGCGGCCGGCCCACGGTAAGGGTGCCGGTCTTGTCCATGACCAGCGTGTCGACCTTCTGGAACCGCTCCAGCGCTTCGGCATTCTTGATCAGCACGCCGGCCTGCGCCCCGCGGCCCACCCCCACCTGGATCGACATGGGCGTCGCGAGGCCCAGGGCGCAGGGGCAGGCGATGATCAGTACGGCCACGGACGCCACCAATGCGTGCGCGATGGCCGGCGCGGGCCCCCACAGCGCCCAGACGGCGAAGCTGATCGCCGCAATCGCGACGACGGCGGGGACGAACCAGCCGGAGACCCTGTCGGCGAGCCGCTGGATCGGTGCACGCGAGCGCTGTGCCTCGGCGACCATCTGCACGATCTGCGCCAGCAGCGTCTCGCGCCCGACGCGCTCGGCGCGCAGGACGAAGCTGCCGGTACCGTTGATGGTACCGCCGATCACCTTGTCGCCGGCGCTCTTCTGCACCGGGATCGACTCGCCGGTCACCATCGACTCGTCGACGGAACTGCGTCCCTCGACGATCTCGCCGTCCACCGGCACCTTGCCGCCGGGGCGCACGCGCAGGCGATCGCCGTGCTGCACGAGTCCGAGCGCCACCTCCTCCTCGCCGCCGCCCGGCAATATGCGCCGCGCCGTGGGCGGCGCCAGATCGAGCAGCGCCCGCAGCGCCCCGCCGGTCTTCTCGCGCGCCCGCAGTTCCAGCACCTGCCCGAGCAGGACCAGCACGGTGATCACCGCGGCCACCTCGAAGTAGACGCCCACCTGGCCCGAGGCGTCGCGGAACGTGGCCGGTAGAACTTCCGGGAAAACTGTCGCCATGACGCTGTAGGCATAGGCGGTGCCCACGCCGATGGCGATCAGCGTGAACATGTTGAGGTTCCAGGTGCGCACCGAGCGCCAGCCCCGCTGGAAGAACACCGCGCCGGCCCAGAGCACCACCGGGGTCGCCAAGACGAGTTCCAGCCAGCGGGACAGCGTTTTCGGGAGAATGGATTCGAGGAGCGCGGCCACCCCCGGCAGGTAGCCGGCCATGGCGAGAACGACCAACGGCACGGTCAGAGCGGCACCGCTCCACAAGCGCCGCGTCATGTCCACGAGTTCGGGGTTCGTCGCCTCGGCCGGCGCCGTCATCGGCTCCAGCGCCATACCGCACTTCGGGCAAGGGCCGGGCTCGTCGCGAACGATCTCGGGGTGCATCGGGCAGATGTATTTCCCCCCTGCCTTCCCGGCCGCGGCCTCGGGCAGGGCGTCCTCACAGCAGGTTTGGCCGCTGCCGCGGACCGGTCCCCGCTCCAGCATCGCCCGTGGATTGCCGCGGAACGCCTCCATGCAGTGGGCGCTGCAGAAATAGTAGAGCTTTCCGTCGTGCTCGACCCGATGGGCTGTGGTCGCCGGATCGATTTCCATGCCGCAGACCGGATCCGCGACGCTTGTCCCGATGGTGGCAGCGTTGCTCATGTCGGCGCCTTGCGATTGTGCGACCGGTAGCGATGTTCGCCAGGGGAAGCGGCATGTCGCCGAAGGGCCTCGTCTCGCTCCAAGTCGTCCAGTATCGGGCAGTCGGGGCGGGCATCCCCGTGGCAATGCTCGACCAGATCGGCAAGCGCCTTGCGCATGGACGTCAGTTCCGCGATCTTGCGGTCGAGGGCTTCGAGGTGGCGGGTTGTCAGCGCCTTGACGGCGGCGCTGGTGCGCGACGTGTCCTGCCAGAGGTCGAGAAGCTCGCGCACGTCCTCAATGGAGAAGCCCAGACTGCGCGCCCGCTTGATGAAGTTGAGGGTCTGCATGTCGGCCAGCGAATAGTCCCGATAGCCATTCGGACGCCGATCGGCGGGCCGGACAAGCCCGATGCTCTCGTAGTAGCGGATGGCCTTGGGTGAAACCCCAGACTTTTCGGCGACGGTTCCGATGTTCATAGTCCGATGACTCCTTCCCGCTTCCCCCCCGAAAGCATTGATTTAACTATAGAGCTTCCAGTGACTGGAAGGTCAAGGGATGCTCACCGACGTGCTGCAACTACGCGGCGCAATGAACCGGGGGAAGCCGGCGGAAAGCCTGAGGTTCCCGCCGGCCCACCATTTACTTCACGCTCGTCACTGCGTAGCCCTTGCCTTCCTTGACGAATTCGAATTCGACCTTCTTGCCGACGGCAAGTTTGTCGAGCAGCATCTTGTCCTTGACGGCAAAGCCCATGCTCATGGCCGGCCAGTTGAGGCTCTTTACCGGCTCATGGGCGAAGGTCACCATCCCCGCCTTGGGGTCGATCTCCTTCACCACGCCGACCGCCTGGTGGGTGGCCCCCGGCATGGCCTTCTGGCCGCCCATGTCCATGCCTTTCATTTCCATCCCCTTCATGTTGTCCATCTTGTCGGCGGCGAGGGCGGTGCCGCCCCCGAGAGCCAGGGTAACCAGGAGGGTGAGGGTTGCGGTGTGCTTCATCGTGCTTCCTTTCATTGCGGGTTAAAGAAATGGGTTATTGCCTTGGGACGATGGTGGACGGCCGTCTGGCCGTCCACGGGCAACTCAGAACTTCGGGTTCAGCGTGCCCTGCTCGGTGATCTTCTTCCAGATGGCGTTGTTCTTCATCACGAACTGGGTGCCATCCTTGGCTTCCATGACCATCTTGTCCCGCATCTTGACGCGGTTGCCGGCAGCATCGATATGGACCATGGTGCCGTCCTTCTGGACGGTGACCTTGCCGCCATCCTTGAGCTCGATGGTCTCCCCGGGCTTGACCCGTTCTTCGGCGGCAAGCGCGGACAGGGACAGCAGCATCAGCAGGGGAAGAATGTATTTACGCATGGTGATTCTCCTTTGAGAAATGAACAGAAATTGGCGCATTGGCTGCGCCGGGTGAAACAACAAACATGGGTTTGCACCTCCTTTCCGGCCGATGGCATGACAGTCATCGCGGCCGCGCCTCAGTGTCGGTTGGGGTCAGCGGGACCGGCCCGAGGGCTTGACTACTCCGCAACCGGCGCCCGCGCATCAGCAAATAAACAGCGGGTATGACGAACATCGAGAGCAGGGGCGCCGTGATCATGCCGCCGACCATGGGCGCGGCGATGCGTTGCATAACTTCCGAGCCGGTGCCGCCGCCCAGCATGATGGGCAGGAGCCCGGCCAGGATCACCGCGACGGTCATGGCCTTGGGCCGTACCCGCAGCACCGCTCCGTCGCGGATGGCGTCCTCCAGCAGCGCCAGGGTCTGGGGCCGGTCCAGGTTCTCCCGCTCCTCCCAGGCGTTCTTGAGGTAGAGGAGCATGATCACCCCGAACTCGGCGGATACCCCGGCCAGGGCAATGAAGCCCACGGCCGAGGCCACCGACAGGTTGTAGCCCAAGGCATACATGAGCCAGAAGCCCCCCACCAGGGCGAAGGGCAGCGTCGCCATGATCAGCAGCGCCTCGTCGAAGCGGGCGAAGGTGAGGTAGAGGAGGACGAAGATGATGAGGAGCGTGAAGGGCACCACCACCTGCATCTTGGCCTGGGCCCGTTCCAGGAACTCGAACTGGCCGGACCAGGAGAGCGAATAGCCGGGGGGCAGCTTCACTTCCGTGGCCACGGCCCGCTGCATGTCATTCACCGCCGACTTGAGGTCGCGGCCGCGGATGTCCACATACACCCAGCCGGAGAGGCGGGCATTCTCGCTCTTCAGCATGGGGGGGCCATCGACGATGCGGATGTCGGCCACCGCCGCCAGGGGAATCTGGGCACCGCGCTCGGTGAGCACCGGCAGGTTCCGGAGCTTCTCCAGGGAATCCCGCACTTCCCGCGGGTAGCGGACATTGATGGGAAAGCGCTGCAGGCCCTCGATGGTCTCGCCGATGTTGTCCCCGCCGACGGCCGAGGCGACGATGCCCTGCACGTCGGCGATGTTGAGGCCGTAGCGGGCGGCGGTGTCCCGGTCGATGGTGACGTCGATGTAACGCCCGCCGGTGAGGCGCTCGGCCAGGGCCGAACTCACCCCCGGCACCGCCTTCACCACCCGCTCGACGTCGGCGGCGATGCGATCGATCTCGGCCAGATCGGTGCCCGCCACCTTGACCCCCACGGGGCTCTTGATGCCGGTGGCGAGCATGTCGATGCGGTTGCGGATGGGGGGCACCCAGATGTTGGCGAGCCCCGGCAGCCTCACCGTGCGGTCCAGTTCCTCCACCAGCTTCTCGGGGGTCATGCCGGGGCGCCATTCCTCCCGGGGCTTGAACTGGATGGTGGTCTCCACCATTTCCAGGGGGGCGGGGTCGGTGGCGGTCTCGGCGCGGCCGATCTTGCCGAACACCTGCTTCACTTCCGGCACGGTCATGATCAGCTTGTCGGTCTGCTGCAGGATCTCCTGGGCCTTGCCGGCGGAAAGCCCGGGCAGCGCCGAGGGCATGTAGAGGAGGTCGCCCTCGTCCAGGGGCGGCATGAACTCGCCGCCGATGCGGCTGGCCGGCCAGATCGTCGCCACCGCCGCCAAGGCGGCGACGACCAGGGTGGCCCTGGGGCGGCGCAGCACGGCGTCCAGCAAGGGCCGGTAGATGGCGATCAGCCAGCGGTTGAGGGGGTTCGCCTGCTCGTCGGGAATGCGGCCGCGGATGAGGTAGCCCATCAGGACCGGCACCAGGGTGACCGACAAGCCGGCAGCCGCCGCCATGGCGTAGGTCTTGGTGAAGGCCAGCGGCGAGAAGAGGCGTCCCTCCTGGGCTTCGAGGGTGAAGACCGGGATGAAGGAGAGGGTGATGATGAGGAGGCTGAAGAAGAGAGCTGGGCCGACTTCCGCTGCGCTTTCCGCGATCACATCCCAATGGAGCGTGGCCGACAGAGGTTCGCCCGGATGATCGTGGCGCCAGGCTTCGAGGTGCTTGTGGGCGTTCTCGATCATGACCACCGCCGCATCCACCATGGCGCCGATGGCGATGGCGATGCCGCCCAGGGACATGATGTTGGCGTTCACCCCCTGGTAGTGCATGACGATGAAGGCCATCAGCACCCCCAGGGGCAGGCAGACGATGGCCACGAAGGCCGAGCGCAGGTGGAAGAGGAAGACGGCGCAGACCAGGGCGACGACGATGAATTCCTCGATGAGCTTGTGGGAGAGGTTGTCCACCGCCCGGTGGATGAGGTCCGAGCGGTCGTAGGTGGGGACGATCTCTACCCCGGGCGGCAAGGACGGCTTGAGGCTTTCGAGCTTGGCCTTCACCGCGGCGATGGTCTCCAGGGCATTCTTGCCCGTCCGCATGACGATGACGCCGCCGGCCACCTCGCCTTCGCCGTTCAGTTCGGCGATGCCGCGGCGCATTTCCGGCCCCACCTGGACGCGGGCCACATCCCCCAGGCGCACCGGCACGCCGGCTTCGCTGGTGGTCAGGGGAATCTTGCGGAAGTCGTCCAGGCTCTTGAGGTAGCCGCCGGCCCGCACCATGTACTCGGCCTCCCCCAGCTCCAGCACCGAGCCGCCGGTTTCCCGGTTGGCGCGATTCACCGCCTCGATCACCTTGCCATGCGGGATGTTGTAGGCCCGCAGCCGGTCGGGGTCGAGGACGATCTGGTACTGCTTCACCATGCCGCCGACGCTCGCCACCTCGGCGACATTGGCCACCGCCTTCAACTCGTACTTGAGGAACCAGTCCTGGAGCGCCCGCAATTGCGACAGGTCGTACTGGCCGCTCTTGTCCACCAGGGCGTATTCATAGACCCAGCCCACTCCGGTGGCATCCGGCCCCAGGGCGGGCTTGGCCCCGGCCGGCAGGCGGGACTGCACCTGGTTGAGGTATTCCAGCACCCGGGAGCGGGCCCAGTAGAGATCGGTGCCGTCCTCGAAGAGGACATAGACGAAGGAATCGCCGAAGAAGGAATAGCCGCGCACCGTCTTCGCCCCCGGCACCGACAGCATGGTGGTGGTCAGCGGATAGGTGACCTGGTTCTCGACGATCTGGGGCGCCTGCCCCGGCCAGGGGGTGCGGATGATGACCTGGACGTCGGAGAGGTCGGGCAGGGCGTCCACCGGCGTCCTGAGGGTGGACCACACCCCCCAGGCGCTCACCATGAGGGTGGCCAGCAGCACCAGGAAGCGGTTGGCGATGGACCAGCGGATGAGGCGGGCGATCATGGCTTGCCCCCCGCGGTCGGGGCCGGCGTCATGGAAGAAATCTCGAACTCGCCCTTGGGCGTGGCAGAGAATTCGAAGGCCACCCGGTCGCCGGCCTTCACCTGGGGCGGCGAGCCGCCGGCCGGCAGCTTGAAGCCCATGGTCATGGCCGGCCAGTTCATGCTCGGGATGGGGCCGTGGGAGAGGGTCACCGTCTCCTTGTCGATGGCCTCGACGACGCCCTCGCTGTGGTGTTTCTCAGGTCCGGGCGCGGCGGCGGCCGGGCTGTCCATGCGGCTGACCGTGGCCTTGAGGCTCGCCTCGGAGTCGATCAGGAACTGGGCGGAGGCGACGACCTTCTGGCCGGCTTCCAGGCCCTTGCGGATTTCGGTCAGGCCGCCGCTTTCGATGCCGGGTTCCACGTCCACCGGCCGGAACTTGCCGCCGTCGAGGGCGAGGATGACCACGTCCCGGCGGCCGGTGCGGATGAGCGCCTCGGTGGGTACCATCAGTGCCTCCTGGGCCGTGGCGGCGGGCGTGAAATCGACGCTGGCGAACATGCCGGGCTTGAGGATGCCCTTGGGGTTGGCGACCTCGATGCGGGCCTTCAAGGTGCGGGTGGCCGGATTCACGTCCGGCAAGAGGTCCGCCACCTTGCCCTGGAAAGTCTCGCTGGGATAGGCGGCCACCCGGGCCGTCACCGGATTGCCGGGCCGGACCAGGGCGGCCTGGGTCTCGGGAATCTCGGCATTGACCCACACCGTGGCGAGGCCGTTGATGCGGAAAAGGGGCATGCCCATCATGGCGGTCATGCCTTCCCGGGCGGACAACTCGCCGACCACGCCGCCGATCGGCGCCGTCAGGACGAACCGGGCCTGGGGCTTGCCCTCGCGTTCGACGGCGCGGATGGCGGCTTCCGGCATGCCCAGCACCATGAGGCGCCGGCGGGCTGCCTGGCGCAGGGCCTCGGCATCCGGCGCCGAGCTGTGCGCCAGGGCGAGGTATTCCTCCTGGGCCGCCACCCAGTCGGGGGCGAGCAATTCGGCCAGGGGCTGCCCGGCCCGCACCGGGTCGAGGGGCGCCCGCACGTACAGCCGGTCGATGAAGCCGGTGGCCCGGGCGGTCACCACCTCCACCGCCCGCTCGTTGAAGGCGATAGCCCCGACGGCCTCGACTTTCGGCGCCAGGGGCTGCTTTGCCACCGCCACGAGGCGCACCCCCAGGTTCTGCTGCAGGCGCGGGTCGATGGTCACCGTCCCCGCCTCGCCGGCTCCGTCCGCATAGACCGGCACCAGGTCCATGTCCATGAAAGGCGATTTGCCCGGCTTGTCGAATTTCTGGCCGGGCACCATGGGGTCGTGCCAGTAGAGCACCTGGCGGCCGGTCTTGGGGTCGGTCTTGTCCGCGCTTCCGCTGGGTGCGGCGGCCGGCGTTGCCGGGCGCTGCTGGCCGATCCAGAAGCCGCCGCCCGCTCCGAGGGCGAAGAGGGTGACGCCGATGACGATGGGAGTGATCTTGTTCATTTGGATTCCGTGGTGTGGGCGTCGAGGAGGAAGTTGAGGCGGGCCCAGGCGCGGCCGAGTTCAGTGCGCTGCCGGATGGCCATGAGGCGGGTCTCGATTTCGTTGCTGCGGGCGGCGAGCACGGCATTCAGGTCGCCGCGCCCGCCCCGGTAGGCGGCAAGGGTCGCCGCGGCCCGTTCCCGGGCCAGAGGCAGGCTCTGCCGCTCGATGCGCTGGAGGCGTTCCCGCGCCGTCTCCCAGGCCGCCAGGTCGCCCCGGACTTCGGCTTCGTGCATGCGCCGGGCGTCCTCGCGGCTGGCCGCCACCTGGTCCACCTGTTTCGCCCGGGCGCGGATGAGGGGGTCCTGGCGCTTCTCGCCCCACAGGGGCAGATCG
>JAVBXM010000193.1 GCA_030824585.1 Phaeospirillum sp. | reverse complement strand
GTCGGCTTGGCCAGCTCGGGCACCACCTCGACCTCCATGGTCCGCTCGACCCGTTGGGGCAGCAGGGCCGACAGGTCGCTGACCTGCAGGGCCAGGGTAACCAGCAGGTGCAACAGAGCCGACAGGGCGAGGGCGGCCATTTGCCGCCGGTCAACCGTTTCCGGATGCATCAGGGCTTTTCCGCCCGACAGGCCGGGACTTGCCAGACCAGGGTGAGCAGGGTGATCACGGTCGGCACGCCCAGCCCCACCGCCCAGGCGATAGGCGGCCAGCGCCCATCCACCTTGTCCCACTGGCCGATCAGGGCGCCCAGGCCCCACTGGATGGTGAAGGCGGCCACGAAGATGGTCAGGTTGAGGCTGGTATTGACCCGCCCGGCCAGCCGCAGGGGAAAGCGCCGGGTCAGCACCGCGTAATTGATGGAACAGGCCGTGCCGGTCAGGCCGTAGAACGCCGCCAGGGCCAGGGGGGCGGCGTTCCATCCCGCCGCCATGGCTCCCAGGGCCACCACGTGCAGGCCCATGCCGATGGCGCCCTGGGTGATGGGGGGGATGCCCAGCTTCTCCAGCCTTTCCGCCATGGCTCCCACCGACAGGTAGCCGAGCGCCATGGCCGCCGCCATCACGGTCAGGCCGGTGGCGGACTGGTCGGGGGTGAAGCCGGCCACGTCGCGCAGCCAGGGGCCGGCCCACAGGCCCTGGATGGACATGAAGCTGCCCATGGACAGCATGGTGGCCGGCGCCACCCGCCAGAAACCGGCGTCACGGTAGATTTCCGCCACCTCGGCGATCTGGACCCGCAATCCCCCGGTTGCCGCCGGCTGGGGGCGGTCGGGCACGGTCAGCCACAGGAAGGTGGCGGCCCCCAGGGTAAGGATCGCCACGCCGGCATAGACGCCGCGCCAGTCGGTCATGTGCAGGGCGGCCTGGACCGGGGCGGTGGCGGCGATGGCCCCCAGGCCGCCGGCCCCCAGGATGGTGCCGTTCATCAGGGGAATGCGCTGCGGGGGAAAGAACTGGACGTTGGCCTTCAGCGCCGCCATCAGGCACGACGACACGCCGAAGCCGACCAGGGCGCGGCCGAGCACCAGGGCCGGCACCGATTCCGCCAGGGAGAAGGCGAAGGCGCCGGCGGCGGCGAAGCACAGCAGGATGCTTTCCACCCGGCGCGGGCCGAAGCGGTCGAGCAGGATGCCCAGCGGCAATTGCGCGGCGGCGAAGGTCATGAAGTAGATTCCGGTCATCAGGCCGATATCGGACCCGTCCAGATGGATGGCGCGGCCGATCTCGGGGGCCAGGACCGCATTCACCGTCCGGTACAGGTAGGACAGGAAGTATCCCGCGGCGAAGGGCAGGACCACTCGCCCCAACATGGCGGACGCGGCGGGCGGGGCGGACGAGTGCAATGCTTGGATCCTTGGCCAGCGGAATTCCCCATGGAAAACCGCTGCCGGGGGCTGGGGCAACTGAAAAATTCTCAAGGCCCCCGATGCCTTTGCCCGGGACCATCGGATAACCGCAATTCGGATAACCGCAATCGACAGTCCCACGCCCGAACGGGTAGGAAGCGCGAAACTATCGCACCCTATCGAGGACCAAGCCGATGAAGCGTCTGACCGGCCATCTGTATTTCTGGGTTCTGCTCGCTATTTTCGCCGGCGGCACTCTCGGCTATTTCTATCCCGATATCGGCGTCAGCCTGAAGCCGTTGGGCGACGGCTTCATTTCGCTGGTCAAGATGCTGATCAGCCCGGTGATCTTCTGTACCGTGGTGCTGGGCATCGCCGGCGCCGGCGACATGAAGAAGGTCGGCCGGGTCGGCGGTAAGGCCCTGATTTATTTCGAGGTGGTGTCGACCTTCGCCCTGGTCATCGGCCTGATCGTCATGACCGTGCTGAAGCCCGGCGACGGCTTCCATGCCGACCCCGCCCAACTGGATGCCAAGGCGGTGGCCAAGTACGCCAAGGCCGCCACCGAGCAGAGCACCGTCGACTTCATCCTGCACATCATCCCCAAGACCATGGTGGACGCCTTCACCGGCAATGGCGATCTGCTGCAGGTGCTGCTGGTGGCGATCCTGTTCGGCTACGCCATGACCCACATGGGCCGCGCCGGCCAGGGCGTGCATATGTTCATCGAGGAATGCTCGCATATCTTCTTCGCCATGATGAACACCATCATGAAGGTGGCTCCCCTGGGAGCCGGCGGCGCCATGGCCTTCACCATCGGCAAGTACGGCGTGGCGGCGCTGAAGCCGCTGGCGGCGCTGATGGGCAGCTTCTACCTGACCTGCTTCCTGTTCGTGGCCGTCGTGCTTGGCGCCATCGCCCTGCTGGTCGGCTTCAACATCTTCAAGTTCATCGCCTACATCAAGGAGGAGCTGCTGACCGTGCTGGGCACCTCGTCCTCGGAATCGGCCCTGGTGCCGCTGATGAAGAAGCTGGAAGCCATGGGCTGCTCCAAGTCGGTGGTCGGGCTGGTGGTTCCGTCGGGCTATTCCTTCAACCTGGACGGCACCAACATCTACCTGACCATGGCGGCGCTGTTCGTCGCCCAGGCGTTGGACATCGAGCTGACCTTTACCCAGCAGGCGACCCTGCTCGGCGTGGCCATGCTGACCTCCAAGGGGGCTTCCGGCGTCACCGGCGCCGGCTTCATCACCCTGGCCGCCACCCTGGCGGTGGTTCCCTCGGTGCCGGTGGCCGGCCTGGCGCTGATCCTGGGCATCGACCGCTTCATGTCCGAGGCCCGCGCGCTGACCAATTTCGTCGGCAACGGCGTCGCCGCCGTGGTGGTCTCCAAGTGGGAGAAGGAACTGGACGAAGACAAGATGAAGGAAGTCCTGGGCTAGGCTGTCCCCCCTCCCTCCAGGACCAGACCGGGCCCGTTCAGCCGACGCTGGACGGGCCCGATTTCGTTGTCACCCGGGGAAGATAGGCGTGGTCGGCGCCGATGATGTGGCGGGTCAGCCAGTCCGATAATTCGGCGATGATCTCCCGCCGGACGCCGGGGGCGTCGTCCTGGCGCCAATGGGCGCGAAGGCGAGCCACGGTGGCGTGGAATTCCGCATGCAGGGCGCGCTGCCCATCGATGCCGGGATAGGCGGCTTCCTCCATCATCCGCTCCTCCAGGGCGAAATGGGCGGCGACGTAATGCTCGAGGATCTTGATCTGGGTATCGACCAGGTCGCGGTCGCAATACCCCCGCGACAGCGTGGCGAGCACCTGGAACAAGGTCCGGTGCTCCGCATCCAGCCGGGGGTGCCCCATCTCGTAATTGATATTCCACTCCAAGGAAATATTCCCACCGCCCCATGGAAGCTTGGGGTGGAGAATATCCCTCTTGGAGGGAATATAAACGATTTCTTCTAAACGATATATGCAACAAGGCGTATAAAATTCTATTCAGCCGCCAGGCTGGGACGGACCAGGGCGGCGCCCGGCCAGGCCCGTGTTCCGGCGGCGCGGTATTGCGGCGGATAGGTCATCTCGGCCCCCAGAACCTGGGCGGCGTGCCAGACCCAGCGGGGGTTGTCGAGGAAGCCGCGCCCGATGGCGACCAGATCGGCGGCCCCGTCGGCCAGGGCGGCCTCGGCCTGAAGCGGCGTGGCGATCAGGCCGACGGCGCGGGTGGGAACCCCCGCCTCGCGGCGGATGCGCGCCGCCAGATCGATCTGGTAGCCGGGGCCGAGGGGGATCTTGGCATGGGGCACCAGTCCGCCCGACGAGACGCAGACATAGTCGATGCCCGCGTCCTTGAAGGCCTTGGCGTAGATCACCGCCTGATCGGCGTCCCAGCCGCCCTCGACCCAGTCGGTGGCGCTGATGCGCAGGCCCAGCGGCTTGTCTTCCGGCCAGACGTCGCGCACCGCCCGGATGACCTCGAGCGGGAAGCGCATGCGGTTCTCCAGGCTGCCGCCGTATTCATCCTCGCGCCGGTTGGACAGCGGCGAGAGGAACTGGTGCAGCAGATAGCCGTGGGCGGAGTGCAGTTCGATCAGGTCGAAGCCGACGCGCCGGGCGCGCCGGGCGGCTTCGACGAAGGCCTGCTTCAACCGCTCGAGGTCGTCGCGGGTCGCCGCCTCGGGGGCCGGCCAGCCTTCGTCGAAGGGCAGGGCGGACGCGGAAATGGTCGGCCAGCCGTCGGGCGAGAACTTGCCGCCCTCCCATGGCGGGGCGGAGCCGCCCTTGCGGCCGGCATGGGCCAACTGCACGCCGATGGCGCCGCCGCCGCCGAAGCCTTTCAGGGCGCCGACCAGCTTGGTGAACGCCGCCTCGGTGGCGTCGTCGTAGAGGCCCAGGCACTTGGGCGAGATGCGGCCTTCGGGCGTCACGCCGGTGGCCTCGATCACCACCATGCCGGGGCCCGAGGCGGCCAGGGCGCCGTAATGCATCAGGTGCCAGTCCTGGGGCACGCCGTCCACGGCCGAGTACTGGCACATGGGGGCGACGGCGACGCGATTGGGAACGGTCAGGCCGCGCAAGCTGAGCGGCTGGAACAGACGGGGCTGGGTCATGCGGGCCTCTGAAGGATGGGGGAGAGGTGAGCCTGGGTGATGATCTCGGCGCAAGCGGCCACCGAGGCCGAGGGGCCTTCGGCCCCCATGGTGTTGCCGGCGGAATAGGCGCCTTCCAGCAGCAGCATCAACTGGTCGGTCAGCGGCTTGGGCTGAGCCAGCCCCAGTCCCTCCACCAGGGCGGAGAGGCGGCGCCGCAATTCCTCCATGTGGCGGGCCACCACGTGGCGGCCGGGATGGGTGTGGTCGGGGAATTCCACCGACATGTTGACGAAGGGGCAGCCGCGATACTGGGAGCCCGAGGTGCGCTTGGCCACCGCCTCGAACAGGGCGCGCAACTGGCGGCGCGGGTCGTCGGGGTGGCGGGCCATCACCGAATCCCACCAGTCCCAGTACATCTTATCGCGCATCTCCAGGAAAGCGGCGATCAGGTCGTCCTTGGAGGGGAAGGCGCGGTACAGGCTCATCTTGGCGACGCCGGCCCGCTCGATCACCGTGTCGATACCGATGGCACGGATACCTTCCCGGTAGAACAGGTCGTTGGCGGCGGCCAGGATGCGGTCGCGGGCGCAGGGTTTTTCGGCGGGTTCGGTCATCTTATGGCGGAGGTCTGTGGGTTGTTGCGGTTGACATGATACAGACCTGTCTGTATTAGTCAAATGATACAGACTTGTCTACCTCATTTTCTGGAGAAAGTCCCATGCCGGAGACCGCCAGCCCGCCTCGCCAGCCCCGCCTGCACTATGGCTGGATCGCCGCCGGCCTGACCTTCGTCACCCTGCTGGTGGCGGCGGGCATCCGCTCGGCCCCTGGGGTGATGATGGTGCCGGTGGAGGCGGAGTTCGGCTGGAGCCGCGCCACCATCTCTTTTGCCGTCTCGATCAACCTGGTGCTCTACGGCCTGATGGCGCCCTTCGCGGCGGCGGTGATGGACCGCATCGGCATCCGGCGCACCATGGCGCTGGCGCTGGGAGTGCTGGCCCTGGGCGTGGCGGCCACCACCTTGATGCGGACGCCCTGGCACATGGTGCTGCTGTGGGGCATCGTGGTGGGCGGCGGTTCCGGCACCATCGCCCTGGTGCTGGGCGCCACCGTGGTGACCCGCTGGTTCGACGCCTATCGCGGCACGGTGATGGGCTTGCTGTCGGCGGCCACCGCCACCGGCCAGCTGATCTTCCTGCCCCAGATGGCCATGCTGGTCGAGCATTGGGGCTGGCGCGAGGCGGTGCTGCTGATCGCCGCCGCCGCGGCGGTCTTCGCCCCGGTAATCTGGCTGTTCATGCGTGACCGTCCCGCCGACCTCGGCCTGTGGCCGGTGGGGGCGACCCAGGCCCCGCCGCCCGCCATCCGGGCCGGCAATCCGGCGGTGGCGGCGATCATGGCGCTCAGGGACGGCATGCGGTCACGGGATTTCTGGCTGCTGGCCGGGACCTTCTTCGTCTGCGGCCTGTCCACCAACGGCCTGATCGGCACCCACCTGATTTCCGCCTGCTTCGACCACGGCATCCCCGAGGTCAAGGCCGCCGGGCTGCTGGCCGCCATGGGAATCTTCGACATCGTCGGCACCACCGCCTCGGGCTGGCTGTCGGACCGCTGGGATTCGCGCAAGCTGCTGTTCTGGTATTACGGCTTGCGCGGCCTGTCGCTGATCTTCCTCGATCTCGCCTTCGGCCCGGACGTGTTCGGGCTGTGGCTGTTCGCGGTGTTCTACGGCCTGGACTGGATCGCCACCGTGCCGCCCACCGTCAAGCTGACCACCCAGGCCTTCGGCCGCGAGCGTGCCGGCGTGATGTTCGGCTGGATCTTTGCCGCCCACCAGTTGGGGGCGGCCACCGCCGCCTTCGCCGCCGGGGTGATCCGCACCGATCTGGGCGATTACTGGCTGGCCTTCGTGCTGTCGGGGCTGGCCTGTCTGGTGGCGGCGGCCATGTCGCTGATGATCGGCCGCAAGCTGGGACCGCAGCCGGCGGCGGAAGGAGCGGCGGCATGACCCATTATCTCGAGGACCTCACACCCGGCCGGGTGTTCTCGTCGCCGGCCTACGAGGTGACGGTGGACGACATCAAGGGCTTCGCCGCCGCCTGGGACCCGCAGCATTTCCACCTGGACGAGGACTCCGCCCAGGACTCGTTCTTTGCCGGGCTGGCCGCCTCGGGCTGGCATACGGCGGCGGCCACCATGCGGCTGATGGTGACCAGCGAGCTGCGGCTGCCGCTGGGCATCATCGGCAGCGGGCTGGAATACCTGAAGTGGCATCGGCCGGTGCGGCCCGGCGACGTGCTGAGCCTGCGCATCGAGGTGGTGGAGACCCGCGAGATGCGCTCCAAGCCCGGCCTGGGGCTGGCCCGCTTCCGGGTCGAGACCCTGGATGCCGAGGGGCAGCCGGTACAGACCCTGGAGACTCAACTGGTGGTGCCGACCCGGGCCGGCAGCCCGGTCCAGTAGCCGGCCAGATCGTCGCGGCCGCCGGCGAACACCGAGCGGTCGCAGCGCTCCACCCCCCTGACGGCGCGGCTGCGGTCGCGGAACGGCCCGCCGTTGGCGGCGTCGTCGCCGGCATATTGCCACAGGCGCCAGCCCTTGGCGCCCCAGGCGCGGGGCAGCTCCGGCTCGTAGCGGTAATCGGCCAGCCACAAATCGCAGGCCGCCAGGATCGAGTCCGGCTCGACGGCGCCGCCCAGGCTTTGCCCCGACATGATCTCGCCATCGGCCCAGGCCGGATGGGTGTAGAGCAGGGGCAGGCGGCCGGTGGTGTCGGCGATCTCGCGCACGAAGTCCTCGGCGGCGCCGAGCCGCATGGAATTGCCGGGCACCCGCCGGTTGGCCTCCAGGTCGAGAACCAGCAAGGTGGCGGGATCGGGCCGGGCGGCGGCCAGGAACATGCGGGCCTGGACCCGGCCGGGATGCTGCTCGGTGCCGAAATGATAGGCGCCCCACAGCAGGCCGGCGCCCAGGGCCGCAGCCCGGCGCTCCTCGTAGCGCGGGTCCTGCCAGTCGCCCTCGCTGGCCTTGTGGATCACCGCCAGGACGCCGCTGGCCTCGCGGGCGGCGGCGAAGCTTTTGACCTCGTTGGCGTGGTGCAGGTCGATGACGGCGTTCAGGCCCACCAGGGCCGGCTCGTCCACCATGCCGGGGGTGGCCTTGGGGCGGGGCGGCCGGGCCAGCCGGGCCGGCTCGCCGGCGCAGGCGGCCAATCCCAACGCGAGGCCCGAGGACAGCAGGGCGCGGCGGGTGATCATTCGTCCTTCTTGGCCGGAGCGGCCTTGGGCATCCAGGCCGAGACGGTGACCGGCTTGCCGTTCTGCGAGCGCATCATGCGGGGCTTCAGAACCTGGTCGATGGAATCCACCGCCGAGGCCGGCTTGTTGCGGGCGGCGGCTTCGTCGGAATAGTACTTCACCATGTCGGCGAAGGGGATTTCCTCGTTCTGGCCCTTGGCCATGGCCAGGGCGACGGGGGCGTGCTCGGCGATCTTCTTGGTCAACTGGTCGGCGGTGTAGGGGCCGTAGCGCCGCCAGATGCCGTCGAGGAAATGGCGCACCTGATCGCTGAGCGCATTGCCCTCGATCATGTGCGGCCGCCCGAAGGCCAGCGCGTGGAACACCGTGGGCTCGACGGGGCCGAAGGCGTCGGTGACGAAGGTGGCGGGCATCAGCTTGCGGCCGTGATAGGCCACGGCGAAATAGGCCTGCGACAGGTAAAGCAGGCGGTGCAGCTTCTGCGGCTGGATGTACTCGCGATCGTTCAGCGCCTGGTCGGAGATCCAGAACACCACGTCGAGACAGGATTTAACGGCAATGGGCATCGGGACCGGTTTCCTTGAAGCGATGCCGATGATAGCGTCGTCGGGTGCGCAAATCAAAGGAGCGAGCCCATGCGCGTCGCGTTCACCCTGAACGGCCGCAATGTGGAGGCGGAGACCGAGCCCCGCATCCTGCTGGTCACGCTGCTGCGCGAGGCGTTCGGGCTGACCGGAACCCATGTGGGGTGCGATACCGGCCAGTGCGGCGCCTGCACCGTCCATCTGGACGGCCGCGCCGTCAAATCCTGCATGGTGCTGGCCGCCCAGGCCGACGGGCGATCGGTTCTGACCATCGAGGGGGTGGCCGCCAAGGGGGAGAATGGGGGCGAGTCCCTGCACCCGCTGCAGACCGCCTTCCGCGACCACCACGCCCTGCAATGCGGTTTTTGCACGCCGGGTATGGTGATGAGCGGTCTGGATCTGGCCGCCCACCTGGACAGCCCCGACGAGACGGCCATTCGCCACGGGCTGGATGGCAATCTGTGCCGCTGCACCGGCTATCGCCCCATCGTCGAGGCCATCGCCCAATGTATTCGGGAGAAGGGCTGATGTTTCCCTTCGACTATCTCCGCCCGCAAAGCGTTGCCGAGGCCGTCGCGGCGCATGACGGCGAGGAGCGGCGCTACCTGGCCGGCGGCCAGAGCCTGCTGGCGGCGCTGAAGCTGCGTCTCGCCCAGCCCACCGCCCTGATCGACGTGGCCCGTCTGCCGGAATTGTCCGGAATCGAGGCCGAGCCCGGCCGGCTGGTGGTGGGGGCGGGAACCACCCACGCGGCCTTGGCGGAGTGTCGCGAGATTGCCGCCCTGGCCCGACTGGCCGGCTCCATCGGCGATCTGCAGGTCCGCAACATGGGGACCCTGGGTGGAGCGCTGGCCAATGCCGATCCGGCCGGCGACCATGCGGCCGGCGTGCTGGGGCTGGGGGCCGACATCCATACCGACCGCCGGATCATCGCCGCCGACGATTTCTTCCTCGGCATGTTCGAGACGGCGCTGGAGCCCGGCGAACTGATCGTGTCGGTGAGCTATCCCCGGCCGCGCCGCGCCGGCTATGCCAAGGTGCGCAATCCCGCCTCGGGCTACCCGGTGGCCGGCGTGTTCGTCGCCGAGACGGACGACGGCGTGCGGGTGGCGGTGACCGGGGCGGCGGCGTGCCCGTTCCGCCTGACGCAATTCGAGATGGCCCTGGCCGGCGATTTCTCCGTCGCCGCGCTGGAGGGGCTGGGGGTGCCGGCTGGCGAATTGAGCCGCGACCTGCATGCCAGCGCCGAATACCGCGCCGCGCTGATCCCGGTCCTGGCGCGCCGCGCCCTTGGCCAGGGAGGCGAGGGATGAGCCTGGCTGGACTGGTGCTGGCGGCGGGGCGGGCCAGCCGCATGGGCGGCGACAAGCGACTGATGCGGGTGGAGGGGCGTTCCATGCTGGACCGCGCCCTGGAGGCGGCCCTGGCCGGCGGCCTGTCGCCGGTCCTGGTGGTCACCGGACCGGAGGCCCAGCCCGATTTGCCGGCCGGCGTCGACCGGGTGGTCAATCCCGACCCGGCGCGGGGGATGGCCTCCTCCCTGGCGGCGGGGGTGGCGGCGTTGCCCGCCGGGGCCGAGGGGGTGATGGTGCTGCTGGCCGACATGCCCAGGGTGAATGCGGCGCATGTGGTGGCCCTGGCGGCGGCGTTCCGGCCCGACGGCATCTGCGTGCCGGTGTTCCAGGGACGGCGGGGCAACCCCGTCCTGCTGGCGCGGCGCTTCTTTGCGGAAATACAGGGCTTGACCGGCGACAAGGGCGCTCGCGGCCTGATCGCCGAGCATGCCTCGGCGGTCGCCGAGGTCTCGATGCCCGACGACGGCATTCTGATCGACGTGGATACGCCCGAGGCCTTGCGGGCATTGGGGGGAAATTCATGAGCCTGACCATTCGCGAAGCCTTTCCCGCCTTGGCCCGGCCGGGCTTCCACTATCTGGACAGCGCCGCCATGGCGCAGATTCCCGGTCTGGTCTCCGAGGCGGTGACCCACCACAACCGCACCGCCCGCTCCAATGTGCGGCGGGGCCTGCACGAAATGGCGCAGCGCGCCGACGCCGCCTATGACGGAGCCCGCGCCACGGTCGGCCGCTTCCTCAATGCCCCGGCCGAGGAGGTGGTGTTCACCGCCGGCTGCACCCTGGCGCTCAACATGGCGGCCTGGGGGCTGGGGCGGAACCTGGGGCCGGGCGACGAGGTGGCGGTCAGCCGGCTCGAGCACCATTCGTCCTGCCTGCCGTGGATGGCGCTGGCCCGGGAGCGGGGCTTCGCCCTGCGCTGGCTGCCGGTTACCCCCGACGGGCGGCTGGACTTTGCCGATCTCGGCGCCATGGTCACGCCGCGCTGCAAGGTGGTGGTGGCGACCCACGCCTCCAACGTCACCGGCGCGGTCAGCGACCTGCCCCGGCTGGCCGAGGCGGCCCGCGCGGTGGGCGCCCTTCTGGTGGTGGACGGCGCCCAGATGGTACCGCACGGCCGTGTCGATCCCCGTGCCCTGGGGGCCGATCTCTACGCCTTCGCCGGGCACAAGGCCTATGGCCCCACCGGCATCGGCGTGCTGTGGGGGCGGGCCGAGGTTCTCGACGGCATGGCCCCCCTGGTGGTGGGCGGCGGCATGGTCGGCACGGTGGGCGACGACGATTTCACCTGGGGCGAACCGCCACACCGCTTCGAGGCGGGGACGCCGCCGGTGGCCCAGGCGGTGGGGCTGGCCGCCGCCCTGGAATGGATGAGCGGCCTGGACTGGCAGGCGGTGCACCAGCAGGAGGCGGCGCTGACCTGGCATCTGCTGGACGGGCTGCGCTCCATGGAGGGCGTGCGGATTGTCGGGCCGCTGGGGCTCGAGGCCCGCGTGCCGGTGGTGTCCTTCACGGTGGAGGGCTGCCATCCCCACGATCTCTCGCATCTGCTGGCCGGGCGCGGCGTGGCGGTACGCGGCGGCGCCCATTGCGCCCGGCCGCTGATGAGCGTATTGGGCCTGGAGGAGGGGACCCTGCGCGCCTCGCTGGCGCCTTATACCAACCGGGATGACGTGGACGCCCTGCTGCGGGGATTGGCCGAGGCGATGAAGGTGCTGCGATGAGTGACGAGTTGTACGGCGCGGCTATCAAGGAACTGGCGGCCAGGGAACCGGCGGTGCTGGACGGCGCCGACGCCAGCGTCAGCCTCGACAATCCCCTGTGCGGCGACCGGGTGAGTCTGGACGTCAGGCTGGATGGCGGCCGGGTGACGGCATCCGGCCATCGGGTCAAGGGCTGCCTGCTGTGCAAGGCCGCCGCCGCGCTGGCGGAGGAGAGGGCGGTCGGGCTGGAGGCGGACGGAGCCGCCCAATTGCTGGATCAGGTCGCGGGCATGCTGAAAAAGGGGGCCGAGCCGGCCTTTCCCGCCCTGGCGGCCTTCCTGCCGGTGCGGCCGCACAAGAGCCGCCACGACTGCGTCCTGCTGCCCTTCAAGGCCCTGGCTAGGGCGGTCAAGGCTTCCTGACCGTTTTCCCCTTGATGGCCGAGGATTCATCACCACATACCAATGGCATGTGCAATTAGTCATGATTGCACTGCCGCTCCTTCGGAAGGGGGATGGGTATGTGGAAATGGTTCATTTCCGTCGTCCTGGTTCTGGTGGTGTCCGGTGGCACGGCCGGCGCGGCCGGGCGGCGCTCCATGCTGTATCTGTTCGAGCAGCCGAATCGCCTGGGCCCTGAAATCCGGGCCATGCTGGCCGAGCCGCGCTCGCCTGAATGGACGCGGCGGGTGAGCGGCTACCGGACCTTGCCGCGTGAGGCGCAGTTGGACGGGGTGCAGGCCTATGTCAACAGCGCGCCGGCGGTGCCGTCCCATCCCCATCGGCCCGTCCCGCCGGCCGCCATGATGCGGCGGGGCGGCGACTGCAAGGGCTATGCGCTGGCCAAGATGGCCATGCTGCTCGACCTCGGCTGGAAGGAGAGCGACATGCGGATGACGGTCGTCGCCCTGCCGTTCCATGCGGAGGCCCATGCCGTCCTGCTGGTCCGCCATGGCGGACATCACTACGTCTTGGACAATCTGGCCGACCGGGTAACCGTCGATCGCTACCCTTTGGATGACTTTACCGCGGTGGTGGGGCTATTCCGCTGGCCCCGCGCGGCGGCAAGCGTCCGCTAGAATACATGAGCTTCCAGTCCGCCTGAATCTGACCGGGCCTGATCAGACCGAAATGCCGATGCTGGCCAGGGTCTTGGTCAGCAGGAGCATCTTGCGGTCCCGTTCCTCTCCCGAGGCGGTGCCCAGGTAGTCGGTCAGGAAGCCGCCGTCGCGCAAGTAGTTGTTCAGCAACTGGCGGACGGCGTCCATGTTGCTGCCGTCGATGAAGGTTCCCTTGCGACACAGGTCCAAGAGGGTCAGGACCTTCTGGGCGGGGCCGCCGCCCTTCTTGTCGATCTGCTCGAACAGGCGGGAATTCTTCAGCAACTGCGCCTGGGCCAATTCCACCTGGGCGGCGAACGCCGCCTTGTCGCCGTCGGGCAGCCACGAGGCCTTGATGGCCCGGTGAATGCCGGCCAGGGTCTGCAGCTTGGGCACCGGTGGTTCCTGGCCCGCCACCACGCGCGGCACGAAATCCTTGTCGCCGAAATAGTGGTCGATGAAGGTCTTCAGCGTGGCCCGGTTGCCCTGGCCCACCGCCACCGTGCTCAGTTGCATCAAGAAGGCATAGCGGTCGGCCACCACCTTGCGCTCGCGCAGCAGGTCGGTGACGCCCTCCTTGTTGAGATGGCGGGCCTGGCGGCGTTCCAGCGAGACCAGCGCCTTGGCGCCGCCGATCAGGGTGGTTCCCGTCCACATGCGCTTGAACAGATCGAACAGGGCGGAAATCTCCACCTCGGGCTCGGCCGAGCGCAGCGGCATCTTGTTGGCCAGGGTGCGCAGCAGGGAGTATTCCACCGACGCCTTGCAATTGGGTGCCGAGCCGTCGAAAATTATGGCGGCGAAGGTTTCCATGTCCGGGTGGGCGGTGTCGCGCTGCTTCCACTCGCCCTTCCACAGGTCGGCCAGATCGTTGCAGCGCTCCTCCAGCGTCTCGCACAGGCCCAGCATCTGGTCCAGGGCGGTATCGCTCTTAAGGCACTCGGACAGGACCTGCTCGATATGGCGGTTCTCGTCCTTGCCCTTGGTCAGGGTGAACATCTTCAGCAGGATGGCCACCTTGTCCTTCCATACCTTATGGGCGAACAGGAACTCGGTCAGGGCGCGGTTGGCGGCGTAATCCTTCTCGGCCGGGCTTCCCTTCAGGCCGGCACAGTAGCTGGAGAAATTTTCCGGCGTGATGGCCGGCGGCGGCTTGTCCTTGTCGTCGTCCCACACCTTCTTCATGCCGGCGCTGATCAGGGTGTTGAGGTCGCGCAGCCGCTGGGCGGCGCTTTCACCCTTGGTCTTGGCCTGCAGGGTGGCGACCTTGTCGACGGCATTCATCATGGGGCGGCCGGCGTCGGACAGGCGCTTTTGGTACTTGGCCGAGAACACCAGCTCGGTCGGCGTGATCACAAGGGATTCCATGAAATTCGTCAGGAACCGGCCGATGAGATCGCGCGAGCCGGGCGAAAAGAAGTCCTCGAGCCTGGTGCAGTAGGCGCCTTCCAGCAGAGCCTCTGGCGCAGCTTCAGAATCGTCTCTGGTCGGTAATGCCATCGAATGATAATCCGCTGCCCGCTTGCTGGTTTCCTGCTCCGTCATCATTATCGTCGGGGTCTCGCTGCATCAAATGATTTTTACAATTGAACCAAGATGGGATCGGATGATTACTTACGTGATAGCGGGTTATCCCCCAAGATGTGCGGTTTTGGTTGCTGTCAATGATAGAATTATCGTTGCGAGCGTATTGGAACATCTGGGCAAGACCTATTGGGTTAAGGTAAGGTAATTCCCGTACGCTATTGTCCTTCTGGGGAGGAGGGCCGAGGGTGGCGGCAGTGAAGGCGGATTTTAATAAATTCAAGGCGTCGCGCTGGCGCATGCTGGCGTTGCTGCTGTTCGTCAATGCCTCGGTCCTGGGCTTGGCCTGGATGTCCCTCGACGCCAGCTACCGCCAGTACCAGGACCGGGCGGCGGTCACGACGCGCAATACCAACCGTCTGGTATCCCAGAGCATCGCCGGGGATATCGACCAGATCGATCTCGCCCTGCGCGCCGTCGCCGACGAGGCGGCGCGGGTTCTCCGTGCCGGCGGAACCGTCGCCGGGCCGGAGATGCATGCCTTCTTGAGGAATTTTCAAAGCCGCCTGAAGATGACCGACAGCCTGTGGCTGACCAACGTGGCCGGCGACATGATCGCCGGCTCGGACGGGCCGCAGGCCGGGATCAATACGGCGGACCGCGAATATTTCACCAGCCTGCGCGACAACCCCAGGCAGGGACTGGCCATCTCGCCGCCCATTCTGGGGCGCGTCAGCAACAAGTGGGTGCTGATCTTCGCCCGCCGGCTGACCCTGTCCGACGGCAGTTTCGGCGGCATCGTCTTCGCCCCGGTGACCATCGCTTGGTTCGAGCAGAAGTTCAACAACCTGGAGGTCGGGCCCCAGGGCACCGTGGTGATGCGCGGCGACGCCTCGCGCAATTTCGACCTGCTGGCCCGCTTCCCCCATGCCGGCTATGTGGGCCAGACGACGGTGTCGCAGACCTTCACCGCCCGGATCACCGCCCATCCCCAGGGCGGCACCTACGAGGCGGTGGCCGGCGCCGACAACATCCGGCGCACCTTCTCGTACCAGCCCATCGCCAACTACCCGCTGATCACCCTGGTGGGCATGGCCACCGACGATTACCTGGGCGAATGGCGCAAGGAAGGCATCAAGGTGATCGTCCTGGCCGGCGCCTTCTTCATCGTCACCGCCCTGGGCGGCATCGGCATGCTGCGGACTTGGCGGGCGCTGGAGCGGCGGACCGAGGAGCTGGCGCGCTCCAACGCCGATCTCGAGCAATTCGCCTATGTGGCCTCCCACGACCTGCAGACGCCGCTGCGCAACATCGCCAGCTACGCGCAGTTGCTGGCCCGGCGCTACGAAGGGCGTCTGGACAAGGATGCCGACGAGTTCATCGGCTATATCGTCGGCGGCGCCAAGCATATGTCGTCGATGCTTCCCGACCTGCTGGACTATGCCCGGGTATCGCGTTCGCCGCCCGAATTCATGCCGGTGGACCTGAACGCGGTGATGGAATCCGTGCTGGGCAACCTTGCCCCCGATATCCAGGCCTCGGGCGCCACCATCAAGATGGACAAGCTGCCCGTGGTCCTGGCCGAGGCGCGGCAGGCGGAAAGCCTGTTCCAGAATTTGATGGAAAACGCCCTGATCTACCGCCAGCCCGACGCCCCGCCGCAGATCGAGATCACGGCCACGCTGGAGCCCAGGGGGCTGTGGCGGATCGCGGTTCACGACGACGGCATCGGCATCGAGCCGGCCTATTTCGAGAAGATCTTCATCATCTTCCAGCGCCTGGAGCCCACCCGCTTCCCCGGTGGAACCGGCATCGGCCTCGCGCTGTGCCGGCGCATCGTCCACCGGTTCGGCGGCACCATCTGGGTGGAGTCCGAGCCCAAGAAGGGCACGACCTTCAATTTCACCCTGCGCTCGTCCGTCGAAGTCTGAGCGGGGCGGTTCAGGCCCCGGGGGTGATGCGGACCTCGAGCTCGCCGAGCCCGTCGATCATTCCGCGCAGCCGGTCGCCGGCCACCACCGGGCCGACACCCTCGGGCGTGCCGGTGAAGATCAGGTCGCCCGGCCCCAGGTGGTAGTACTGCGACAGATGGGCGATCACCTCGGGCACCGACCAGATCATCTCGTCGATGTCGCCGCTCTGGCGCACCTGGCCGTTGACTTCCAGGGCGATGCGGCCGGCCAGCTTGGGCGCGTCGGCGCGGACCAGGGCGGAAACGGGGGCGGAGAACTCGAACGCCTTGCCCAGGCACCACGGGCGCCCCTTGTCGCGGGCGGCGAACTGCAGGTCGCGCCGCGTCATGTCCAGGCCGACGGCGTGGCCGAACACCGCCGAACGGGCGTCGTCGGCCGTGCATTTGTAGACGGGCCGCGACAGCGCCACCACCAGTTCCACCTCGTGGTGAAGATTGGCGGTGCCGGGCGGATAGGGGATATCGCCGCCGCCCGGGACCAGCGCGTCGGCCGGCTTGGTGAAATAGAACGGCGGTTCGCGGTTGGGGTCGCTGCCCATCTCGCGCGCATGCCCCGCGTAATTGCGGCCGACGCAAAAAACGCGGCGAACCGGATAAAGCGCCGCTTCCCCCTTGACGGCGACGGCGGGAAGGGCAAGCTCGAAGAGATGGGCGGTCACGGCGCGGGCTCCTTGGTCTGACCAGACATCGGGCGAATGGTGAACCGGTCGCCGGCCAAGATCAACTCCGCTCCGGGGGCAAGATTGCATTCGGACCAAATGCGCATTAGGATGCCGATTTACGTGGATCCGTATCCGATGCGATGTCGCCCGTTCCGGTGGAGCGAAAGGGGCGAAGGTGGGATTTCCGGCCGGGGACAGCCGTAAATCCTGAACAAGACAACGGAACGGGCCATGGGCCTGAATGCCTGGGAGGATTGTCATGGAAAATATGAAGGGTATTTCCCGCCGCACAGTGTTGCGGGCGGGGGCGGTGGTGGCGGCGGGCGCCGGCGGTTTCGTGCCGACCCGTTTCGCCATCGGCAACACCGCCAAGGTGAAGGTCGGCTTCCTGCTGCCCTATTCCGGGACCTATGCGGGGCTGGGCGAAGCCGTCACCAACGGCTTCAAGCTGGCGCTCGAGGAGCGGGGCGGCAAGCTGGGCGGCCGCGACATCCAGTTCATCGCCGTGGACGACGAGTCCAACCCCGCCAAGGGCCCCGAGAACACCAACAAGCTGGTGACCGGCGAGAATGTCGACTTCGTGGTCGGTCCGGTCCATTCCGGCGTGGCCATGGGCATGGTCAAGGTGGTGCGCGAAACCGGCACCATCACGGTGATCGCCAATGCCGGAGCGGGGGCCGCCACCGGCCCGCTGTGCGCTCCCAACATCTTCCGCACCTCGTTCACCAACTGGCAGACCGCCTATCCCATGGCCAAGGTCGCGGCCGAGCGCGGCATGAAGAACGTCGTCACCATGTCGTGGAAATACGCGGCGGGCGAGGAGGCGGTGGCCGGCTTCGAGCAGGGCTTCACCAAGGCCGGCGGCAAGATCGCCAAGCAGATCCTGGTGCCCTTCCCGCAGGAGGAGTTCCAGGCCAACCTGACCGAGATCGCCGCCCTGAAGCCCGACGGTGTTTTCGTCTTCTTCGCCGGCTCGGGCGCGCTGAAGTTCGTCAAGGACTACGCGGCGGCCGGTTTGAAGTCCATTCCGCTGATGGGGCCGGGCTTCCTGACCGACGGCGTGCTCAAGGAACAGGGCGCGGCGGCCGAGGGTGTGCTGACCACCCTGCACTACGCCGACGCGCTGGATACCTCCGAGAACAAGGCCTTCCGGGGCGCCTACCGCAAGGCGTTCTCCAAGGAGGCCGACGTCTATGCCGTGCAGGGATATGATGCCGGCCAACTGCTGTTCCAGGGCATGGGTACCGTCAAGGGCGACAGCGCGGCCAAGGCCGACCTGATCGCCGCCATGGAAACGGCGGTGATCAAGAGCCCGCGCGGCACCTTCACCCTGTCCAAGGCCCACAATCCGGTGCAGGACATCTATCTGCGCCAGGTCAAGGGCGGCCAGGAAGTGGTGTTGGGCGTGGCGGAGAAGGCGCTGGCCGATCCGGCCATCGGCTGCAAGATGGGCTGACCCGTCGGGGCGCGTCGCCGGCCTTCCATGGAGGTGGAGGCTCTGGTCGCCCATGGCGGCCCGAGGCTTCGTGGAGGGCCGGCGGCGCGACCACCCCTGTTTTCGGCGTGAGCGGTCTGGAGCCACGATGGATTTCTGGTTTTTCCTGATTCAAGTGCTGAACGGCGTCCAGTACGGGCTGCTGCTCTTTCTGGTCGCCAGCGGATTGACCCTGATCTTCGGCATCATGGGCATCATCAACCTGGCCCATGGCGCCTTCTACATGCTGGGCGCCTATCTGGCCTATTGGCTGGCCCGGACCACCGGCAGCCTGAGCGCGGCGGTGCTGCTGTCGCTGCCCATCGCCGCCGCCATCGGCTATGCGATCGAGGCGCTGCTGGTCCGCACGCTCTATCGCCGCGATCATCTCGATCAGGTGCTGCTGACCTACGGCCTGATCCTCATCTTCAACGAGGCGACCCGCATGACCTGGGGCGCCGACGTGCATGGCGTGCCGGTTCCGGAAGCGCTCAACTGGTCCATCAAGCTGACCGACACCCTGTCCTATCCGGCCTACCGCCTGATGCTGTCGGGCGTTTGCGCCGTGCTGGCGGTGGGCATGTATCTGGTCATCAGCCGCACCCGGTTCGGCATGTGGGTGAGGGCCGGGGCCTCCAACCGCGACATGGTGGCGGCGCTGGGCATCAACGTGAAGCTGCTGTTCGGCGTGGTGTTCGCCATCGGCGCCGCCCTGGCCGGGCTGGCCGGGGCCATCTCGACGCCCATCACCTCGGTGGCGCCGGGCATGGGCGATTCGGTGCTGATCCTGTGCTTCGTGGTGGTGGTGATCGGCGGCGTCGGCTCCATCAAGGGCGCCTTCCTCGGCGCCATGCTGATCGGTCTGGCCGACACGTTCGGCAAGGTCTTTGTCCCGGATTTCGCCAGCTTCACCGTCTATGGCGTGATGGCGGCGGTATTGCTGTGGAAGCCGAGGGGGCTGTTCGCATGAATACCGTCCTGCCCCGCCGCCTGACCATCGCGCTGCTGCTCCTGCTGGCGGGCCTGGCGCTGTTCCCGGCCTGGGGGCCGCTGGCCTTCGCGGCCAAGTACACCTTCCTGCTGCAGAAGCTGACCGGCATCATGATCCTGGCCATTCTGGCCCTGAGCCTCGACCTGCTGGTGGGCGTCGCCGGGCTGGTCAGCCTGGGCCATGCCGCCTTCTTCGGGCTGGGCGGCTACATGCTGGCCCTGCTGAGCCCGCAATACGAGGCGGCCAGTCTGTGGGTGGCGCTGCCCGCCACCATGGGGGCGGTGGCGCTGGCCGCCCTGGTGGTGGGCTTCCTGGCCATCCGTACCGCCGGCATCTACTTCATCATGGTCACCCTGGCCTTCGGGCAGATGGGCTATTACTTCTTCAACGATTCCAAGCTGGCCGGCGGCTCGGACGGCGCCTACATCTACGTCAAGCCGACGGTCGAGGCGTTCGGGACCACCCTGGTCAACCTGGAGAGCAAGCAGGCCTTCTTCTTCGTGGTGCTGGGCTGCCTGGTGGCGGTCTACCTGCTGCTGCGGGTGGTTTTGGCGTCGCCCTTCGGACGGGTGCTGGCCGCCATCGGCGTCAACGAGGGGCGGGTGCGCGGCCTGGGCTTCGACCCCGCCGTCTACAAGCTGGTGGCCTTCGCCCTGGCCGGCGCCCTTGCCGGGTTGGCCGGCTTCCTGGCCGCGACCCAGTACGGCTTCGTCAGCCCCGCCATGCTGGGCTGGCACCAGTCGGGCCACGTGCTGGTGATGGTCATCCTGGGCGGCATGGGAACCCTGTTCGGCCCTATCCTGGGGGCGTTCATCCTTGAGTTGGCCCATTTCGGCCTGGAGGCGGTGACCGAGCACTGGCTGCTGCCCATGGGCATGCTGGTGATCGCCATCGTGCTGGCCCTGCCCAAGGGCGTGGCCGGGCTGCTGTTGCAATGGTGCGGCAAGAAGGGAGACGGCGAATGAGCGTCTCCCCCTTTCTGTTCGAGACCAAGGGACTGACCAAGGCGTTCGGCGGCCTGATCGCGGTCAATTCCGTGTCCATCGGTTTTCGGGAGCGCGAGGCCCACGCCATCATCGGCCCCAACGGCGCGGGCAAGAGCACCTTCGTCAACCTGCTGACCGGCCACCTGCCGGCCTCGGGCGGCCATGTGATGTTCAGGGGGGCCGACATCACCCGCCAGCCGGCCCACAAGGTGGCGCGGCTGGGAATCGGGCGCTCGTACCAGAAGACCAACGTCTTCCCCAGCTTCACCTGCTTCGAGAATTGCCGGCTGGCCGCCCAGTCGCTTTTGTCCACCTCCATGCGCTTCCTGCGCCCCGCCGCGTCCTACCGCGAGGTTTCCGCCAGGGCGTCCGAGGCGCTGGAGCGGGCCGGGCTGGCCGCCAGGGCCGGGCGGATCGCCGGCAGTATGTCCTATGGCGAGCAGCGCCAGTTGGAAATCGCCATGGTGCTGGCCACCGCGCCCCAGGTGCTGGTCCTCGACGAGCCCCTGGCCGGCATGGGCAAGGAGGAATCCGAGGGCATGGTCGGGCTGCTGCGGGACCTGGCCGACACCTATACCCTGATCCTCATCGAGCACGACATGGACGCGGTGTTCGCCATCGCCAAGGTGCTGTCGGTGATGGTCAACGGCACCTTGCTGGAAAGCGGGCCGCTGGAGCAGATCCGCGCCAGCAAGGCGGTTCAGGACGCCTATCTGGGCGACGGGGCGGAGGCGTACTGATGGAGACCTTCCTCGACGCCACCGGCCTGCATACCTATTACGGCGCCAGCCACGTGCTGCACGGCGTGGATTTCCGCATCGGCGTGGGCGAGACGGTGGCGCTGATGGGCCGCAACGGCATGGGCAAGTCCACCTTGCTGAAAAGCCTGCTGGGCATCGTCGCCCCGCGCCGGGGCAAGGTCGCGGTGCGCGGCAAGGACGTCACCGGGATGGAGACCTCGGCGGTGATCCGCCATGGCATCGCCTATGTCCCCGAGGGGCGCGGCATGTTCCATAACCTCTCCGTGCGCGAGCACCTGCTGATGGCGGCGCGCAAGGGAACCGGCGGCCGCGCCGACTGGACCTTTGACCGGGTGCTGGAGACCTTCCCCCGCCTGGCCGAGCGCCTGGACAACATGGGCACCCACCTGTCGGGCGGCGAGCAGCAGATGCTGTCCATCGGCCGCGCCCTGATGACCAATCCCGACCTGTTGATCCTGGACGAGGCCACCGAGGGCCTGGCGCCGCTGATCCGCCGCGAGATCTGGCGGGTGGTGCGCGCCGTCAAGGACACCGGCATCGCCACCATCGTGGTGGACAAGAATGTGGGGGTCCTGCTGGACCTCGCCGATCGCCACGTCATCCTCGTCAAGGGCGAGGTGGTGTACGACGGCGGCCCGCAACAACTGAAAAGCGATTCGAGCATACTCGAACGACATATCGGGCTCTGACCGGCAAAGCAGTCGCCAACCCGCTTAAGGAGGAAGGAGAACACCTCATGACGTCCCCCAATGCCTCGTCCGAGCATGCGCTCGACATCCCGCGCGACTATAACGCCGCCACCTGGTTCATCGACCGTCACCTGAAGGACGGCCGGACCGACAAGGTCGCCTTCATCGATGCCGACGGCAGCCACACCTACGGCCAGTTGGCCGACAAGGTCAATCGGGCGGGCAATGCGTTGAAGGGCCTGGGACTCCACATGGAGAACCGCATCGCCATGATCATGCTCGACACCGTCGACTTCCCGGCGGTGTTCTGGGGCGCCGTCAAGGCCGGTATCGTGCCCATTCCGCTCAACACCCTGCTCACCACCGGCGATTACGGCTACATGCTGTCCGACTCGCGCGCCCGCGTGCTGGTGATCAGCGAGGAACTGTTCGACAAGGTCGAGCCCATCCTGCCCGACCTGCCGCTGCTGGAACACGTGGTCATCTCGGGCAAGAACGCCCACGGCCACACCCTGCTGTCCGACCTGCTGGCCAAGGCCGAGCCCAAGCTGAAGACCGCCGAGACCACCCGCGACGACGTGGCCTTCTGGCTGTATTCCTCGGGCTCTACCGGCGCGCCCAAGGGCGCCGTCCACCTGCAGCGCGACCTGCCGGCCACCGCCGTGCATTACGGCCAGCAGGTGCTGGGCATCCGCGAGGACGACGTCACCTATTCGGCGGCCAAGTTGTTCTTCGCCTATGGCCTGGGCAACGGCATGACCTTCTCGCTGCACGTGGGCGCCACCTCGGTGCTGCTCAAGGACCGCCCCACGCCGGACGCGGTGATGAAGCTCCTCAAGGATCACCAGCCGACCATCTTCTACGGCGTGCCCACCCTGTACGGCACCATCCTGGCCGATCCCCAGTATCGGCGCGAGACCGGCTCGACCCGCCTGCGCGCCTGCGTGTCGGCCGGCGAGGCGCTGCCCGAGGATGTGGGCCGCCGCTGGGAGGAGCGTTTCGGCGCCGCCATCCTGGACGGCCTGGGCTCCACCGAGATGCTGCACATCTTCCTGTCCAACCGTCACGGCGAGGTCCGCTACGGCACCTCGGGCAAGCCGGTGCCGGGCTACGACCTCAAGATCTGCAGCGACGACGGCCACGAGGTGCCCCAGGGCGAGATGGGCGAACTGATCGTGCGCGGCCCGTCGTCGGCCACCGCCTACTGGAACCAGCGCGAAAAGTCGCTCAAGACCTTCCGCGGCGAGTGGACCCATACCGGCGACAAGTACTATGTCGACGACGACGGCTATTACCGCTATGCCGGCCGTGGCGACGACATGCTGAAGGTCGGCGGCATCTGGGTGTCGCCCTTCGAGGTGGAAGCCGCCCTGATCTCCCACGACAAGGTGCTGGAAGCCGCCGTGGTGGGCGAGGCCGATTCGGAAGGCCTGGTCAAGCCCAAGGCCTTCGTGGTCCTGGCCCCCGGTGAGACCGGCTCGGAAGTCCTCAAGGAGGAGCTTCAGGGCTACGTCAAGTCCAAGCTGGCGCCCTACAAGTACCCCCGCTGGATCGAATTCGTCGAGGCGCTCCCCAAGACCGCCACCGGCAAGATCCAGCGCTTCAAGCTGCGCGGTACCCTGTCGCAGATGTAGATCCCGCCTTGTGCGAGGGAGTGTCGCACGACACTCCCTCGACATTCACCGTTCCCCGGCCCACACTGGGTCCTCGTCAATCTCAGGTCGGGGGCTGTCCATGCGCAAGCTGCTTATCGGTGCCGGTATTCTGGTAACCCTGATCGTCGGGGCGGCGGTGTTCCTGCTGTCGTCGCTGGACGCCATCGTCAAGAAGGTGATCGAGGACGTGGGGTCGCAGGTGACCGGCGTGAAGGTGTCGGTGGGGACGGTGAAGATTTCGCTGTCCGAGGGCAAGGGTTCCATTTCCGGCCTGACCGTCGCCAATCCGCCCGGTTTCTCGTCGGACCCGGCCATCCGTCTGGGCGAGATCCTCCTGGCGCTCGACACCGGTTCGCTGACCAAGAATCCGGTGGTGGTCAAGGACATCACCGTGGCGTCGCCCTTCGTGGGGTATGAGATGGCCTCGGGCGGCAGCAATATCGATGCCATCCAGAAGAACGTGAAGGCCTTCTCCGCCAAGCAGGGCGCGGGGGCCAAGGCCGAGCCGGCCAAGAAGCCCGCCAAGGAGGACGAGGAGAAGAAGCTGGTCATCGAGCGCCTCGCCATTACCGGCGGCCAGGTCAAGCTGGCGGCGGGCGGCGTCCCCGGTGCCGAGGGCACCGCCAAGCTGGGCGACATCGTGCTGACCAACATCGGCAAGGACGGCGGCGGCGCCTCGTCCGCCCAGGTGGCGCAGAAGGTGATGGACGCCCTGGTCAACGGTGCCCTGAAATCAGCCACCAGCTTCGGCAACCTGCTGGGCAACGTGGGCGACAAGGCCAAGTCCCTGGTGCCCGGCGACGCCGGCAACGCAGTCAAGGGCCTGCTGGGCAAGTAAGATCACCGCCTTGCGTCATGGCCGGGCTCGTCCCACGAGTGTCCGGTTAAAATTGGCACACTGTCCTTGGTGGCCTTGCCTCCCCTGGGCTTGACCGCATTCCACCCGTGCGGGAACGCGGAAAAGACGGATAAACCACCAAGACACCAAGGGCACCAAGAGGGCGGAGCACGTGACGAGACCGTATCCCCGTCGTCTTGGCCGGGCATGACGAGGTAAGGGAAAGTCCCCTTGGTGTCCTTGGTGCCTTGGTGGTGAAGCAGCCTGTCCCCCGGCACCCGGAAACTTAAACCGGACACCCGTGGGCTCGTCCCGGCCATCCACATGGTGCCGTTCGGCACTGTGCCGGATGGAGCCGCATGGATGCCCGGAACACGCCCGGGCATGACGAGAGTGGAGGCGATGCGGATTTTTAAGACGATGCCGCCCGAATCGTGTGATCCGGGCGGCTTTTCACTGATGAAACGACTGGAGGTTCGGAGGCTGCGCCTCCGAGCCGGTTTGGGCGGCAGCCCAATGGTGCCGGATTACCCCAGCACCACCTGATCGGCGGCGCGCAGCCGCGCCAGGGCGCTTCCCATCCGCGACCATTCCTCGAAACGGCGCCGCGCGTCGGCCTCGGCCTTGGAGCGCGACAGGCGGCCCAGATAGGTGACGCTCATCTCGGCGCGGCCATCATCGGCCAGGCTGCCGTCGGCGGTGAAGCCGAAGCGAAGGGGGCGAAAGCTTCCCATCTCAGTAACTCCGCAACAGGCCGACCAGCCGCCCCTGGACCTTGACCCGGTCGGGGGGGAGGATGCGGGTTTCGTACTTCTTGTTGGCGGGCTCCAGCGCCACGGAATTGCCCTTGCGGCGCAGGCGCTTCAGCGTCACCTCGGTATCGTCCACCAGGGCGACCACGATGGTTCCGGTCTCGGCGGTATCGCACGAGCGGATCACCACGGTGTCGCCGTCATTGATGCCGGCTTCGATCATGGAATCGCCGTCGACGGTCAGCGCGTAGTGATTGCCGCTGCCCAGCATGGAGGCGGGGATGTCGACGCTGTTGGAATGGTCGCGCAGCGCCTCGATGGGGGTACCGGCGGCGATCTTGCCGTAAAGCGGCAGGGTCACGGCGTCGGAGGGGCCGGCCACCGGCGCCCCGGCCAGTTGCTGGGCGGCGAAGCTGCCCTTGATGACGTTGGGGGCGAAAGCCTTGGCCGGCGGCGGCAGGGTCTGGTCGTTGCGGTTCTCCGGCAGGCGGACCACTTCCAGGGCGCGGGCCCGGTGGGCGAGGCGGCGGATGAACCCGCGCTCCTCCAGCCCGGTGATCAGGCGGTGGATGCCCGACTTGGACTTGAGGTCGAGGGCGTCCTTCATCTCGTCGAAGGACGGGGAAATACCGGTGGCGCGAAGCCGCTCGTCGATGAACATCAACAGTTCGTATTGCTTGCGCGTCAGCATGGTCGAGACCTCCCCTGGAATGAGTCTGTTCAGGGAACAAAGAACAAACCATCTGGTTTTGTTCTATTCGCGTTCCTGGGGGTGGTCAAGGGGAATCTGCGCCGATGATTCCGTTTTGTTTCCGGTCGGAACGGCGGGAATGCGGGCGGGACGCCCGCGCTCCTACAAAACGGCGGGGAGGGGAATGACCTGCACCATGTCGCCCGCC
>JAVBXM010000044.1 GCA_030824585.1 Phaeospirillum sp. | reverse complement strand
GGACCCCGCCCGTCCGTTCAAGGTGGTCAAGGCCGCACGCCTGTCCGAGGGACTGGCCGCCCTGCAGGCCCAGCCCATCGACGTGGTGCTCCTCGACCTCTCGCTGCCCGATTCCTTCGGCATGGACAGCCTGGCCCGGCTGCGCGCCGCCAGCCCCAGCGTGCCGGTCGTCGTGCTGACCGGCACCTCGGACGAGGGCCTGGCGCTGGAGGCGCTGCGCCAGGGAGCCCAGGACTATCTGGTCAAGGGCCAGGGCGACGGTGAACTGGTGCGCCGCGCCATCCGCTACGCCATCGGCCGCTCCGCCGCCGACGCGGCCCTGCGCCAGAGCGAGTCCCGCTTCCGCGCCCTGTTCGACAATGCCGGCACCGGCGTCATCCTGTCCGACGCCAAGGGCGGCTACGTCCACAGCAATCCCGCCTTCTGCACCATGGTCGGCTATTCCGACGCCGAACTGCAGACCATGACCTATCGCGACATCACCCACCCCGACGATGTCGCGCTCCACACCCAGTTGCGCGACGACATGATGGTGGGACGCGTCGACAGCTACGACCTGACCAAGCGCTACATCCACAAAAGCGGCGCCACCGTCTGGGCGCGGCTCACCGTCACCGCCATGCGCGAAGGCCTCGCCGGCGACGCCCGCTTCACCGTGGCGGTGGTCAAGGACATCACCGACACCAAGCGCCTGGAAGACCACATGCGCCTGGCCGCCACGGTGTTCGAAAGCACCGGCGAAGGATTGTTCGTCACCGACGAGAAGCGCCGCATCATCCACGTCAACCCGGCCTTCACCGAGCTGACCGGCTATCCCGCCGACGAGGTGATCGGCCGGACGCCCAAGTTCCTGGCCTCGGGCCGCCACACGCCGGAATTCTACGATGCCCTCTTCAAGACCCTGGCCGAGACCGGCAAGTGGCAGGGCGAGATCTGGAACCGCCGCAAGACCGGCGAAATGTTCGCCGAGTGGCTGAACATCGCGGTGGTCCGCAACGAGCGGGGCGAACTCACCAATTACGTGGCGGTGTTCTCGGACATCACGTCGCGCAAGCAGGACGAGGAACGCCTGAGCTATCAGGCCAACCACGACCCGCTGACCCGGCTGCCCAACCGCACCTTGTTCCAGGAACGCCTGTCCCGGGCGCTCACCCGCGCCCACCGCAACCAGTCCATCGTCGCCCTGCTGTTCATCGACCTGGACTTCTTCAAGCAGGTCAACGACACCCTGGGCCATCTGGCCGGCGACATCTTGCTGCAGCAGGTGGCCGAGCGCCTGACCTCCTGCGTGCGCCAGGGCGATACCGTGGCGCGGCTGGCCGGCGACGAATTCACGGTGATTCTGGAAGACATCAACGAACCCCGCGACGGCGCGGTGGTCGCCCACAAGATCCTGTCGCTGCTGGCCGAGCCCTTCGACCTGCAGGGGCGCGAGGCGCGCATCTCGTCCTCCATCGGCGTGGCGCTGTACCCGTCCGACGGCGGCGATGCCCAGACCCTGATCAAGCTGGCCGACGCCGCCATGTACCGGGCCAAGCATCAGGGCCGCAACGCCTGCCGGTTCCATTCGGAAACCGTCAATGCCCAGGCCTTCGAGCGGCTGGCCCTGGAGGGCGCGCTGCGCCACGCGGTGGAGCGGCAGGAATTCCTGCTGCACTACCAGCCCATCTTCGAGGCCCGCTCCGGCAAGGTGGTGGCGGTCGAGGCGCTGCTGCGCTGGCGCCACCCCGATTTCGGCCTGATCATGCCCAACCAGTTCCTGCCGCTCGCCGAGGAAAGCGGCCTGATCATGCCGGTGGGCAAGTTCGTGCTGGAAGAGGCCTGCCGCCAGGCCAAGTCCTGGCTGGATTCCGGGCATGCCGGCCTTCGGGTGGGGATCAACCTCAGCAGCCGCCAGTTGCGCGCCGCCGAACTGATCGAGGATATCGCCGCCGCCCTGGAAAGCAGCGGCCTGCCTCCCAGTCTGCTGGAACTGGACGTGCCGGAAAGCGCCATCATCGACAAGGGCCAGGACGTGGACGCCATCTTCACCCAGTTCAAGACCCTGGGAGTGCGCATGGCCATCGACGCCTTCGGCTCGGGCTATTCGTCCTTCGCCTTCCTGCGCAAGCTGCCCAGCAACACCTTGAAGATCGATCAGAGCTTCGTGCGTGACGCCGCCTCGGGCGCCGAGGAATCGGAGATCGTCACCGCCATCGTGGCCGTGGCGCGCGGTCTCCACCTGTCGGTGGTGGCGCCCGGCATCGAGACGCAGGAGCAACTGGACCATCTGGCCAAGTACGATTGCGACATGGTCCAGGGCTTCCTGTTCGCCCACCCCATGCCCGCCGAGGAACTGGCCGAATTCCTGCTCGGCGGCAAGTGCCCCGCCGCGCTGCCGGTCAGACAGCCGACCTGACGGATCGGATCGGCCGTCCCTTGCGTCACCCCTTGGCCAGGGCCTGGGCCACCACCATGCGCACCCAGGCGGCCCGCGACAGGCCCAGGGCTTCGGCCCGGGCGTCGATCTGCGGCAACTGGACGTCCTCGAAGCGGATGATCACCGCCTCCTTCTTGCGCTTTTCCTTCTTCCTGGCCTTCTTCTTTTCCTTCTTCTCCTTCTTGGGCTTGCCGTCCTTCTTGTCGCCCTTGGGAGCCTCCTCGGCCCCGGGTTCCGGCGCCGTGGCGACCGGAGCGGCCGGCTTGGCGGCCTTCGGCTTCGGCGCCGCCTTGGGCTTCGCGACCTTGACCGCCTCGACCTTCGGGGTTTCGGTCGTGGCGGGGTCCGCCCCGATTGCCGCGAGCTTGGAAGCCGGGCCCCTGGGCCTGGCCGGGGCGGCGGCCTTGGCCTTCTTCTCGTCCGACATGGAATTCACTCCGCATTCCGTCAGCGCCCACCACAGGGCGCAATGATTATTTATATATCGAAGCGATATCGCTTTTCAAACATTTTCATACCCGGCCATTCCGATGTGGCGCGTCCGCCATCCGCTGGTAGACTGAACCCTTCACGTTCCATTGTCAGGGAGGAACCGAACATGGGCAGGATCGGGATCAGGGGGATCACCTTCGCGGCGGCGCTGCTGGCGGCCGGCGCGGCGCGGGCGGACATCACCATCGGCGTGGCCGGACCGCTGTCGGGCAGCGAGGCGGCGTTCGGCGAGCAGTTCAGGCGCGGTGCCATGAAGGCGGTCGAGGATATCAACGCC
>JAVBXM010000236.1 GCA_030824585.1 Phaeospirillum sp. | reverse complement strand
CCCGCTCCACCGCCGCCATGAGCTGGGTGCGGGTCAGCGGGCGCCCCAGGAAGCCCAGGCAATTGGGCTGGCGCTCCAGGGCGAAGCGCCGCTGGCCGTCCTGCCCCTCGATGAACAGCAGCGGCGTGCTGCCCAGCGGGGCCAGATCGTCGCAACTGACGGAATCGGCGGTGATCAGGGCCAGGTCGAAGGGCGCCTGGGTGGTGGTGGCCTTGCGCGATGCCGCCTCGGCCTCCCTGGGCCCGGGAACCCGGACCACGGCGGCGCCGCCCTGCTCGGTGACCAGGGCGATCAGGGTGCGCTCCTCGGTGTCGGGATCGACCACCAGGATGCGCAGGCCCATGAAGACGTCGGTCGGCGGGGTTTCCGCCGCCTCGGCCGCCGGCGGCTCGACCATGGGAAGCGGCAGGCGGCACCAGAAGGACGAGCCTTCGCCCGGCCGGGATTCGAAGCCGGCGGCACCGTCCATCAAATCCACCAGCCGCCGGGTGATGGACAGGCCCAGCCCGGTGCCGCCGAAGCGCCGGGTGGTGGAGGTCTCGGCCTGGGTGAAGGGCTGGAACAAGCGGTCGCGGAGCGAATCGTCGATGCCGATGCCGGTGTCGACCACCCGGATGGAGAGGATCACGCGGCCTTGCTCGTCGGTGCCGCCATGGCCGAGCTGGATGGCGATGCGGCCCTCGGCGGTGAACTTGACGGCGTTGCCGGCCAGATTGAACAGGATCTGGCGCAGCCGCACCGGGTCGGCCAGCACCATGGAGGGCAGCCCCGGGTCCATGAAGGCGGAGATGGAAAGCGACTTGGCCGCCGCCGCCGGACTGACCGTCTGCACCACGCCTTCGACGATGCGGCCCAGGTGGACGGGGACCCGTTCCAGTTCCAGGCGGCCGGCCTCGATCTTCGAGAAGTCCAGGACGTCGTCGATGATGCGCAGCAGGGCCAGCCCGGAATCGCGGGTGGTGGCCACCAGATCGCGCTGGTCGGTATCCAGTTCGGTATGGTCCAGCAGTTCCAGCATGCCGATCACCCCGTTCATGGGGGTGCGGATTTCGTGGCTCATGGCGGCCAGGAAGGCGGATTTGGCCAGATTGGCCGCCTCGGCGCTCTCCTTGGCGGTGGTCAGGGCGTCGATGGCGGAATCGCGCCCGCGATTGACCTCATGGAACTTGGCCAGCACGCGGTTGAAGGCGGCGGCGATCTCGGCGGCCTCGGTCTCGGGGGCGGCGGCCACCGGCTGGGCGAACGAGGTCGGATGCTCGTGGGCCTCCATCTGGGCCAGCAGGTCTTGCAGGGTCTGGCGGTTGGCCTCTTCCGCCCGACGTCCGGCCTCCTCCCGTTCGGCTTCCAGGCGCTGCTTTTCCAGGGAGTTGCGCTTGAACACCTCGACCGTGCGGGCCATGGCCGCCAGTTCGTCGTGGAGGTCGCGGCCCTCCACCTCGCGCGACCAGTCGCCGCCGGCCCCGGCCTCCATGGTTTCGCGCAGCCGCTGCAGCGGCGAGCGGATGCTTTGCCCGATCATCCAACTGACCCAGGCGCCGACCAGCAGCAGCACCAGCGCGGCGCTGGCCCCAACCACGGCCAGGCGCAGCAACTGGTGGCGCGAACGGCGCTGCAGCCGCTCCTCGCGGTCGCGGCCCTGGATGATCAGCCGGTCGATGGCCGCCGACATGACGGCCTGGCTGGCGTCCACCTCGTCGGTCAGGATGCGCGAGCGCTCGTTGAAGCCGCGCGCGATGGCGTCGATGGCCGCCGACAAGGTGCGCGCCCGCGTGCCGATCACCATCAAGGCGTCGCGCTGCAGGTCGCTGGTGGCCAGCCCGGTCAGGGCGGGGACGGTGTCGGTCACCCGCTGCAGGCTGGCGTGGGCATTGATGGCGCCGGCGCCGGCGCCGTTGAAGTAGAAGGCGTTGATGGAGATCAAGGCCTCGACGAAGTTCTCGTGGGACTTGACCAGTGCCGGGCTCAGGGGGTCGTTGCTCCGCGACCGGGCGGTGGAGTTGAGGATGGCGTAAAGGCCCGACATCTCGCTGGTGGATTGCAGCACGTCGCTTTCGTAAAGACGAAGGATGTCGGCGTTGATGGCCTTCAGCGTCTGGAAGCCCGAGACGAAGCGCCGCGCCGCCTGATGCATGGCGTGGGCATCCTCGGACAGGGGCTTTTGGTGGGCGGTGGCGTCGCCCATGGCCACGAACAGCTCCTCCGAGCGGCGCATGGCGTCCTTCAGGAGGTCGTCGGTGGGGTTGGCGAGGTACTGGCGGATCATGCCCTGCAGGCGCGAGGCGCGGATGTCGATCTCGGCCAGGGCGGTGGTGCGGTGCTGGACGATGCGCAGCTCGTCCAGGTCGGTGTCCATCACCGAGGCGGCGTGCCAGCCCAGGCCGCCCACCGCCAGGGCCACGAACACGTTGAGCGCCACCACCAGCGGAATGCGCCAGGCGATGGGCAGAGCCCTGATCCAACGAACGAAGCGCGTATACGCCATGGCCGGCGGGTCCCATCCTTCGCCTCTTCGCCGTGATCGTACAAGCGGAGTGGGCACGGGGGAAGAGGGGTGGCGGCGGCGCCGTCCCGGCATGGATGGAATTCGGCGAAAGGAGAGGGCACCCATGCCTTCCGGCGGTCTTGACCAAAATCAAATATTATCGCAGCATGTTCAAGGTTCTCACAATTTTCATGTGGATATTCACAGCCATGCGTCTGACCCTGCATACTGATTACGCGCTGCGTGTCCTCGTCCATGTGGGGCAGCACAAGGGCGATCTGGTCACCATCAACGAGATCGCCGAGTGCTACGGCATCTCCAAGAACCACCTGACCAAGGTGGTGCACCAGCTGGGTCGCGCCGGCTATCTGGAGACGGTGCGGGGCAAGTACGGCGGCGTCCGCCTCCTGCGCCGGCCCGAGGACGTCAAGCTGGGCCAGTTCATCCGCGAGACCGAGGACGATTTCACCCTGGTCCGCTGCATGCGCTGCGATTCCGCCGACGAATGCCGGCTGTCGGGCAGTTGCATCGCCCGCGACGCCCTGTCGTCGGGCCTGTCGGCGTTCTTCAAGGTGCTGGACGGCTATACCCTGGCCGACATGCTGGTCGCGGAGCGTCAGGCCGCCGAATAAATTTGCCTACGGATAGGTTTTCTCTGTGCCGCAACTGGTGTATCCCTTTGCGGGCATAGTTGTTTGAGGGAAGCATGGCCGCTATCGATACAGCCGACAACGAGAACGAACTTCGCGTCATCAATGAGTTCCTGGAAGAGCTGCGCGATACCGCCAGCCAGCTTCAGGTATTGGTCGGCAACATGCGCTCGAAAAGCATTGCCGCCGCCGAGGGTCTGGCCACCCTGAAGCGCGAGGCCAGCAACCTGCGCAGCCATGCCCAGGGCCTGACCCTGCCCATGATCAAGCTGGTCACCCACCGTTTCGACGAGTATGTGGGCGAGTTGAAGGAAGCCGGAGCGTCCGAGCTGGACGAGATCCAGGTGTTCGTCGACAAGATCGAGAAGCTGGCCGATGGCGAGCAGATCTCCGAGGCCGATGCCCCCGCCGTGGTGCGCGCCCTGCCGGCCAAGCGCACCGCCGATATCGATTTTGGCAAGATCGAGAAGAAGAACGTCGAAATCCTGCTGGTGGTGCCGGAAAAGGCCATGTCGCACATCGTCGAGCGCGAACTGGCCGCCTGCGGCTACCGCACCTCGACCATCCGCGACGGCTTCGCCGCCATGGAGACCGTGGTCCGCACCCGCCCCGACATGGTGATCGCCTCCATGGAACTGGGCTTGCTGTCCGGTGTCGACCTGGGCTGCGCGCTCGGCGCCATGCCGGTGACCGAGAGCATTCCCTTCGCCCTGTTCACCAGCTACGAGTGGGGCAATCCCAAGCTGAAGGGCCTGCCGCCGCGGGCCTCGCTGATCCGCAAGGGCCCGAAGTTCGGCGACGACCTGGCCGAGAGCCTGTCGCGCTTCAACATCACCTGAAGAGGGCGGGCGGGACGCCCGCGCTCCATTCCAAGTCGGAGCGCGGGCGTCCCGCCCGCATTCCCTCCTAAATCCCGCCCATGCACAGGTACTTGACCTCGAGGAAGTCCTCGAGGCCGTACTTGGAGCCCTCGCGGCCCAGGCCGGATTCCTTGACGCCGCCGAAGGGCGCCACCTCGGTGGAGATGATGCCCTCGTTGATGCCGACGATGCCGCATTCCAGGGCGCGCGACACCCGCCAGACCCGGCCCACGTCGCGGGAATAGAAATAGGCGGCCAGCCCGAATTCCGTATCGTTGGCCATGCGCACCGCCTCCTCCTCGGTCTTGAAGCGGAACAGCGGCGCCACGGGGCCGAAGGTCTCTTCCCGCGCCGGGGCCATGACGGCGGTGACGTCGGCCAGGATGGTCGGCTGGAAGAAGGTGCCGCCCAGCGAATGGCGCTTGCCGCCCATCACGATGCGCGCCCCCTTGGCGACGGAATCGGCGATGTGGCGCTCCACCTTCCGTACCGCTTCCTCGTTGATCAGGGGACCCTGCTGGAAATCGCCTTCCAGGCCGGGGCCGACCTTGAGCGCGCCGACCGCCTCGGCCAGCTTGGCGGTGAAGGCGTCGTAGACGCCGTCCTGCACCAGCAGGCGGTTGGCGCAGACGCAGGTCTGGCCGGTGTTGCGGTACTTGGACGCCATGGCGCCGGCCACCGCCGCATCCAGGTCGGCGTCGTCGAAGACGATGAACGGCGCGTTGCCACCCAGTTCCAGCGACAGCTTCTTCACCGTGGCGGCGCATTGGGCCATCAGCAACTTGCCCACCTCGGTGGAGCCGGTGAAGCTGAGCTTGCGCACCTTGGGGTTGGACGTGAGCTCGCCGCCCACCGCCTTGGGATCGCCTGCCGTCACCACGTTGAACACCCCCGGCGGGAAGCCGGCGCGTTCGGCCAATTCGGCCAGGGCCAGGGCGGAGAGCGGGGTATCCTCGGCCGGCTTGACCACCACCGGGCAGCCGGCGGCCAGGGCCGGGGCGCATTTGCGGGTGATCATGGCGATGGGGAAGTTCCACGGCGTGATGGCGGCCACCACGCCCACCGGTTCCTTGGTGACCACGATGCGGCGGCCGGGCAGGTGCTCGGGGATGGTGTCGCCATAGACCCGCTTGGCCTCCTCGGCGAACCATTCCACGAAGGCGGCGCCATAGGCCACCTCGCCCTTGGCCTCGGTCAGGGGCTTGCCCTGCTCGGCGGTCATCAGCATCGCCAGATCGTCCTGCGCCGCCATGATCAGCTCGAACCAACGCTTGAGCACGATGGAGCGCTCCTTGGCGGTCTTGGCCTTCCAGAGGCCCCAGGCGCGGTCGGCGGCCTCGATGGCGTCGCGCGTCTCGGCGGCGCCCATGGCGGGGACCCGCATGATCAGCGAGCCGTCGGCGGGATTGGTGACGGCAAGGCTTTCACCCGATTGGGCGGCGACCCAGGTGCCGTTAATATAGGCGCGATCGCGCAGCAGGGCAGAATCGGAAAGCTTGAGCATGGCATTCATCCAAACCGAGGAGCGGACAGGGTATACTCAGCCCCTTCACAACGCAAAGGGGGGCGCCATGCCCTTGCCCCGGTCCCGCTACCTGTCCGTCCTGGGGCGTGAATTCCACGTCGCCGAATGGGGGGATGTGGCGGCGCCGGCCCTGGTGATGTGGCACGGACTGGCCCGGACCGGGCGGGATTTCGACACCCTGGCGGCCCATTTCAGCACCCGCTACCGGGTGATCTGCCCCGATACCCTGGGCCGTGGCCTGTCGGGCTGGTCGCGGGCGCCCAAGCGCGACTACACCCTGGCCGCCTACATGAAGCACGCCGACGGCATCCTTGGCGAATTGGGAATCGAGCGGATGGACTGGATCGGCACCTCCATGGGCGGGGCGCTGGGCATGCTGCTGGCGGCCGGGCCGCTGAAGGGGCGCATCGGGCGGCTGGTGATGAACGATATCGGCCCGTCCCTCAACCCGTTCGCGGTGGAACGCATCCGGACCTACGTCACCCAGATTCCCCACTTTCCCAACATGACGGCCTTCGAGGATTTCCTGCGGCTGGTCTACAAGCCCTACGGCTTCCAGACCGACGAGGAGTGGCGGCGCATGGCCGAGACCTCGGCGCGACGGCGCGGCGACGGGCGCATCACCGTCCATTACGACCCGGCGGTGATGCGGGTGTTCGCCGCCTCGGCCGGCGATTATGAGATCTGGGCCGAGTACGAGCGGGTGGAATGCCCGACCCTGGTGCTGCGCGGCGCGGAATCCGACCTGCTGCTGCCCGAGGTCGCCGAGGAAATGACCCGGCGCGGTCCCAGGGCCCGGCTGGTGACGGTACCCGGCTGCGGCCATGCCCCGGCCCTCAACGTGCCCGAGCAGATCGCGGTGCTGGAGGAATTTCTGGCCTGACCGGGGTGATGGACTCAGCCCTTGGGCTGTTCGACCCGCAGGCCGGTCAGCAGGAATACGTCGCGGGCGGTCAGCTGGTTCTCGGCGTTGAGACGCCCGCCGGCCACCGCCTCGGGCTGCGGACGCTTGCGGATCACGAATTCGATGGCCGCTTCCCCCACCGGGGTCAGGGTCTGGTCGAAGCGGGGCAGCCGGTGGCGGTAGCTGGATTCCAGCGTCTCGATGCGCCGCAGGTCGGCCTGGACGCCCAGGGAGGGCAGGGCGTCGAGTAGGTTGACCGAGACCGGGCTCCACGATTTCGGCTTGAACAGGGTGAAGGTCCAGCGGTGCTCGGGATTGTGCCGCGACGGCCAGAAGCCCTGCTCGTACATATCCTCGTCGGGGACCAGCACCACCAGATGGCCGCCGGGCTTGAGCACGCGGAGCCAGTGGCGCAGCGCCTCCCGGGGGTCGGCCATCTTCTGCAGGACGAAGGCGGCGTGCACGAAGTCGAAAGTGGAATCGGCCAGTCCGGTCAGGTGCTGGAGATCGCCGTCGGCCACGTCCCATATCTTGCAGCCGCTGATGGCGGGAAACTGCTCGCCATAGAGGGCGAGGGGGTCGGCGCCGCCGCCGATGTCCAGGCCCTGGCCGCAGAAATAGCGGGTCGGGAACTCGGGCTGGCGCGTCCGGCGGGCCACGGACTTGCTGGTCTCCTTCAAGGGATCACTCCACCGCGTATATCTTGTCGAGGATGTCGGCGCCGCCCGGCACATGGTCGCGGAACGACTTCCAGGCGGTGCGCCGCGCCAGTTTGTTCCAGGCGTCGAGGGACTGGGCGTCCAGCTTGACCACGTCGACGCCGGCGGCGATGAAGTTGCCGGCCAGGCGGCGTTCCAGCAGCGACAGCGAGGCGGACAGGCCGGCCTCGGCGGCGGCGGCGGCGGCATGCAGCGCCTGGCGCCGGGTTTCGTCCAGGGACTCGTAGCGGCGCTTGGACACCATGATCGGCTCGTAAAGATACCACATGGCGCCATCCTCGCCCGGCATGGTCAGGCAGGCGAACTTGCGCTCCATGCGCAGCGACAGCAGGGTGGCCGCCGAGGTGTTGGCGATGTCGATCAGATCGTTGCTGACCAGGGTGCCGAGCGCTTCCGAGGTGGCGACCGGTACCGGGATCGCCCCGGCTCCGGCCCAGTATTCGCTCATGAACCGGCCGATGGTCCTGGCCCGCAGGCCCTTGGCGTCCGCCGGGGTCAGCACGCAGCGCTGGCGGCTGGCATAGGCGCCGGGAATCCAGGAATCGGCCAGGATGACCACCCCGGCCGCCTCGATCTGCCGCTTCAGCTCGCGCATGGCGGGCGACATGGACAGGCGCTCGGCCTGGGCGCGGGTGCGGACCATGGTCGGCAGGGACAGCACCGCCAATTGGGGAAAACGGTCCAGCAGGTAATCGACCGGCATGAACACCATGTCGATATTGCCGCCGGCCAGCGCGCCCCACTGGTCGGCGGGGCGCAGCAGGGAGGCGGCGGCATAAAGGCGGATGGTGAGACCCTTGGGCTCCATGGCCCGCGCGATGGAGCGCATGGCGTCGTCGCGCATGTCGCCGGGCGGGAACTGGTAGGAGGCGGTCCAGGTTTCAGCCCGGGCTCCGGCGGACATGCCCAACAGCAGCACCGCCATGGTCGCGGCGGCCGCCAGCCTTAATCCCCGTGCCAGAATTCTTCTCAGCACCGCAGCGCGATCCCCCCGAACGTCCCCGGCAACAGTGCACCACGTTCGCGGGCATTGGGCAACTATTCCCGAAGGTCTGTATCGTCGCGGGCTTCCTCTCCGGCCTCCATCTCCTCGACCACTTCCTCGGGCAGCATCAGCACGCCGGCATTGTAGTCGTAGTCGAAAATCTCGGCGTAGCGGCCCCAGGTGATGGCGGTTTCCAGCACCCGCTCGGCCTCGTCGTCGGTGAGGTAGTCCTGCAGCTCCTGCAGGAAGCGGTCTTCGGGGGCGCGGTGGTCCTTGCGCTCGTCCAGCACCCGGCGGATATGGGCGGTGAGCGGGATATTCTTGACCAGCGCCTCGGCGAACAGGTCCTTGCGCAGCGCGTCCTCGGCCTCGACGAAGGCCTGGCCGGACGGGGTGACGAAAATGTCGCCCGCCGCGATGCGGGCCAGCCCCAGGACGCGCAGGCCCTCGAACAGGTGGAACAACTGATCGTCCTCCAGTTCGGTCTCCTCGGCCAGTTGCGGCAGGTCGGCGCGGCCGTTGAACGGCGCCTCGGCGATGGTTTCCAGCAGGCCGGCCATCTTGCCCGGCGTGGTGTCGGGCAGGCGGTAGCCCAGCGTCAGCTGTTCCGCCGCGCCCAGGCCGCCGCCCCTGACGTTGGCGGTCATCAGGGTGTAGACCTCGTCGACGATCTGGCGGAAGGCCGGGGATTCGGTGTCGCGGGGCCGGGGCAGGTTGACGCGGATTTCGGCCCGCACCCGTCCGGGGTCGGAAGAGAACACCAGCACCCGGTCGGCGATGGACACCGCCTCCTCGATGTTGTGGGAGATCAGCAAGATGCCCTTGGTGGGAATCTTGCGCTCGTCCCACAGCTCCACCAGATCCTCGCGCAGGGTCTCCGAGGTCAGCACGTCCAGCGCCGAGAACGGTTCGTCCAGCAGCAGCACGTCGGGGCGCATCACCAGGGCGCGGGCGAAGCCGACGCGCTGGCGCATGCCGCCCGACAGCTCCTTGGGATAGGCGCTTTCATAGCCGCCCAGGCCGATCAGCTCGATGGCCTCGTTGGCGCGGTCCTCGCGCTCGGCCTTGCCGATGCCGGCCGCCTCCAGGCCCAGCTCCACGTTCTCCTGCACCGTCAGCCAGGGGAACAGGGCGAAGGACTGGAACACCATGGAGATGCCGCGCGCCGGGCCGGTGATGGGGCGGCCGCGGTACTTGATCTCGCCGCCATTGGCCTTGATCAGCCCGGCCATGATGCGCAGCAGGGTGGATTTGCCCGAGCCCGACTTGCCCAGGAGGGCGACGATCTCGCCCTCTTCCAGCTTGAAGTCGACGCCTTCCAGCACGGTGCGCTCGTGGCGCTCGGGCGTCCGGAAGGTCTTGCGCACGCCCCTGAGGTCGAGCAGGGCGATGGGAGCGGTGGTTTCGGCCATGAGACCAGGTCCTTCAGTCCAGGCGGACCCTGTCGGCGGCCAGCATGTACAGCGGCCGCCACAGGTAGCGGTTAAAGCCCATCACGAACAGGCACATCACGGCGATGCCCAGCGCGATGCGGGGAAAGTCGCCGTCGGCGGTGGCCTTGGCGATGTACGAGCCCAGCCCGATGGCGGTCAGGGTGGTGTCGCCCCAACTGACCAGCTCGGAGACGATGGCCGCGTTCCACGACCCGCCGGCGGCGTTGAAGGCGCCGGTGATATAGGACGGGAAGATGGCGGGCAGGATGAACTTCTTCCAGCGCAGCCAGCCCGACAGGCCCAGGTTGCCGGCCGCATCCTTCATGTCCTGAGGCATGGCGGCGGCGCCGGAGATGACGTTGAACAGGATGTACCACTGGGTGCCCAGGATCATCAGCGGGCTGGTCCACACATCGACGTTGAGGTCGAAGCGCAGGATCAGCAGCACGGCCACCGGGAACATCAGGTTGGCGGGGAAGGCGGCCAGGAACTGGGCGATCCACTGGACGTTCTGGGCCACCACCGGCCGCTGGCCGATCCATACGCCGATGGGCACCCACACGATGGAGGCCAGGAAGATCAGCACCACGACCCGGATGGTGGTGACCAGGCCGTACAGCAGCACCTGGCCCACCTCGACCAGCCCGACCGCGCTGTGCACGAACAGGCCAACCTGTACCAGGGCCGCCATGGTGGCGATGATCAGCAGCGCGTCCCAGGCGGTGTTCGCCCAGGTGGGCAGGGTAAAGGACAGGCGGCTGGGGGCGTGCACGGCCGGGGTCTCCGGGCGGCGGCGCTTCAGCCCGGCCGCCGTCAGGTCCCAGGCCAGGCCGGGCAGCTTGGCCAGGGCGCGGAACAGCCGGCCGCGCTGCATCAGGGTCAGCAGCCAGGATTCGGGTCGCTGCTCGCCCGGCGCGGTGTCGACGCGGAACTTGTCGGTCCAGGCCACCAGGGGGCGGAACATCAACTGGTCGTAGACCACGATGCCGGCCAGCACCGCCAGGATGGCCCAGCCGATGGCCTCCAGGTTCTTCTCGGCGATGGCCAGCGCGATGTACGAACCGACGCCGGGCAGCATGATGGTCTGGCCCGACACGGTGATGGCCTCCGACGCCACCACGAAGAACCAGCCGCCCGACACCGAGATCATCATGTTCCACACCAGCCCCGGCATGCCCCACGGCATCTCCAGCCGCCAGAAGCGTTGCCAGGCCGACAGGTGGAACACCTTCGACGCCTCGATCATGTCGTTGGGCACCGTCTTCAGCGAGGAATACAGGCTGAACGCCATGTTCCAGGCCTGGGAGGTGAAGATGGCGAAGATGGCGGCGCATTCCACGCCCAGCAGGTTGCCGGGGAACAGGGCGATGAAGCCGGCCACCGTGATGGACAGGAAGCCCAGGATGGGAATCGACTGCAAGATGTCGAGGACCGGGACCAGCACCTTTTCCAGGGCCGGAACCTTGGCGGCCAGGGTGGCGTAGATCAGGGTGAAGGCCAGCGAGGCCAGCAGGGCGGCGGCCATGCGCAACGCGCTGCGCAGCAGGTAATAGGGCAGGTTGGCCGGGTCCAGCGACAGGGCCAGCTTCTCGCCCACGTCATAGGGCGTCGTCATCTGGGCGCCGCCGTAAGCCAGCAGCGCCAAAAGGGCGAAGATCACCGGAATCAGCGCCAGATCCCAGACATTGGGCTTGAGCTCCGGCGCCACCGCGACCGTGGGAAGGCTCCAACGCATGCCGGCCATCTCGGTTCGGGTTGAACGCGCCCCTCATAGCCTGCCCGGCCCGCCCTTGTCGAGAAGGGAAACCTTACAAGAGCATGACAGCCGGGCCGCCGTCAGGTCCGGTCCAGCACCACGAAGTCGAAGGCGGGGTCACCGGCGTTGTGACGGCGGGTGGTTTCCCGCCAGGCGGCGCGCTCGAAAGGCGGAAACACCGTGTCGCCCTCATAGGCGCGGGCGATCTCGGTGAGATACAGGCGGCCGGCCCGCGGCAGGGCCTCGGCGAACAGGGCGTTGCCGCCGATCACCATCAGCTCCGCCGCCTCGGGGGCCAGCCGTGCCGCCAGGGCCAGGGCCTCGTCCAGCCCATGGGCCACATGCGCCCCCTCGGCCCGCCAGCCGGCCTGCCGCGTCACCACGATATTGGGGCGCTTGGGCAGGGGGCGGCCGATGGAGTCCCAGGTCTTGCGGCCCATGATCACCGGCTTGCCCAGGGTGTTCTCCTTGAACCACTTCAGGTCCTCGGGGATATGCCAGGGCAGGGCGTTGTCCTTGCCGATCACCCCGTTGGCGGCGATGGCGACGATGAGGGAGATGGAGGGATGCGCAATTTCTTCTGTCATTTGGACGACCACCGGGAGGAGGAATCTCCGTTTGTCACGGCCTGTCCTGTCCGGCTCATACGGCGACCGGCGCGGCGATGTGGGGGTGGGACTGGTAGTCCACCACCTTGATGTCGTCCATGGTGAAGGCGAACAGGTCCTTCACGTCGGGGTTCAGCTCCAGGCGGGGCAGGGGCAGGGGATCGCGCGACAACTGCAGCCCGGCCTGCTCCATGTGGTTGGAATAGAGGTGGGCGTCGCCGAAGGTGTGGACGAAGTCCCCCACCTCCAGCCCCGTCACCTGGGCCATCATGTGGGTCAGCAGGGCGTAGGAGGCGATGTTGAACGGCACGCCCAGGAACACGTCGGCCGAGCGCTGGTAAAGCTGGCACGACAGCCTTCCATCGGCCACGTAGAACTGGAACAGGCAATGGCAGGGCGGCAGGGCCATGGACTCGATGTCGGCCGGGTTCCAGGCCGACACGATCAGGCGCCGCGAATCCGGGGTCCTGCGGATCATCTCGACCACCTGGGCGATCTGGTCGACGGTGCGGCCGTCGGGACAGGCCCACGAGCGCCACTGCTTGCCGTAGACCGGTCCCAGGTCGCCGTTGGCATCCGCCCACTCGTCCCAGATGGAGACCTTGTTGTCCTTGAGCCAGGCGATGTTGGTGTCGCCGCGCAGGAACCACAGCAGCTCGACGAAGATGGAGCGGGTGTGGAGCTTCTTGGTGGTTACCAGGGGAAAGCCCGCCCGCAGGTCGAAGCGCATCTGGTGGCCGAACACGCTGGTGGTGCCGGTACCGGTGCGGTCGGATTTGGCATGGCCTTCGGCGCGGATGCGCCGCAGCAGGTCCAGGTACTGATGCAAGGGGCGAACCTCCGGATTGCAGGCCGCGCAATGTACCGTCCCGCGGAGGAGGCGGCAACAGGGCTGGCGCTTCGCTGCGGGTCGTTTTATAGTGGGGACGCCGGGCAACCGGCTATGACGCTAAACGCCACACGGAATAGACGTTACGGACCCGGGGGCGGTACCCGGCGCCTCCACCAAATTCCCCGGTCCACACGCGGGCCGGATCATCGGGGGCGAAATAGGATCGACGTGCGCAGTAAAGGTCTGGTTTGCGTTCGGCATGATACCACCGTTATCGGGTCAATCCTAACAAGTGCCAACGACAACGTTGAACTTGCCGCTGCGGCTTAACCCGTAAGCGCGGTCCGGGGGGAACCGGGCAACAGAACTCCCCCCACTTCATTACGGCGTTCAGCCAGGGAATGGGATTTCGTGCCGGTGGAAGAACTGCGTTACGACAAGATGGTGGAAGAGGCCCTGCGCGGCGTGGTTCGCGACTCGCTGGTCTTTGCCGCCGAACACGGCCTGCCGGGCGAACACCATTTCTATGTCACCTTCCGTCCCCATCATCCCGACGTGGAGATGTCCGACCACCTCAAGGCGCGCCATCCCGACGAGATGACCATCGTGCTGCAGCACCAGTTCTGGGACCTGGACGTGGACGAGGACGGCTTTTCGGTGACGCTCTCCTTCTCGGGCAAGCCCGAGCGGATGGTGATCCCCTTCTCGGCGGTGACCGGCTTCGCCGACCCCTCCGCCAAGTTCGGCCTGCAATTCCAGGCCATTCCCGGCGACGATGACGACGACGACATGGAGATCGACGAGTTCGATCCCCAGCCGCGCTCCTCCACCCCCGCCGACGCGGACGACAAGGCCGAGACCCCGCCGGCGGGCGAGGGTGGCGACGGCAACGTGGTGGCGCTGGACAAGTTCCGCAAGAAGTGACGGCCCCGTGGCGTCAGCCCATGGCCGCCCCCTTGACGTTACCCGCAAAAAGGTGTTTGACCTGATCCAGCCGCCCAGCCCCGACGGGTGGGGCGGCACTACCCGTTTCCTCTCAGACCGAGGTCGCCGAGCATGTCCGATTTCGCCTACCACGAGCTGTTCCCGCTGTCCCACGACGATACCCCCTACCGCAAGATCACCAGCGACGGGGTCGGGACCGCCAGCTTCAACGGCCAGACCGTGGTGACGGTGGCTCCCGAGGCGATCACCCGGCTGACCAAGGAAGCCATCAAGGACACCTCGCACCTGCTGCGCCCCGGCCATCTGCAGCAGCTGCGCAACATCCTCGACGACGCCGGGTCCTCGCCCAACGACCGCTTCGTCGCCTACGACCTGTTGAAGAACGCCTGCATCGCCTCGGGCGGCGTGCTGCCCATGTGCCAGGACACCGGCACCGCCATCGTCATGGGCAAGAAGGGCCAGAAGGTGTGGACCGGCGGCAATGACGAGGCCGCCATCTCCCAGGGCGTGCAGGAAGCCTATACCGAGCTGAACCTGCGCTATTCCCAAAGCGCTCCCATCGATATGTACGAAGAGGTCAACACCGGCACCAACCTGCCGGCCCAGATCGACCTGTTCGCCACCGAGGGCGAGGCCTACAAGTTCATGTTCATGGCCAAGGGCGGCGGCTCGGCCAACAAGACCTTCCTCTACCAGCAGACCAAGGCGCTGCTGAACCCCAAGTCGCTGCTGGCCTTCCTGGACGCCCAGATCCGCACGCTCGGCACCTCGGCCTGCCCGCCCTACCACCTGGCCATCGTCATCGGCGGCCTGTCCGCCGAGATGTGCCTGAAGACGGTCAAGCTGGCCTCGGCCCGCTACCTCGACTCGCTGCCCGGCGCGGGCAACACGTACGGCCAGGCCTTCCGTGACCGCGAGCTGGAGCAGATCGTCCTCAAGATGACCCAGGACATGGGCATCGGCGCCCAGTTCGGCGGCAAGTACTTCTGCCATGACGTGCGGGTCATCCGCCTGCCGCGCCATGGCGCCTCGTGTCCGGTGGCCATCGGCGTGTCGTGTTCCGCCGACCGCCAGATTCTCGGCAAGATCACCAAGGACGGCGTGTACGTCGAGGCCATGGAGACCGATCCCGCCAAGTACCTGCCCGACGTGGATGCCTCCAAGCTGGCGGGCGAGGTGGTCAAGATCGACCTTGCCCGCCCCATGGACGAGATCAGGAAGACCCTGTCCCAGTACCCGGTGAAGACCCGCGTGTCGCTCTCCGGCCCCATGATCGTGGCGCGCGACATCGCCCACGCCAAGCTCAAGGAGCGTCTGGACCGTGGCGAAGGCTTGCCCGACTATTTCAAGCAGATGGGCGTTTACTACGCCGGCCCTGCCAAGACGCCGTCCAATTTCGCCTCGGGCTCGTTCGGCCCGACCACGGCGGGGCGCATGGATTCCTATGTGGATCAGTTCCAGGCGGCCGGCGGCTCCATGCTGATGATCGCCAAGGGCAACCGCTCCAAGGCGGTCACCGATTCGTGCAAGAAGCACGGCGGCTTCTACCTGGGCTCCATCGGCGGTGCCGCCGCCCGGCTGGCCCAGGATTGCATCAAGAAGGTTGAGGTCATCGAGTACCCCGAACTGGGCATGGAAGCCATCTGGCGCATCGAAGTGGTCGATTTCCCCGCCTTTATCGTCGTCGACGACAAGGGCAACGACTTCTTCGCCGAGTTCGCCCACTGAGGCATGGGTGGCGGCCTGTCCGCTGACGCGGATGGGCTGCCGCCCCGCCTGCCTGGAGCGATGCTCCAGACCTCCTTGTTGCCTGAATGAGGGGGAACCGCCATGTCCCGCCAATTCGCCGACCACGTCTGCGACATGCTCTCGCCCCTGGGGTCGGTGACCGCCAGGTCCATGTTCGGTGGCCACGGCATCTATCTCGACGGGCTGATGTTCGCCCTGATCGCCTGGGACATCCTGTTCCTCAAAGCCGACGGCGGCAACCGCCCCATGTTCGAGGAGGCGGGGTCGGGGCCGTTCAAGCCGTGGGACGACAAGCCCATGGTCATGCCCTATTGGGAGGTTCCCGCCGACGTGCTGGAGGACGGGGCCGAGCTGTGCCGCTGGGGCCGCGCCGCCTTCGACGCGGCGCTGCGGACCCGCAAGCCGAAAGCGAAGCGCAAAGCTCTTTCCGCTGGAAAAGACCGGGGCTGAGGCCCACTCTCTACAGAGTGCGTCTTATTCGCAAAGAGTCTCCGAATGCCCCATCGCCTGCGCGTTCCCGTCTGCAAGCCGGCTCCTCCCCCCGCCAATCTTCCGGCCGATCACGGGCATCGCCGTCCCATCGCCCTGTCCATCTGGCGCGGCCTGCGGCAGCGCTGTCCCCGCTGCGGCGTGGGGCCCAGCATGGAGGGGTATCTCGGCATCCGTGCCGTCTGTCCCCATTGCGGCGAACGCCTGGGGCATATCAAGGCCGATGACGGTCCGGCCTACTTCACCATGCTGATCGCCGGGCATGTGGTGGTGCCGCTGACCCTGGCGGCCGAGCAGGCGTGGCATCCGCCGCTGGAATTGCAGATGGCGGTGGCGCTGAGCGGGCTGGGGCTGCTGATCTGGCGCCTGTTGCCCCGGGTCAAGGGGGCGGTCCTCGGCCTGATGTGGGCCCACGGCCTGAAGGGCGACGAGGTCCAGGGCGACGTGGAGCGCCACGGGTAGGAGGGGCTCGGCTATCATTCTAGAGTTGTGTTTGCGGTGGGGGTAATGCAGCCTGTTTGGCTGTCTTCCCCACCATAGGCCTGACCATGCTGCCCGCTGCTCAAATCCAGGAAATCGTTGATGAAGCCCGCACTTTCCTCATCCGATCGGTTCAAGGGGAACTGGACGCCTACCCGGATTTCTGGGGGCCGGCTCGATGTGGGACACCCGAAGAGATTCTGGACCGGCATCTGAAGCCGGAGCTTTCGCCCAAGACGGCGACGCGCGAGGACATTCTGTCGCGTCTGCTGATGTCGGCGCAAAATCGCCACAGTGGTCCCCGGGTTATCTTGGGGGGGCTGACCGAGGGATGGGCCGGCCTGAGGGACATGCTGTGCGGCTTCAGTCCGGAGAAAATTCTCGAGACTTGGGCCGAGCCGGATCAGCTTTTGAGCTTTTTCGCGGAACAGCGGGCCAAGGGGCGTATTCGCGGCCAGTTGGCGGTGAAGGCCAATTCTATGTGGCCGCAATTCAGCCGGAGCATATTGTCTGCGGCTCGCCTATTAAGCCAATACCCCGAAGAGGGGGCGTTTACCGCCTGGCTCGATCGCTTCATCGTGTCGGAGGATACCGCCGCCGCCCTGCCGCTGATCCTGGCTCAGGAGATCGATGGCTTTGGTCTGGCGCTGGCTTGCGATTTCCTCAAGGAACTGGGGTATACCCAATTTCCCAAGCCCGATACGCACGTCAACAAGCTGGCCAGGGCGCTGGGCATTTCCAATGCGAACGGCAATTACCGACGGATGCTGGATCTGCAAAAGGCCGCTGCGAGCATCAAAATTTCCGCCTACGAGTTCGACAAGCTTCTATGGCTGATCGGGTCCGGCCGCTTCTATCTGGTGGTTGTCGGAGATGACGAACTGCGTATCGGCCGCAGGGCCGACGCGTTTATCGAGCATATGACCAGGGTGAGGGGGCGAAGGGCGACATAGAAAGGCCTGCGGCTTTCGCCCCCTCGGGCGAACATGCGATGGCTCAGGCGTCCCGGTGCCGGTAGCTGGCCGCGCGGGTAAACGGGGGGACGGAATCGATCGGGACTTCGGTCTGGTCGATGACGTAGCCGTGGTGCTCCATCACCTGGCGGATCATGTGGCCGGTCATCTGGTGATCGCGGTCGGTGAAGTCGGCCTCGCTAAAGCCGTTCTCGGCAAGTTCGGCCAGAAGTGTCGCGCTGATGGCTTCCGCCGCCGGCCTGTCGCATTCCGTCGTCCTCTCCATCCGCTCGACATTGTCTTGGCGGGTGACGAACGCCCAAAGCCAAGCACCGAGCGGCGTGTCGTAATTTTTCTGGTACATGGCGGCATGGTAACGAAGCGGATTGGTCTGCGGCATTTCGTTCACTTCTGCGACCGGTTGGATCGGCCACGAAAAATCAGTTCGCCACCAGCCGATAGCCGACGCCGTGCACCGTCAGGATGATGGAGGGGTGACGCGAATCCGCCTCGATCTTGCGGCGCAGGCGGCCCACCAGCACGTCGATGGTGCGGTCGATGACCGCCTCGCCGTCATGCTGGGTCAGATCGAGCAGCTGGTCGCGGGTCAGGGCGCGGCCGGCGTTGCGGGCCAGGGCGGCCAGCACGTCGAATTCGCCGCGGGTCAGGCGCACCAGCTCGCCGGTGGGCGAGCTCAGCTGGCGGGCGTCGCAATCCAGGCGCCAGCCGGCGAAATTGTGGATGCCGGTGGCCGAGCGCTCGGCGGCCATGGTGGGGGCGACGCGGCGCTGCAGGTTGCGCACCCGCACCGCCAGTTCCCGGGGATTGAACGGCTTGGTGATGTAATCGTCGGCACCGATCTCCAGGCCGACGATGCGATCGGTTTCGTCCTGGCGGGCGGTCACCAGGATGATGCCCACCGAGGACTTGGCCCGCAGCTCGCGCGCCAGGATCAGGCCGCTTTCATCGGGAAGGTTGATGTCGAGCAGAACCACGTCGGGCACGGTGCGCGACACGATGGCTTTCATGTCCTTGGCATCCGCCGCCTCGCTCACCTGAAAGCCCTCGCCGGTAAGATAGGCGGCGAGCTTTGCACGGGTGACGGGTTCGTCCTCGACGATCAAGACGTGGGCTTTTGCCGACACTGCATTCTCCGGCCGACGGTCTGTTTGGTATTCACCAATCGTTTACAGGGTATTGCCGCGTAATTCAATCACTGCCGTAATTCTGTTGTGAACTTGCATCTATAAAAGCTCCACTGGGTTTCCCCGCAGGCCGTTGCCGGCGGGGTGGGGTGGAGTCAGCATGGTGCCTCGGCACATTCCAATCATTGGGCGTTTCGACGACGGCGGCGGTTTCGGCCGTCTTTCCGCCGTGGTCGGAGTCCTGCTGGTCGCCCTGTTCTGGCTGGGGCTGGGCGTTGAATCCGGTGTCGAGCGGCAATTCGCCCCGGCCGGCGCGCCCAATCCCATGGAGGGCGGACGGATCGGCAACATGCTTCTGGGGGCCGTCGTGGTCCTGGGAGTGGGCGGGCTGACCCTTCTGCTGGTCCAGGCGGTCTACTGGCAAAGGCGGACCGCCGAGCGCCTGCGCCTCAGGGAAGCGGAACTGACCGAACAGCGCGACCGGCTGCGCCGCTACGTGGCGGACCTGGAGCGCATCGCCGACGTGGCCGCCCACGAGTTGCAGGAGCCGCTGCGTCGCATGGTCTCGTATTCCCAGTTGCTGGCCACCCACGACAAGGCCGGCACCGACGCGGAGGTAAGGGATTATGTCGGCCATGTGGTCGACGGCGCGCGGCGCATGCGGGCCCTGGTCAGCGGCCTCCGGGAGTTCGTGGCGGTGGATTCCATTCCACGCACCGGCGAGGTGAACTCCGCCTGGGTCGCCATGACCGTCGCCCGCCAGCGTCTGGCGGAAGTCCTGGCCGAGGCCGGAGCCACCCTGGTGGTCGACCCGCTGCCCGAGGTCGAGGCCGACCAGGCGTCGCTGGTCGAGATTTTCGTGCAACTGCTCGACAACGCCGTGCGCTACCGGTCGTCCGACCGCCGGCCGGTGATCCATGTTTCGGTGGTGCGGGACGGCGACATGGCCCGCATCAAGGTTTGCGACAACGGGCTGGGCATCGATCCCAACCGGATGGTCCGCATGTTCGAGATCTTCTACCGCCCCCATGGCGGCGGCGACTGCGCCGCTCCGGGCATCGGTACCGGCCTGGCAGTGGTTCGCCGCCTGGTGGAGCGCCTCGGCGGTTCGGTCTGGGCCGAATCGGAAAACGGGATGGGCAGCTCGTTCGGTTTCAGCCTGCGGCTGGGCACGATTGCGTCCCGGCGGGGGGAGGACGGCAAAGCCGCCTGAACGGCGGAAAGAGACGAGGTGGCGGAATCTTCGGATGCCGTCTCCTCGGTGGCACGGTCAGCTTGCGGCCATCCCCGAACCCCAAGGCCGCGGGCGCGATCGGAGAGGAGGGGGCGCCCCCAACGCCCCCTCCTCGCAGCCACCGGAAATTTCATGAATGTTCCTTCGCGGCCATCCCCGAACCCCAAGGCCGCGAGGGGGCTTGGAGAGGGAGCGGTCCCCAAACGCTCCCTCTCCTTCACCCTCGGGACACCCGCCATACCGACAGCCGAATAGCGTCAGGCCGCCATAAGACCAGCTCATGGCGACCTGGCATGGCCCGTCCCCGCCGCCATGGCCGGGCGGTTCGGGTGATATCAGTTGGCGGTGCCGGGAAGCTCGGCGCTGGGCAGGCGATGGGCCGCCGCGATCTGGGCCAGATGGCGCTTCAGGGTCAGGAGGGCGGCGATCAGCTCCGTCCTCGCCTCCCGCTGCTGCTCCTCGGACGATTTCGGGTCGGGGATGGCGGTCAGGCAGACCAGCGCGTCGCGGGCCGCCAGACGGATGTCGGTCTCGCCCCGGCGGGCCAGGGCGTCGAGCGCGGCGATCTCGCCGGCCGGATCGGGCTGGAAATCGTTGCGCAGGTAAAGCTCGGCATTGGCGTCGTCGTGATGAATATGGGCATGCAGCCCGGCGTCGCGGGCACTGAGCTCGTTGAGCAGGATCATGGCGAACCAGCCCAGGGTGATTTCTGTCAGGTTGATGCCGCGCCGGGTCTTCTGCAGGAAGATATCCACCTTGTCGATGTTGGCCAGCATGTCCTGGCGGAATTCCTCGCGCTCCTCGGCACTCAATTCGGGCGGTGGCGGCGGCGGGGCGGCGCAGCCGAGCAGAACGGTCACCATCAGGGCGGCGATGACGCGGCGCATGGTCTTTCCGCTCCTAGGTGGCAATCGGATGGGGAGCCCGTTCCAGGGCAGCCAGGGCGCCGGCCAGGGAGGGAAAGCGCGACAGGGGCCGTCCCGAGCGGGCAATGCTCCAGGTGGCGCCCTTGGGGCCGGATGCGGACTTGGTGACCGTATAGAGGGGGCGTTCCAGGGCGTGGCGGAAGATGGAGAACACCGCGCCATCCGGCAGGACGTCGATGGCGTAGTCGCGCCACTCGCCACTGGCCACCCGGGTCGCGTAGAGCGTCAGCAATTGTGTTATTTCGCCCCGCTCGAAGTGAACGAACCCCGGTCCCCCCCGGTATTCCGACATCCGGATCAATGTTGCCATCGGCCACCCCACCGGTCTCGCCCCTGGAATACTGTCGCCCAGGGGACGGTGTCTGTCGAGGATTAGATGGGATTGGCGCTCAGCGAATGGGAGTGGAGGCGGGGACGAAGCCGATCAGGCGGTCGTTGCCCTCGTTGTAGGGCTGCGAGTAGCAGGTGGGCCGGGCCAGGGTGCTGTAGCAATAGACCTGGGGCGGCGGGGTCGGGCGGTCCGGCCATTCCATGCAATAGGCGTCGCCGCGCTCGGCCCTGGGGCTGGAGCAATCCTTGCCGGTGATCCAGCCGACGATATGGTCGCCCACCGTCTTGTGGGTGTTGATCAGGCTCAGCGCTTCAATCTGCATGAAGGTATAGGTGTTGGGCAGCGGGCGCGGTCCGGGATTGAGGCTGCCTTTTTCGCCGATCCAGGCGCAGCCCCCGACCGCCAAAATCCCCAGCAATGTAGCGACGCGCCCGATCATTTCTATGATCCTGCTAACCTATTGACCTGTATTGTGGGACCACGCCAAAACGGAATCAATGGGCAGATTCTGCCGGGGAAGGAGGCTTGACGACATGGCCGTGACCACACCCGCCCGCGCCGAGGACTGGACGGCGCCGGGCTTTACCCTGCCCGGCATCGACGGGCGAGACTGGAGCCTTTCCGAGCTTCGCGGCGAACGGGGCACGCTGGTGGCCTTCATCTGCAATCACTGCCCCTACGTGATCGCCATCATCGATCGGCTGGTCTGCGACGCGGCGCTGCTGCGAGCCGACGGCATCGGCGTGGTGGCGATCAACGCCAACGATCCCGAGCAGTACCCCGAGGATTCCTTCGACAACATGAAGGTGTTCGCCCGTACCCACCGCATGGAATTTCCCTATCTGTTCGACGCCAGCCAGGAGGTGGCGCGGGCCTGGGGCGCGGTCTGCACCCCGGATTTCTTCGGCCTGGACCGGGACGGCCGCCTGCGCTATCGCGGCCGCCTGGACGAATCCGGGCGCCTGCCGGCCGGCCCGGAGGTCCGGCGGGAATTGCTCGACGCCATGCGGCTGGTCGCCGCCACCGGCCGGGGACCCGACATTCAGGTTCCCTCCATGGGCTGCTCGATCAAGTGGCGCGAGCCGTGACGGGCAGGCGGCACGAGCCATCGGTCCCCCGGACCACGGCAGTGTTTGCCAAGGGGGCCGGGGCGGACTATGTTACGGCGCGGCTCCAGGATACAAGGCCGGGAGCGTGACCGCCCGCATGGAGTAGAGTTCCTTGACCGACAAGCACGACGATGCCGCCGCCGACCTCCTGATCAAGGAGGTGGACGAGGATTTGCGGCAGGATGAGCTTAACAGGCTGTGGACGAAGCATGGCGGCCTGCTGACCGCCGGTGTCGTGGCGCTGGTGCTGGCCGTGGCCGGCTGGCAGGGCTGGCAGGGCTGGGACGCCAAGCAGCGTCAGGCTGCCTCGTCCCGCTATTCCGAGACGGCGGTCCTGGCCGAGCAGGGAAAAAGGGACGAAGCCGCCGAGGTGCTGGGCAAGCTGGCGGCCGAAGGGCCCAAGGGCTATCGCCTGCTGGCCGAGCTGCGCCGGGCCGACATGGCCCAGCAGGCGGGCGACTTCACCGGCGCCGCCGCCCTGTATGGCAAGATCGCCGCCGATTCCTCGGTCGACAAGGTCTATCGCGATATGTCGGCCATCCGGGCCGCCTATCTGGTTTTGGACGGCGGCGATGCCGCCACCATCGAGAAGTCGGTGGAGCCGCTGGCGGCGGAAGCCAGTTCGTGGCGCCATTCCGCCCGCGAGATCCTGGCCCTCATCGCCCTCAAACGCGGCGACGCCTCCCGCGCCGCCGAACTGTTCGCCAAGATCGCGGAAGATGCCGCCGCGCCGCAGGGGCTTCGCACCCGCGCCGCGGAAATGCTTGCCGCCACCGGGCAACGCGCCAGGAGCTGATTCATGGGAATGACCGTCATGACGCGCCGGATCGCCGGTGTCTTGATCGCCATGCTGGCGCTGGGCGGTTGCGACAGCTGGCTGGGAGAAAACAAGGCGCCGCCCCTGCCGGGCAAGCGCATCTCGGTGCTGTCGCGTGAAAAGATGGTCGAACCCGACATCGGCGGGGCGCTGGCCAAGATCGTTCTGCCACCGCCCGAGGATAACGAGGATTGGCCCCAGGCCGGCGGCTATTCCAACCACGCCATGCATCACATGGAGGTGGGCGACGCCCTGGTGCGCGCCTGGACGAGCAATGCCGGCACCGGCGCCGGCAAGCGCCGCCGCCTGCTGGGCCAGCCCATCGTCGCCGAGGGCAAGGTCTTCACCGTCGACGCCTCGTCCATGGTCAGCGCCTTCGACGCCAACACCGGCAAGCGGCTGTGGGAGAGGGACCTTACCCCCGAGGATACCTCCGAGGTCTATACCAGCGGCGGCCTGGCCTACGAAGACGGTCAGGTTTTCGCCGCCACCGGCTTTGCCCAGGTGGTGGCGATCGACGCCCGCAGCGGCAAGATCGACTGGCGCCAGACCGTGTCGGGGCCGCTGCGCGGTTCGCCCACCGTTCGGGGCGGCCGGGTCTTCGCGGTGACCGTCGACAACCAGACCCACGCCCTGGCGGCCGAGGATGGTTCGGTGCTGTGGACCCACGCCGGCATCACCGAATCCGCCGGCCTGCTGGCCGGTAATTCCCCCGCCGTCGACGGCAACATGGTGGTGGTTCCCTATTCGTCGGGCGAACTGTTCGCTCTGCGCGTCGAGAACGGCTCGATGATCTGGCAGGATTCCCTGTCCACCGTGCGCCGGACCGAGAACATCGGCTCGCTGCTCGATATCCGCGGCCGTCCCGCCGTCGACCGCAACCGGGTCTACGCCATCAGCAACGCCGACATGCTGGTCTGCCTGGACCAGCGCAGCGGCCGGCGCATCTGGGAAAAGGAGGTCGGCGGCGTCCAAAGCCCGTGGATCGCCGGCGACTACCTCTTCGTGCTGACCAACAACAACGAGGTGTTGGCGCTGGAGGCGAAGACCGGCCGCATCGTCTGGGTGACCGAGATGCAGAATTGGGAGAATCCCAAGGACCGCGAAGGCCGCCTGGTCTGGGTGGGACCCGTCCTGGCCTCGGATCGCCTGATCGTGGCGTCGTCGGACGGCCGGCTGGTGTCGCTGTCGCCCTATACCGGCGACATGCTGGGTTGGGAGGAGGCTCCCGCCGCCATCAGCATCGCCCCGGCGGTCGCCAACGGCACCCTGTATTTCCTGACCGACGACGCCGACCTCGTCGCCTACCGTTAGAGTTCATTTCATGCCGTTTACCGTGGCCATTATCGGGCGCCCCAATGTGGGCAAGTCCACCCTGTTCAACCGTCTGGTGGGCAAGCGCCTGGCCATTGTCCATGACCTGCCCGGGGTGACCCGCGACCGCCGCGAGGGGCGTGCCAGCCTGCTGGGCATGGAATTCCAGGTGGTCGATACCGCCGGCTTCGAGGACGATGGCGGCGATTCCGTCGAGGCGCGCATGCGCCGCCAGACCGACATGGCGGTATCCGAGGCCGACGTGGCCCTGCTGCTGATCGACGCCCGGGCCGGCGTCACGCCCCTGGACCGCCACTTCGCCGACCACCTACGCCGCCTGCCGACGCCGGTGATCCTGGTGGCCAACAAGTGCGAGGGCAAGGCGGGCGCTCCCGGCCTGTACGAATCCTATGGCTTGGGCATGGGCGAGCCGGTGGCGGTCTCGGCCGAGCACGGCGAGGGCATGTACGAACTGTTCGAGGCGCTGCGCGACCATGCCATCAAGGCCGGGGCGCTGACCGAGGACGGCGAGAATCCCGAGGAGCCGGAGGCCGGGGAGGACGACGATCCCACCCGCCCGCTGACCATGGCCATCGTCGGCCGCCCCAACGTGGGCAAGTCGACGCTGGGCAACCAGTTGCTGGGCCAGGACCGCCTGCTGACCGGCCCCGAGGCCGGGCTGACGCGGGACGCCATCGCCGTGGAGTGGGAGCACAAGGGCCGCCGCATGAAGCTGGTGGACACCGCCGGCCTGCGCAAGAAGGCCCAGATCTACGACGCCATCGAAAAGCTGTCGGTGGGCAACACCATCGAGACCATCCGCATGTCCGAGGTGGTGGTGCTGGTGATGGACGCCGCCGCCATCCTGGACAAGCAGGACCTGACCATCGCCCGGCTGGTGGTCGAGGAGGGGCGCGCCCTGGTGCTGGCCATCAACAAATGGGATGTGGTCGACGACCCCCAGACGGCGCTGAAGCGCCTGCGCGATCGTCTGGAAACCTCGCTGCCCCAGGCCAAGGGCGTGGCGACGGTGACCCTGTCGGCGTTGACCGGCAAGGGTGTCGAGCGCCTGATGGACGCGGTGGTGGATACCTGGAGCAACTGGAACCGGCGTATTCCCACCGCCCAGCTCAACCGCTGGCTGGAAGACATGATCGAGCGCCATCCGCCGCCGGCCCTGCCCGGCGGGCGGCGCTACAAGATCCGCTACATGACCCAGGCCAAGGCTCGGCCGCCGACCTTCGTGCTGTTCGCCACCAAGCCCGACCAGTTACCGGAATCCTATTCCCGCTATCTGGTCAACGGCCTGCGCGAGGCCTTCGACCTGCCGGGCGTGCCGGTCCGCCTCTATGTGCGCGGCGGCAAGAACCCCTATGCGGACAAGGACGGCTGATTTCCTGCCCTTAGCGCGGCGAGCGCCAAATCTAGCGTGGACCACGAAGCGACTGTGTTGCGCGTCAAGTGTTCCATGCGCGAGCATCCCGGACGATGGCGTTGAGGATGACGAGGAGCTTTCGCATGCAAGCGACCAGGGCTGTCATTTTCGGCTTC
>JAVBXM010000026.1 GCA_030824585.1 Phaeospirillum sp. | reverse complement strand
GCTGTCGACTCCGCTGGTCGCCGACGCCATCCTGTCGTCCCTGGAGGTGGAACCGCCGCTGTCGGCGAGCGGGCCGGCGCCCTCGGAAGCCGGGGCGGTCGTCATCCTCAGCGCCGAATCCGTGTCGACGCCTGAATATTCCGGGCCGTCCCCCGGAATGATGACTCTGGAACGGCTGCGCTATGGCGCCTTGATCCAGCGCGCGACCGGCTTGCCGGTGCTGGTGAGCGGCGGGGTGCCGTCGGGGCGGACCTACTCTTTGGCCTCGGTCATGGGGCAATCGTTGATCGAGGATTTTCACGTGCCGGTGGCCTGGGTCGAGGGGCAGTCGGCCGATACCCACCAGAACGCGGTGCAATCGGCTACCATCCTGAAGGCCCAGGGCATCACCCGCGTCATCCTGGTTACCCATGCCTGGCACATGCCGCGGGCCAAGCTGGCTTTCGAAGGGGCCGGTCTCGGCGTGGTCGCGGCGCCCACCGCCTTTACCGCCAGCATCCCGGTCCGCGATATGGGCGCCGGCAATCTGATCCGCGAGTGCCTGCCCTCGGCCAAGGCCATGCAGAACAGCTATCTGGCCTTCCACGAAATCCTGGGCAAGGCTTTCTATCGTCTGGTCTATCCGTTGGGCGAAAACGTCGCGCTTTAGCGCAATCGGGATCGGGCCAGCCGGACCAGACTTCGTTCGGCCCCGTCCGGGCGCCCGGCCAGATGCCACAGGGCGAACAGCACGCCGAGATAGGCCATGCTTCCCACCGCCACGTCCACGGCCAGGGACGCCAGATGGGAGGAGAGACCCGCCGGATGCAGCAAGAGGATGGCTCCGGCCATGCACAATGCCGCGACCACGGGACGCCATAGGCAGGACGCCATGGCAGCGGGGCTGATCCACTTCCACGACAGGATGCGGGCGAAGGCGCCGCCGAGCACGGCGACCATCACCGCGATGCGGGCGGCGGGGATCGCCTCGATGCCCAGCACGTAGGCGGCGATGGTGACGGCGGGAACGGTGATGGCGGCGAAGGCCAGGTTGGAGACGGCCAGGACCCGCTCGTGGCCGCTGGCGATCAGCACGGGGTCGAGCATCAGCCACATGCCCTCCAGCGCGCCGAAAATTCCCAGCCAGCGCACGAAGGGGATGGCGCCGCGCCATTGTTCCCCCAGGACCAGCAGCACCGCATCCTCGGCGATGCACGACATGCCCACCCCGGTGGCACCGGCGATGATGGCGGCGAAGCCCAGGACCGAGCGGAAGCTGTCGGCCAGCGCCTTGGGGTCGTGGGCCATCCTGGCGTAGGCCGGCATCAGGGCGCGGCCGGCCGGCAGCATGATTTCCCGGGTGGGCATCATGGCGAGATCGTATCCGACCACATACATGCCGGTGTCGCCCAGGCTGGCTAGGCGGCTGATGACCAACTGGTCGCAGCGCTCTCCCACCAGCCGTGCCGCGTTGAACAGCATCTGCCAGCGCGAGAAGCGCCAGAAGTCCCGCCAATGGGCCAGGCTTAGGCCGGGGCGGCCGGGGGCCACGGCATAGCTGAGGGCTACATTGATCACCGCCGAGGTCGGCATGGACCAGGCCAGCGCCTGATAATCGCGAAAGGCCAGCACCAGACCAAGCCCCGACACGAAGGTCAGCACCCGCTGCGCCACCAGATAGCGGAATTCGGCGGCGAAACGCAGTTGGCGGCGGAACTGGATCACGCCGATGCTCTCGAAGCCCAGGATCAGCGGCCGCAGGGCGGCGATCATAAGAATCTCGGCAATGCGCGGCTCGCCGAAATGGGCGGCGACCGGCGCGGCGGCGGCCGTGATCATGCCCCAGCTCAGGAGCCCGGCCATGACCTTCAGCGTCCAGCCGGTCCGCAGCAGGGAGGGGGAGGCCTCGGCGGCGCGCACCAGCGCCATGTCCATATCACCGTCGGTGACGGTGATGATCAGATCGACGGCGATCATCGCCAAGGCGACGAGGCCGAAATCCGTGGGATTGAGCAGACGGGCGATGATCGCCGTGTTGATCAGGCCGATCAGCCGGATGGTCCAGCGCATGGAGACCATCCACAGGGTGCCGCTCACCATCTTGCGGCCGACTTCCATTCTAGGCGTCCGCCAGGGCCAGGGTCCGGATGAGTCCGGGGGTGGCGGCCTTGCCCCCTATCTCGCCGAAGAAGAAGTCCAGATAGCCTTCGAGCCATCGCAGGAAGGCGACAAGGTCGGCCGGGCTGCGGACATAGGGCGTGCCGCCGACCAACAGCGACGAGCTGTGATAGGAAATGCAGAACAGCCGGTGGCCTCCCGCCGCCAGCCAGCGGGTGACCCGGCGCGCCTCGGCTAGGGTGGTGCCCTCGGGGGTCAGGGGGATGCGGTCCAGCAGGCGCAGGCGCGACATCACGGCGGGCAGGCGCAGCCGCGCCGCCAGGGGCGTGGCGATTCTTGGATAGACCGAGGCCGCCAGACCCAGCCGGTCCAGCACTCCGACCAGCCCCGCGGTCAGCGGCAATTCCAGCAGCCGGCGTTCGGTATCGAGCCAGAAGGGAGTCGTGCCGAAGGAACTGAAATCCGGCCCCCGACGGGATTCCAGGTTGACCCAGGGCAGGATGCTGCAATCGATCTCGTAGCCGAGGGTACGCAGGGTCTCGGCCGTGTTGGGGCCGAAGCCGTAGCGCCCCGCCCGGTAGATGGTGGGGCGAACGCCGAAATTTCTTTCGATGATGCAGGTCAGGGTCTCGATCTTGGCCCGCTCCAGCGCCCTGGGCAGGTTGCCTGCGAATGAGGAGTGGTGGGAGATGTCCTCGTCGAACGGCGGGGTCACCCAGGAATGAAGCTGGGCGCCGATCCTGCACCGCCCCTGGGCCAGAAGCTCGGCCAGGGGGGCGATGCCCTCCGCCTGCGAGGCCACGGGATAATCGACCATGTAGGTGGGAACGATTCCGAACCGCTCCAGCACCCGCTGAGCCGGGCCCTGTCGGCCGATATTGCTGACGCTGGTGGCGGCGCGGCTATAGCTGTTCCAGTCGAACTCCTCCTCGGCATCAATGATGACGAGCAGAAGCGGGGGACTGGCGGGGGGAAGCCGGATGTGGCGGCCCTTGGGAGGTGGCGTCAGTTTCGCTGAGGGCAAGGCCGCACTTCCGCCGCCGGATAAGGGGGGAGCCGCCGGTTTGCGGCTTCTTGTCATCGATCGTCTCTCACGCGGCCCGCCGGTTGATCATGGCTCAGCATGCGCCACCTTATCGTGATTGCCGGCGCGGCGAAGGGTTCGGTTTCTGCTCATGCCGGGGTGTGCCCATGGCCAGCAGGCCGGTGGTTTCGCCATCGGGCGGGACCTTGTCGTTGCACTTGGCCCAGAGGATGACGATTCCGATACCGATAATCGACAGCAGGAATATGAATCCTTCCATGGGTATTCTCCGAGTTATACGAAATGCAGTGTGGATATTCTGTAAATTAATTATCGTGATTTTGTTGCAAGGATATATAACAAATCCTATGCGTGATATTGTTTTGCTCACCGGTATTCTGTTTTTTTTAGGGGTGGCATTACGTTATCCCTATGCCGGACTCCTGGCCTGGGGCTGGCTGACCATCATGAACCCGCACATGATGGTGTATGGTTTCGCCTTGGGCTGGCCGTTCAATTTCGGCGTGGCCCTGGTCACCGTGGCGACCTGGCTTGTATCGGGCGAGAAGCGCCGCTGGCCCGGGGATGCGCTTCCCTGGCTGATGGTGGCGCTGGTCGCCTGGATGAGCCTGAACTCGCTGTTCGCCGTCGAGCCCGACTGGTCGTGGCCGCTGTGGGAGCGCACGGTGAAGATCTACGCCTTCATCTTCCTGTGCCTCGCCATGGTCAACAGCAAGGCCCGCATCCACGCCATGGTGTGGGTGATGGTGATCTCCATCGGCTTCTTCGGAGCCAAGGGCGGGCTGTTCACCGTCCTGAAGGGTGGCGCCTTCCGGGTTTACGGTCCCGACAACACCATCATCGGCGACAACAATCACCTGGCGCTGGCGGTGGTGATGACGCTGCCGCTGGCCTATTACCTGTTCGAGAACACGCGCAACAGGTGGCTGCGCATCGGCCTCGCCGTGACCTTCCCGCTGCAGATCGCCACGGTCCTGGGCAGTTATTCCCGGGGTGGTCTGGTGGCCCTGGCGGTGGTGCTGGGCTGTTTCTGGCTGCGCAGCCGGCGCAAGCTGCTCCACCTCGGCCTCGCCACGGCGCTGGTGGTCGGGACCTTGCAGATGATGCCGCCGGCCTTCTTCGCCCGGGTCAATTCCATGGACAACGCCCAGGCCGACGAATCGGTTCAGGGGCGGCTGACCGCCTGGAGCGTGGCCTATAATTACGCGGCCGATCATTTTCCCCTGGGGGCGGGGTTCGCCGGCCCTCAGCGCAAGGCGGTCTACAATTACTATTACCCCAATGCCGAAACCCATGCGGCGCACAGCATCTATTTCCAGGTCCTGGGCGAGCACGGCTTTCCCGCCCTGGCCCTCTACCTGCTGATCGCCGGGCTGTCGCTGCGCAATACCCGCATGGTGATCAAGCGATGCCGGGGGCGGCCGGAACTGGCCTGGGCAGGGGACCTGGCCGCCATGACGGAAGTCGGCCTGGTCGGCTTCTATGTGGGCGGCGGCGCCCTGTCCATGGCCTATTACGATGGCTTCCTGCTGCTGCAGGCGTTCTCCTCGATCCTGCGCGGCTTGACCGATCCTAGGTCCGAAAAGCCCTGAGGCACCTTTCGGCAGTCACCCCCAGCCATCGCGTCACGCTCGGCCGGTAGGCGACCAGCCACAGCAACTCGTCCCGGTCCGAGGCCAGGCTGGTCTTGTAGCGGGCCTGGCCGGCGAGGAAGCGGTAGGTCGCCATGCCCTCGTTGCGATAGAGCTCCATGGCCAGGACGTGGGCCACCAAGCCCGGCCGGGCCTGGGCATGGTCTTCGAAGTGGAAGCCGCTCTGATAGGCGCTGACCACATGACGCCAGCGCAGGTTATAGAGATAGCCAAGGACCATATCGCCGTTGCGCACCCTCAGAAGGTCCGTCACCCCCTGGTCGAAGCGGGTGGAGATCAGCCGGCGGTGAAAGTCCTTGAACCCTGGATCGGCGAAGGCGCCGTCCTTGCCCCGCTGACGCCATGATTGGGTATGCAGCGCCTCGAGCCCGTCCAGCCAGTCAAGCGCCTGGGACGCATCGGCGGCGCGGTCCAGCCTCAGGGCGGCGCGGCCTTCGTAATGCCGCAGGGAGCGCCGGATCTGCTGGCGGCTGTTGCGGGTCATGGAGGCCAGAAGATCCTGCTCGGGGCGGGTCTGAAGCGCCGCGCAAGGCGCCGCCTGCGGTGGGCGCAGCAGGCGGGTGGCCAGTCCCCGGCTTTGGCAAAGGCCGATCCAATGCTCCGGCACTCCCGAAAGCATCAGGTCCATGCGTCCGGTGGCCTTGCCGGTGTCCAGGGCCGCCAGCAAGGCATCGGCGGTCTTGGCCTCCCATCCCTGCTCGGCCAGCACTCCATTGTATTCGACCATAACCCGGTCGGAGAGCGGATCGCCGGTCTCGTTCAGGCTCAGTGTCCTGGGGCGCAGGGGAACGGACGGAGGGGCGCACAATCCCAGCAGTCCCAGGCCGACGGTCCGGCCGCCATGGGTGACGCGCGCCAGGACGGATTCCGGCCTCCGGCCGATTCCCGTCGCCTCGATCCATGGCCAGGACAGGAAGACCGAGCCGGCGGACCGGCCTTCAAGCTCGCGCCATTCCCGTTCCAGTCCGGCGGCTGGCGGGCAGGGGGAAAGGGTGGCTATGCAGCCTGGATCATTGCGCCGTGGGGGCGCCGCCGAGCGGTTCATGTCTCAGCTTACGGCATACAGAAGTAAATATAGCGGGTTTTGTGGGGTGTGGGTGTTTTCCGAGGCTGCGTCGTCTTTGCTGTCGGACAATATATTAACAATAACCGCGTATAGTAATATCAATACTGTAAAATTTCCCGACAGTGGTTGGTGGTGAGCATGTACCAGGACCTCAGGCGTGATGTTCGTTATTCATCGTCACAAAAGGCGGTTCTCCTGAACGAGGGGAATACCGGAAATTTGTGCGTCATCACCAACCTCAGCAACAGAGGGCTATGCCTTGCCGTTGTCGGCTCCGCCAAGCCGGTCAAAAAGGAGAGGATAGACCTGAAGGTCGATCGTGGAACGTTGCCCTGCAATGTGGTCAATGCGGGGCGGGAAGGCCTTCATTGCCGGTTCGACGACTTCATTGACGAGCCGGACATGTCGAGGATCTTCAAGAACTATCCGGCACCGATTCGGGCCGGTGACGTTGCGGCGGCCGTCGCATGGCGGCAGCCGGCACAGTTGCCCCACTTCACCTATGACAGGACCGGGCGCTGGAGTACGCCGGGCGGCGTGGCGGGGCAGGGGGCCTATGGCGACAATCTGACGCGGATCTATTCCGAGGGCTGTTTCGCCGGGCGCGAGCAGATCGACCCCGCCATCGAGGCCCTGGACGCCACGGTGGAAGTACTGAACCCCTATCACCGCCTCGACGAGCGCGAGCATTGGGCGCAGGGCTTCATCGATGCCGTCCGCCACATGAACAAGCATTGGTTCGGGCAGGGATGAAGATCCTCTACCACCACCGCACCGCCTCGAGGGATGGCCAGGACGTCCATATCGAAGAGATGATCGCCGCCATGCGCCGCCAGGGGCATGAGGTACGGGTGGTGGCGCCGGGAGCGGCCGCGACGACCCGCTTCGGTCATGACGGCGGCATGGCGGCACGGATCAAGCGTGCCTTGCCCGCCATGCTCTACGAGGTGCTGGAGCTTTGCTATTCGCTTCCCGCCTTTGTCCGGTTGAAGCGGGTCTGCGACGCGTTCGATCCGGACGTGCTTTACGAACGCTACAATCTGTTCTTCCTGGCGGGCTGGTGGCTGAAGCGGTGGTCGGGCATTCCCTATCTGCTGGAGATCAATTCCCCCCTGGCCCATGAGCGCGGCCTTCACGGCGGTCTGGCCCTGAAGGCGCTGGCCGGCTGGTGCGAGCGGGCGGTGTGGCGCGGCGCCGACATGACCTTTCCGGTGACCGATGTCCTGGCCGGCTTCGTACGCCGGTCCGGTGTGGCGGAGCCGCATATCACGGTGGTGCCTAACGGCATCGATCGCGGGCGCTTTCCTCCCGACGCGGACAGCAGCGCCGTCCGGGCCGAACTGGGCCTGACCGGCAAGACCGTCCTGGGCTTTGTCGGCTTCATCCGCGACTGGCACAGGCTGCCCGACGTGGTGATCGCCATGGCTGCCATGGAGAACCGCCGGCAACTGCATTTCCTGATCGTCGGCGACGGTCCCGGTCGCGCCGAGGTGATGGAGCGCGCCAGGCGGACCGGCATGGAGGACAGCGTCACCTGCGTCGGACTGGTGGGACGCGACCGGGTCTCGGCCTATATCTCGGCCTTCGATATCGCGCTCAATCCCAAGGTCGAGCCCTATGCCTCGCCGCTGAAGCTGTTCGAATACATGGGGTTGGGCCGCGCCATCGTCGCGCCGGACCAGCCCAACATCCGCGAAATCCTTACCGACGACAGCAACGCCCTGCTGTTCCGCCCCGATGACCCGGATCATTTCAGGTCGCGGATCATGCGCCTGTGCGGCGATGGGGCGCTGTGCCGCCGCCTGGGCGACAATGCGTCGCGCACCATCGAGGACAAGGGCTATACCTGGGACGACAACGTCCGCCGGGTTCTCTCCTCGGTCCGGACGATGTTGCCGTCGAACAGCGCAGCATACGCAGAGAACATCAGCGACTGATCGAAGGCCGTTCGCGCCCGCAAGGCGTTGGCTTCGCCGACCAGCCTGGCCTTGACCGTACTGTCCAGCAGGAAGCCCAAGGCCTGGGCAAGGGCCCGAGGCTCTCCGGCCACCACGAAGGGGTGGTTTTCCTCCGACACCATGTTGCGCACATCCCCCACGTCGGTGGCCGCCACCGGCAGGCCGGCCGCCATGGCTTCCAGCACGGACAGCGGCATCTGCTCGGTCCTGGACGACAGGGCGAACACGTCGAAGGTCGGCAGCAGCCGCTCGGGCTCGGCGCAGGCGCCGGCGAAGATCACCCGCCCATTGATGCCCAGCAGCGTTGAATGGGTTTCAAGGGCGGTCCTTTCGGGGCCGTCGCCGACGATGACCAGACGGGCCGGCCGCGCCTGCGTCACCTGGGCGAAGGCGTCCAGCAGCAGCGTCAGGTTCTTTTCCGGGCGGAGCGCCGCCACGGTCCCGATCACCGGCTCGTGGGGGGAAAAGCCCAGGGCCGCGGCCCATTGAATGTCGGCGGCGACGCTGAAGCGCTGGCAATCCACGCCGTTGGGAATGTGGCGCAGGGTGTGTCTGGGCAGGCGCCAGACATGCTCCGCCAGATGGTGAAGCGTCCTGGACGGCAGCATGACCAGGGCGCGGCGCAAAGCCAGCCGGCGGGTCCAGACCCGGCGCGGCAACTGGCGGGCGATCTCGTCGGGTCCGAATCCGTCTTCGGTGTGCAGATGGGGGTACCGGCCGTCGATATTGGCCAGAGCCCATTCGATGGCTCCCCAGTTGGAGGTGACCAGCAGGTCGGGGCGGACCTCGTTCAGCACGCGGCGGAAGCGTCCCAGCCGGGTCCACAGCCCGGCGCCCTCCATGGGGACGGTCACCAGCCGCGCGTCAATGTCGCCCGAAAGCCGCCCGAAGGCTTCGGCATTGCCGTTCATGGCGACAATGACATGGCGGTAGCGCCGTCCGAAATGATTGGCCAGCTGGACGAAGCGCATCTGCGCACCGCCCACCGCGAAGGTCGGAAAGACGTGCAGCAGGGTGCGCGGCGGGCGGATCATGCCGCCAGCCTTCGCCGTGCGGGGTGGTCTCGGGCGACGATGTGGCGGAACAGCTCCAACTGCCCGTCGGTGGTGGCATCCCAACTGAATTGCTCGGCATGGTGACGCGTGGCCGCCCGGCAGGGCAGGGCTGCGAACAGCCGCAGCACCCCGTTGGCCACGCCCTCGGCCGAGCGTTCGTTCATCAGCACCCCGGCTGCGGGGGCGTTGACCGCCTCCCGGGTTCCCCACACATCCGAGGCGACGACCGGCGTGCCGCAGGCCATGGCCTCCAGCAGCACATTGGCCCAGCCTTCCCGCGATGAGGCCAGCACCAGGGCGTCGGCGGCGCAATAGACGTCGGGCAGGTCGCGGTGCGCCACCTCGCCCAGGACGCGGACGCGATCGGCCAGCCCGGCTGCCTTGGCCCGGGCGGTCAGGGCTGCGCGCTCGGGGCCGTCTCCGGCGATGAGCAGGGTGGTGTCCGGCAATTGCCCCAGGGCGTCGATGATCAGGTGGTGGCCCTTGCGCTCGATCAGCAATCCCACCGAAGCCAGGACGCGGCCCGACACACCGAGGCGCTGGCGGGCGGCGAACCGGTCGCGGGGGCAAAAGCCCAACAGATCGACGCCGTTGCGCAGCACTCTGACCTTGGCGTCGGGAACGCCCAGATCGAGCAGCGGCTTCTTCAAGGCATCGCAGACGGTGATCAGGCCGTCGGCGCGCCCGGCCGCCCAGCGGATCTGGGCGCGCGGCAGGGCGAATTGCGGGATGAGGTTGAGGTCGGTGCCCCGGGCGGTGATCACCAGCGGCTTGTTGAATTCCCGGGCGAGCAGGGCGGCCGCCACCCCGTCGGGATAGAAGTAGTGGGCGTCGATGAGGTCGAAATCCTCCTCGGCCTGCATGCGGCGGATGGCGTTGCGGGTCCAGAGATACATCAGCAGTGGCGCGGCGTTCATTCCCACCTTGGGGATGACCGGATAGCGCGGATGCCAGATGCGGATGCCGTGGCGTTCCTCGCGGGTCGGCGCCCCCCCATAGCGCCCCCAGCGCCCCAACCTGGGGCTGACGACCGGGAACCAGGGAACCGGGGCCACCACCCGGGCGTCCACCTGGCCGCTGCGGACCAGATGGTCCAGGCGGTTTTCCACGAACACGCCGTTGACCGGCTGCGCCGCGTTGGGAAAAAGGCTGGAGAAGGTCAGGATTCGCATTCTTTCAGCTCCCGCTCAGGTCGGCGTAGAGCTTGCGGGCCTCGTCGGCGCCGTCGAAGCTGGCCTTGGACTCCACCACGCCCTTCAGGATGCCTTGGGCGCCCTTGGGATCGTTGGCATCCACCAGCACGATAGCCATGTGGTAGGCCACCTGGGGATCGCGCGGATTGGCGGCAAAGGCCCGCTGGACCAGTTCCTTGCCCCGGGCCTGCTCGCCGCCGCGATAGAGCAGGCAGCCGTAGGTGTCCATGAAGGCCGGGTTGTCGGGGGACATGGCGTAGGCGCGCTTGGCCGTCTCGATGGCCCTCGGGTCACCCAGATGGCCGTAGACCCAGGCCAGGTTGTTGAGCACGGCGGCATTGCGCGGCAGCCTGGCGGCGATGGTTTCGTAGTGGGTGGCGGCGTCGCGGTAATCGCCCAGCAGGGATTTGTGGCTGGCCAGCACCACCCGCACATCCACGTCGTTGGGATTGTCCTTGAGCCAGGCGGTCAGCAGCGCGGTGGCGTCGGCGCGGTTGCCCTTGCGGGCCAGCACGTGGAACAGCCGAATGGCGGAGACCGAGGACGGCGATTGCTCGAATGCCCTGCGGTAATAGGCTTCGGCCTCGGCCGCTTTTCCCGCCGATAAAAGCAGGTCGCCCGGCAGGACCTGGGCCACGGAGCTGTTGGGATTCCTCAACTTCGCCTTTTCGGCCAAGGCCGTCGCCGCGTCCAGGCCGCTCATCTTTTGTTCCAAGGCGATCCGCCCGACCCATGCAGGCATATTCCCCGGATCGGCGGAAATGGCGCGGTCGAAGGCGGTGCGGGCTTCTTCGTCGCGTCCCAGCAGGGCCAGGGCCTGGCCGTAGCGTTCATGGGCCTGCGTCACTTCGGGAAATCTCGACTGCATCTCCCGGTAAAGGTTGAGCCCGTCCTCGGTCCGGCCCACCGAGAACAAGGCCCGCGCCGCCAGATCGATCGCGGCGGGATTGGCCGCCTGGGTGCGTGCCAGATCCAGGGCGGTGGCCGTCAGCTTCTCCTTGTCGCCCAGGGCCGACTGCGCCCGCAGCAATTGGATGCGGGGGGCGATCTCGGCCGGATGGGTGCGGATGGCGGTTTCCAGGAACGGAACCGCCGCCGCCGGCTTGGCCGCGCGGGATTCGATCTGCGCTCGGGCCAGCAAGGCGGGCAGGTCGGCGGGCTTGCGCGCCAGGATGCCGCCCAGCAATCGCCGGGCGGCGTCGAAGCCGCCGGCCTGCATGTCCAACTCGGACAGATAGACGGCGGCTGGCACGTAATCGGCGTTTCCCCGCAGGGCGGCCTCGAAGTCCGTGCGCGCTCCGCTGTCGTCTCCCTTGGCCAGCCGGGCGGCTCCGCTCAGGGTCAGGGGCAGGGGGGCGCCGGGTTGGTTGCGCACCATGGCGGCCGCCGCGGCGATGGCCTTGTCATAGTCGCCGCCGCCGATATGGCTGGAGACCAGGGCCAGATCCACCTGCCGGTTCTTGGGGTCGCGGGCGGCGATGTCTTCAAGCTGACGGATGCCTTCTTCCCGCGAGGAGGCTTGTTGCGCCTTGCTCACCGCCAGGCGGGCACGGGAGGTGGAATTGTCGGGCTGGGCCTTGACGGCGTCGCTCAGCAGATCGTTGGCCTGCCGGATCTGGCCTTCGGCAAGGTAGGCCGAGCCCAGCAGGTCCAGTGCCTCGCTGTCGTCGCCCAGGCGGTCGCGCAGCGGCGCCAGGACGGCGATGACCTTGGGATAGGCGTGCAGACGGAAATGGATGTTGGCCAGCAGCTTGGCGCCGATCAGGTTGTCGGGTTCGGCTCCATGGAACTTGGAGGCGTAGTTCAGCGCCTCTTCCAGGTTGTTGCTGCGCGAATGGATCTGCGCCAACAGGAAGGTGCCCTGGGGAATCTGGGCGATGGCGGATTCCGCCGGGCGAACCGTGTCGAGTGCCTCGGGGATCTTCTTGGCGCGTACCAGCAGGGCGGCCTTGAGGTAGAGCGCCATGGGCGCCTTGGGGGTCTGCGCCAGGACCTTTTCCACCTCGGTCCGGGCCTCGCCGTCACGGCCGGTGGCCATCAGGGTCAGCGCCAGGCTCTGGCCGATCCGTGGGTCGTTGGGCGCGATCTCCAGGGCCGACCGGTAGTGGCCGACGGCGGACTCGAAGTCGGTGGCCCGCCGGCGCAGGTCGGCCTTGACGGTCAGGGCCTCGCCGTTCCTGGGATTGACGGCCAGGACGCCGTCGATGACCTGCTCGGCCGCCCTGTTGTCGTTTTTCACCATCAAAATGATGGCGCGGGTGGTCCGGCCCATCTCACCCTCCGGATCGGCCTCCAGGGAGGCCCGGGATTCGCGGTCGGCGTCGTCCAGCCGGCGCAGGGCGAGATAGGCCCTGGCCCGCAGCGCCATGACGTCGGCCTTGCAGGTCGGGTCGGCGGGGCAGGGAGAAATGTTGTCCAGCACCTGCTGGTACTTGCCCTCGGCCAGATAGGTATTGGCCAGCAGGGGATTGACCTGGGCGATGGGGAAGCCGTTGTCGCGGGCCTGGACGAATTCCTTTTCCGCCGCGACGAAATCACCGCCACGGAACTGAAGCAGGCCCAGTTCGAAGCGGGCGTCGGCGTTGCCGGGATTGGCCTTTACCGCCTTTTTCAACTGGATCAGCGCCGGGCGGTATTCCCCATTCTTGACCAGGGCGCGACCGGCGGCCAGCAGCCGTGCGCTTTCCGAGGAATCGGTGGCGGCGGAGGGAGAGGCCATGGCGGTCCCGGCGATCAGCATCGCCGTCACGCAAAGGAGCGAGAGTTTCATGACCGGTCCCTTCTCTTGATATGCAGATTGGCGGCGTGCATGATTTCGTAGAGTGTCGGGCGCGATACGCCCAGCAACTGCGATGCATCCGAGACGTTGTTGTCGGTGATGGCCAGGGCGCGGGTCACCGCTTCGGTTTCCGCCTGGGCGCGAATCTGGCGGAGCGTCGGCATCAGCGAGGTGTCGCCATCCCCGGGCGGGTCCAGGTCGAGGTCGCCGGCGGCGATGCCCTTGCCGTCGGCCATGAGCATGGCGCGCTTCACCCGGTTTTCCAGCTCGCGCACATTGCCGGGCCAGGAATGGCCGGCGAGGGCCGCCAGGGCGTCCGCCGTGAAGGTCTTGGGCGCCCGCTGGAAGTCCTTGGAATACTTGGCGCGGAAATAGCGGGCCAGCAGGATGGCGTCGCCGGGCCGGTCACGCAGCGGCGGGATGTGCATGGCGACCTCGTTCAGGCGGTAGAACAGGTCCTCGCGGAACGATCCTTCCCTCATCATCGCTGCCAGATCGCGGTTGGTGGCCGACAGGACGCGGACGTCGACCTCGATCTCCTTGCGTCCGCCGATCCGCTCGATGGTGCGGCTTTGCAAGAAGCGCAGCAGCTTGGCCTGCAGTGACAGGGGCATGTCGCCGATCTCGTCCAGGAACAGGGTTCCCAGATGGGCCTGCTCCACCTTGCCGATGGTCTGTTTGACGGCGCCGGTGAAGGCGCCCTTCTCGTGGCCGAACAACTCGCTTTCCAGCAGGTTCTCGGGGATGGCGGCGCAGTTGATGGCGACGAAGCCCTGGGCGGCCCGGGCGCTGAGATCGTGAACCGAGCGGGCCAGGATTTCCTTGCCGGTGCCGCTTTCGCCGGTGATCAGCACCGCGATGTTGGCGGTGGCGACCCGTTCGGCCGTACGGCACAGACTGAGCATCTTGGGCGAGGACGCCACCAGTCCGGCCAGGGACGAGGTCCGGCCCAGCACCAGTTGCTCGTTCTCCTCCTCCAGGTCGTGCAACGTCAGGGCCCGCTTGATGATCAGGCGCATAACGTCGGGATCGGCGGGCTTGGGGTAGAAGTCGTAGGCACCCAGGCCGACCGCCTTCAGGGCGTTGACCCGCTCCTCGTTGCCGCTGGCGACGATCACCTTGGTCAGAGGCGCCATCTTCAGCAGTACTTCCAGGGTGGCCAGGCCCTCGCTGGCCCCGTTGGGATCGGGGGGCAGGCCCAGGTCGAGAATGACCACCGGCGGCCGTTTGCGTTCGAACAGCTGCAGGGCCTTGGGACCGTCCTCGGCCACCAGCACCTCGAACTCGGCCAGCGCCCATTTCAACTGGGTGCGAAGGCCGAGGTCATCCTCGACAATGAGGATTCTCCGTTTTTCGTCGTTCATCCGTGCCTCGCCTTCAAGATGGTGTTTTCCACCGTGGCCGCAGCCAGGGGGATGACGATCCGCATGGTGGTACCCCGGTTGGGGGCGGACTCCACCTCGAGGGTTCCTCCGGCTTCTCCCACCAGATGCCGGGCCTGATAGGCGCCGATCCCGTAGCCCGAGGATTTGGTGGAGCTCAACGGGCGGAACAGCTCCTTGGCGATGAAGGCGGCGTCCATGCCGGGGCCGTTGTCGGAGACCTCGATGACCGCCTGGCCCCGCTCGATGCCGAGGCGCAGGATCACCGCTCCCGACGGCCCGACCGCCGACAGGGCGTTGTCGATCAGCAGGTCGAGGGCCGAGACCAGCGTTGCCTCTTCCACCACCGCGAGGACCGGGGTGGCGCAAGGGGCGAGAGTCAGGTTGGCGGCGCTCTTGCGCCAATGGCCGGCGACACCGCCAAGAACGGCCGTGATATCCTGGACTTGCCGGCTGGGCGCTTGCCGGCGCTGGACCGCCAACTGCTCCAGCATGGCCCGCATCCGACTGACGGAATTGCCGATGGTTTCCAGCATGTCCCTCTGGAAGTCCGGGTTGTCGCCGAACGTTCTGGCATTGCCCAGTATCAGCGACATCTGTCCCACCACGTTCTTGATGTCGTGGACGACAAAGGCGAATTGCCGGTTGAAATCCTCCAGCCGGTGGGCCGAGCGCAGTTCCTCCGCCGTCAGTTCCTCCGACAGGTAGCTGGCGGCCTGGATGGCGGTGGTGTCCAGCAGATCGCGGTCCTCCCAGTCCAGCCGGCGCGGCGCCCGCGCCTGGTCGAGCACCACGAAGCCGAGAACCTCGCCGCGATGGACCAGCGGCACGATCAGCCACACCGCCGGGCGGGCCGTGATCCATTCGGGCAGGGCCAGTCCGTCATAGCGGCCCGGCGCCTTGCGGAATTCGTCCATGTCGACGACGCGGCAGGTCCGGCGAAAGAACGAGATCAGCGCCGAATCGGCGCGAACCGGAGGATGGGGAGCGGGCAGGTTCCAGGCCGCATCGGAAAAGAAACACTGGTCCCGGGGTTGCAGCACCCACAGGGCGGCGGCCGGACTGTCCATCAGATCGGCCACGGCGCGGACCAGGCGAAGGCCAAGGGAGGCGGGCTGTTGCGCCGACATGATCTGCAGGAAATGCAGCCACTCCTCGCGATAGTCGTAGCGGTAGGCGAAGAAATTCTTCAGCACGAAGATCTTGGCGTGGGACTTGACCTGCGAGGAGGCGAAACTGGCCAGCATGATCAGCAGGGCCGCCACCATGAAGGCGATCTGCAGCGGGCCGCCCCATCTTCCGTCCACGGTCCGGATATAATAGGCGGCACCGGCCATGATCAGCAGATACGAGCCGCTGGCCACCAGGGCCATGGTGTAGAAGGCCGCCTTGGGCGAGGCGATGAGCCGTATTTCGGCTTCCCGCTTCCAGTTTCGGAGGCGATGGAACGAGCTCCACAGCAGGGGCGCCACCAGGGCGGCGATCAGGCCGCGGGCCGTCACGAAGACCTCGCCGGCCGAGCCCTGGACCAGGGCGTCGGAATACATGAAGAAATCGAAGGCCATCACCGTTCCGAGGCCGAGACACAGATGCTTGATGCCCCACCGTCCGGTGGGGCCGCTGATGCGCAGCAGGTTCTCGATCAGCAGCAGCCCGACCACGGGCAGGACGATATTGACCAGGGATTTGAGGGTGAGAATCGAGACGAGCGCAGCGGAACCGCTGACGTAGTAGGGCAGGAAGACGATCCCGATCATGACGATGACCGGAATGAAGGCGCGGGTGACCAGGATGCGCCGGACCGTGGCGCCCCGGCTGTCGTCCAGGCGTCCCCACAAGGTCAGGAGGAAATAGAGCCAGCTGGCGCTGCGTAATACCTCGCTCAGATTGAGCGCGGCGGTCGGAACCGCGATGACTTCGGCGGCGGCGGCCAGCGACGCCCAAAGGGCCGAGGCCAGGCAGGCCAGCACGAAGTGGCGGCGCTTCATGCTTTCCGTGTCGGTGGCCAGGGCGATCACCGACAGGACCAGATAGGCAATGGCGCAAAGTCCATAGCTTGCGGCGTTGAAGATATCGCCCAAGGGATTGCCTCCGATATGCATTGAAATCAGCGGGCGCCGCCGTGCCAGATAACAACCTTGACGGTTTGCATCATGATGATGATGTCAAGGAGCAGGCCGCCGTTCTTTATACTGTAGAGGTCATAGGACAGCTTCATCTTGGCGTCGTGTTCCGTCGCGCCGTACGGATAGTTTATCTGCGCCCATCCGGTTATTCCCGGCTTGATGACATGGCGCTCATTGTAATAGGGAATCTTGGCGGCCAGGATCGAGACGAAGACCGGGCGCTCGGGGCGCGGCCCGACAAAGGCCATGTCGCCCCGCAGCACATTGATCACCTGGGGAATCTCGTCGATCCTGACCTTGCGGATGAAGGCACCCACCCTGGTGACGCGCGCGTCGTTCTTGGCCGCCCAGACCGGGCCGTCCTTCTCTGCGTCGGTGCACATGCTGCGGAATTTCAGCACCATGAACGGCTTGCCGTGCAGACCGACCCGTTCCTGGCGATAGAACAGCGGTCCCTTGCTTTCCAGCTTGATCAGGATGGCGGTGGGAATGGTGATGGGCAGGGTCAGGACCAGGACCAGGCTGCTGACCACGATGTCGAAGGTCCGCTTCACCACCCGGCGGACGATCCCTAAGCCGAAGCTGTCGGAAAACAGCATCCAGCTGGGGGTGATCTCGTCGGGATCGACCTGCCCGCTTTCCCGTTCCCAGAACGAGGCGTATTCGGTGATCTGGGTGCCCTGGAACTTGCAGGCGAGCAATTCGCCGACAGGCAGCATGCCCCGGCGCTCGGCGCTGGCCACCACCACCTCTTCGACGTTGTTCTTGCGGCAAAATTCCGCCAGTTCTCCCGGGGGAACCCAGAAATCGGCGCGCCGCTCGTCGGTGCGCCTTCCCCCCATGTGCGGCTGCGGCGGCGTGGGCTCGGCGCCCAGGCGGAGATAGCCGATGATGGTGATGGTGCGGTGACGGTGGCCGCTGCTCAGTTTCTCGATATTGGCCGCGCGGTTGCCCGAGCCGAGGATCAGGATTCTGCGTTTGAAGGCGGCGGTGCGGTCGATCATCTTGATGAAGACCGCACGCCAGAGTAGAAGGGCGATCGAGAACGTTGTGATTACCGCGAAGCAGAATAGGTAGTTTGCGTTAACGGGTGTTGCGCCAGATACGGAGTCTCTTATAAATAATATGGCAATTATTACAATAAGTATTGCAGGAAGTATGACGGTTATTCTTGAGATGATATCGGAGTAATTTAGAAAATGCTGTCGGTTATACATGCCGACGCAGGCCATCCCGGTTGTCGTGAACAGTGCCATGTAGGTGACACGTGCTCCGCCAAAGTCCGGGTGCATATTCAGGTTCAGGGATTGAAAGACGTGGTATGTGGCAATTGCCAGCCAGAACAGAAAGAACGTCTCCGCCGCTGACAGCAATATGGCTGGACCGTTGATGTAGTGCTTAAACAGGCGAAACATGTCAACCTCCGCTAACCTGTTGGTTCGGGGTATTCATGATGAATTTGCCTTGGAAATTTTCCAAATTAAGCCATATCAAGGTCTATGCATAGTATTATGAAGTTTGTATATGGTTGTCCGTTTTTGGTTGTGTAAAGTTTTTCTTACAAGTAGTTCAGATTTTATCTATAAATCTATGTGTGGAGGTTATATCTGGCGATCTCCATCAGATAGGGTCGGAAATCACTCATTTACTTGGTGATTTCATTTCGATTTTGCTCTCTTGGCAAACATCAAGTCAGAGGTGTTCCGGATGGGGTCTGGTTCAGCCTCCATTGGTACCGTCCTGGTCTTTTGCGCGGCGGGTCGCGTCACAGATTCTGGCGGTATGCGAATGAGGTGAAGAGCCCTCCCTTCTCCATGAGGTGTTGGTACGATCCGGATTCGACGATTCGCCCTTCCTTCAGCACGTAGATGCGGTCGGCGTTGATAATGGTGCTCAGGCGATGGGCGATGACGATCCGGGTGATCGACAGATGGTCGAGGCTGCGCATCACCACAGCCTGGGTCTTGTTGTCGAGTGCGCTGGTCGCCTCGTCCAGCAGCAGAATGGCGGGCCGGCCCACCAGGGAGCGGGCGATCAGCAGCCGTTGGATCTGGCCTCCCGACAAGGTGGTGGCGCCCTCGGTCAACAGGGTGTGCATGCCCATGGGCATGGCCATGATGTCGTCGGCCAGCCCCGCCTTGGCGGCGGTCTCCCAGCACTCGTCCATGCCGGCGCGGGTCGTTCCCTTGATGTTCTCGTAGATGGACCCGGGCATCAGCCGGCCGTTCTGCATGACCACGCCGATCTGCTGGCGGACCGATCGCAGATTCAGGCCGCGCAGGTCCCGGCCATCGAAATAGACCGCTCCGGCCTCGGGCTGGCCGATACCCAGCAGCAGCCGCATCAGCGTGGACTTTCCCGAGCCCGAGGGACCGACCACGGCGATGAGTTCGCCCGCGTCGATCTTCAGGGACAAGCCGTTGAGGATGCAGGGCGTGTTGGGGGTGTAGCGGTAGAACACGCCGCTGATTTCCAGGTCGCCCCTCAGGGGGCCGGGATTGGCCCGGCTGGCGTCGGTTTCCGGCACCATTCTCAGGATGGGGGCGGCCCGCCGATACAGCGGTGCCACCGAAAAGACCGAGATCAGGGCTTTAGCCAGCCCAAACAGCGAGGTCATCAGGCCGCTGAAAGCCGCGACGAAGGCGAGGAATGCGCCGGTGGTCATGTCGGAGGGGCCGGCCAGGCCGATCACCGCGAAGATGCCCGCCAACCCGACGACCTCGAAGGCCGCCCAGAACACCAGGAAGCGATTGTGCAGCCGCCGGGCGAGGAACTCGCCCGACTGCAGGTCACCGAAATCGCGCCCCCAATTGTTGAAGGCCCGTTCCTCGGCGCCCGCCACCCTCAGTTTGGTGATGCCGGTGATGATTTCCAGCAGGAAGCCGCTGATCCGTCCCGAAATCTCCTGCACCTCGGTATGGACCCCCATCAGCCGCAACCCGGTCAGCAGCGTCGCGGCGGCCAGGACCACCGCCAGCATGGCGGCGACCAGGGCGGCCAGCGGCGCGTAATAAGCCAGCAGGCCGAAACTGAAGACCGAGAACGCTCCCGACACCAAGGCGCCGACCATAATTCCCGTCAGGCTTTTGCGGGCGATTTCCACCACCATGGTCCGCTGGGCCAGGTCGCCGGAGGAGTAATCGGCAAAGAACGGGGTGGGCAGGCGCAGCAACCGATCCATGATCGCCGCCTGGGCAATTCCGGAAAGGCGGCCTTCGATGCGAAGCTGGGCGATGGTGCGGCTGACTTCGAAGACCGCCGCGGCGAAGGCCGCCGCAACCATGGCGGCGCCCAGTTGCAGCATCTCCATGGTCTGGTGGCCGGGAATGACGGAATCGAACACATAGCCGGTGGCCATGGGGATGGCCGTGGCGATGATGCCGCCCAGGGCGCCGGCCAGGGCGACGGCGATCAGATCTGCCTTGCAGCGCTCCAGGAACAGCCGGACCAGATCGTAGGCGCCCACCGGATGGTCCGGCAGGCTGGCGTAAAAGGATTGGGCGAAGGGCGACACGGTACCGGCCACCGCTTCGGTCACCACTTCGTCGGTACCGGCGGCCGGGTCGTGCAGGATCGTGACGGTGGGCGACTTCTGCAGCAAGGCCACCGGCGAGGTGCCGTCCAGCCGGAAGGCCAGCAGGGGACCGTTCTCGGCGGTCCACCACCGGGCCGGCAGCATGACCTGGCGGGTGCGGACCTGCGAGGCCGAGGCGATGTCCGCCACCGAGAGCGCCGGGTCCTCGGTCCGCCGCCACTGGGCGGACGGGGGGCGGATCATGGCGATATTCATGGCCTTGCCGATGGCGAGGCAGCATTCGAACAGGGCATCGTCGCCGATGGTTTCCGTGCGGCGATGGATCCCGGCATCCAGAAGACGGGCGAGGCGAAAAAAAGTGGTCCTGGTATCGGCGGCGACCCGGAAGGCCCGCCGCGTCAGCCGGGTGCTTTCCAGGGCCGCGGCGTCGCGGAAGCCATAGGCCAGATCGTAGAAGATCCATTCGTGGAAGAGGTTCATCCGCCGGGAAATCTCTCCGGCGCGCAGGACCTGCTCCGTTGCCATGCCGGAGATGGCGCGGATGCTGCCGGCCCGCAGCCAGCCGTGGGAGGTCAGCGGAACCAGCGTCACGCTCCCATCGATCCCGACCTCCTTGATGTCGATGTAATAGCCGGTTCCTTGACCCAGCCGCGCCCAGGTCACGCTCCGGTGGCTGACGATCCGGTCGGTCGCGGTCACCCTCAGCTTTTCGCCGGGGGCGATGGATAGGCGCGGCGGGCTGCGTGGCGAAATATACTTGGTCACTCCCCGTGACAGGCCGGCGATCCAGATGTCGAGGGCCTTGGCCAGGGGGGCGGCCAGGGCTTCATCGCGACCCCAGGCGTCCATGGACGCCACCCTGACCCGCGACAGCCGGGCCGGGGTGGCGGTCAGGGCCAGCAGGTGAATGCCGTCCTCGGCCGGATTCTGGTCGATTCCCCAGATCAGTCCGCCGGCCGGCAGGGAGCACAGGTGCTCGCGCGGGCCTGTCTGCTCGCCATTCCTGCGCTGGATGGCAAACAGGTCGATCTCTCCCTCGCCGATGAGCCAGACGCTTCCCATATCGTCAAACACCCGTGATGCGCCGGAGACCAGCGTCAGGGTTTCGCTTTCGGCCTCGATCAGGGCGCGGATGGCGGACCCCATGATGCTGCCGGAGGTGGGCATGGCTAGCTCTCCACCAATTGCCGGTAAAGGCCGTCGGCGGCGATCAGGTCGTCATGCCGTCCCCGCTCCAGCGCCGCGCCGCGATCAAGGACGATGATCTCGTCGCAGTCGCGAATGGTGCTGAGCCGATGGGCGATGATGATGCACGAGCAGCCGCGCCAGCGGATGTTGTCGATGACCCGCTGTTCGATGGCGGTGTCCATGGCGCTGGTCGCCTCATCGAGAATCAGTACCGTCGGATTGGTGGCCAGGGCGCGAGCGATCTCGATGCGCTGGCGCTGGCCGCCGCTGAAATTGCGCCCGCCCTCGGCCAGCCGGAAGCCGTACCCTTCCGGGCGGGCGTTGATCTCGTCGTGAATCAGGGCGTCGTGGCCGGCGCGGATGATCCGATCTTCCGGCATGGTCGGATCCCACAGGCTGATATTGTCCGACACGCTGCCCCCGAACAGCACGACGTCCTGGTCCACCAGGGCCAGCGACCCCCGCAACAGGGAGCGCGCCATGGTGGGAGAAGCCATGCCGTCGAACCGGATACTTCCGCTCCACGGCTGGTAGAGGCCGGCGATCAGCTTGCCGATGGTCGACTTGCCGCTGCCCGAACTGCCGACCAGTGCCACCCGGGTTCCCGGTTCGAGGTCCAGGCAGAAATCCTCGATCAGCGGCGGGGCCGTCGGGCTGAAGCCGAACGTCACCTTGTGGAGCCGTACCCGTCCGGTCAGCTTGATCCGGCGTTTCGAGACCGGCTGCCGCGCCGCCGGGGCGGCGGCGGCGATGGCGGTGGCCGATGGACGGAGGGGCGGCAGAGAGCGTTGCGCAGGTATCGCGGCCGCCACGGCCGGAACCTCCGCCGGAGCGGGGGCGCGGAACTCGTCGTCGATATCGTGGGCCAGGACGTCGTCCAATCGGGTGATGTCGGCCGCCGCTTCCTGGATCTGGCTCCCGAGATGGACCAGATCGACCAGGGGCGCCGAGAAGCTGCTCATCAGCGCCTGGAAGGCCACCAGGGTGCCGATGCTGATCGTGCCGTTCATCACCCTGAATCCGCCGAGGACCAGAATGGCGGCCGATCCCAGCATGGACAACAGGATGGGCGACACGCCCAACAGGGCGCGGGTTCTCGACAGGGATTGCTCGGCATTGACCACCTTGGCCAGATGGCCGGCCCAGCGGCTGAAGAACAGGTCTTCCGCCGCGCCGGCTTTGATGCTTTCCATGACCTGCAGGCCTTGCATGGCGACGCCGGTCAACTTGCTTTCGTCGAGCAGCAGCTTCTGCGAGGCATCGGACAGCCGCCGGGCCACCAGGGCGAAGGCCACGAGGTTGAGCCCGGCAAACAGCAGGGCGAGCCCGGTCAGGACCAGGTCGAATTGAGCCATGATGGCGGCATAGACCACCATGGTCATCAGGCTCATGGCGGTGACCGCCAGCTCTCCGGCGATCAGTTCCGACACGCGGTCGTTCAGGCTCAGGCGCGATGCGATGTCGCCGGCATAGCGCTGGGCGAAAAAGCGGATCGGCAGGCGCAGCACCTGCCAGAACAGGGCGCAGGACCCGCGCAGCACCAGCTTGGTCTGCAGGCGCAGCAGATAGTGCAGGCGCAGCCACGTCAGTCCGGCCCGCAAGACCGCCGCCACCCCCATGCCGATCAGCAGGGGGGGCAGCCAGTCGGTCAGTCCCTGGACCAGATAGTAATCGACGAAAATACGCGAAAAGGCCGGCACCAGCAGGCCGGGGACGACGAGCCCCAGGCTGGCCAGGGCCACGAAGGCGATGGCCGGGCCGGTGCCGTGCATGCGCCGCGCCAGACCGTCCCGGACGCTGCGCCGCCGTCCACCCCTGGTGAAGGCCGGACCGGGCTGAAAGGCCAGCACCACGCCGGTGAAGGCGGTGTCGAATTCGCCGTAGGACACGGCGCGGGGACCGGTGACCGGGTCGTTGATATGGGCCGAGTGCCGCCCGAACCCTTCCACCACCACGAAGTGATTGAAGTTCCAGAAGACGATGAAGGGGGGGCGGAAACCTCCCAGCCGCACGGGCTCACAACTGAAGCCGGCGGCGGCCAGGCCGTAGGATCGGGCCGCCTCGATCATTCCTCCGGCCGACGACCCGTCGCGCGAAACGCCGCAGGCATGGCGCAGTGTTTCCAGCGGCACATGGCGGCCGTGATAGCCGAGGATCATGGCCAGGCAGGCGGCGCCGCATTCCACCGCCTCCATCTGGAGGATGGTCGGGACGCGGGCGCGTTTTCCGGGGCTTGGGCAGTTGTCAGGGGGGACTGCCATGGTCCGGTCTCATGGGGGTGGACGGGTCGAGCAGGCGTTCGAACAGGGGAATCAGCAGGCCGATGAGGTGGATGCGGCGCACGGTGATGGTGCCTTCCGCCAGGGTTCCGGGATTGATCTCGGTTTCCGGGCCGCCCGCCGACGACCACTTGAAGCCATTCCGCGATTTGGGATCGAGGCTGAGGTGGACGGCAATCTCGAAGGGGGCGCCACCGCCGGATAATTGCTGAACCAGCTGCCTGTTCTTCAATTTGCGCAGCATGCCCTCCTCGGTGGACGGGATGGTCGCCACATGGCCGACGATGCCTTCGATAAACCCGTATTCCTCGCGTTTTACCGTGGAGGGTGATATCTGCACCGTCATTCCGGGGTGAATCTTCTTGCCGTCTTCGGGGCGGACATAAAGCTCGGCGACCAGCTCCATGCGGTGCTTGTCGGTACCGGGCAGCATGGAGAACAGGGCACGGCCGCTCTCGACCACCTCGCCGGCATTGACCTTGAATTCGACGATTCTGCCGGAATAGGGGCTGACCAGCTCTCCCCTGCGCTTCAGGACCTCCTGGGCGGTTTCCTGCTTGCGCTGGATGGCGGCGATCTTGAGCTGCTGTTCGATCCGCTCCTTCTCCTTCACGATGGCGAGATTGCTTTCGTCGAGTTCAAGGCGCTTGATCTCGTTGACGGCCCTGGCCGCCTTCTCCTTGGCGCCATTGATTTCGATCTTGGTGTCGATCACCCGCGAGCGGATGATCAGGCCCTTGGCAGTCAGGTCCTTGTCGATGGCCTCGCGTTCGCGCAGCCATTTCAGGCGGTCTTCCAAGAAGCCCAGTTCCTGCGCCAGGACCGCGCGCTTTTGCGTGAGGTAGCCACTCTGCACCGCCCGTTCGCGCTGCTGGAATTCCATGAGCTTGCGGAGCTGGCTTTCCGCCTCCGCCGTTTCCGCCCGCGCCACGTCCAACTGGTTCTCGATGTCGGGCTGGGCCACATGGGCGACCACGTTGCCGGCTTCTACCCAGTCGCCGGGCAGGACGAGGAACTTGGTGATGCGGCCCTGGCTGGACGAAATGACATCCAGCACGCCGCCGGGGCTGATCAGGATGCCGCGCCCGGTTACCTTGACGGGGACCGTCCCGATGAAGCTCCAGGCCAGGCTGCCCGCCACCAGGGCGAACAGGGTCGCCAGGGTCGCCCAGGCGGCCGGCGCGGTGACCCGCATGACCTGGTCGAGTTGCTCGGGGGTCGAAAGATGGTCCAGGGAGGTCTGGCGAAAAATCTGTCTGCTCATTCCGGCGGTTCCAAGCCTTGGCCTCTCATCGAGGCCTGTTCCGGGCAGAAAAGGCGAAGGCGCCGCAGGAGGCCGGGACGGCGGGTCGGCCCAGGCCCCTGCGGCGTCTTCACTCAAGAGTTCGGGGTCGGATCAGGGCTTCTTCTTGTAGATGGGGGCGCCGAGTTTGCCGCCGACGACCTTCTTCAGTTCGTCCGGGGAAAGCTCGGGGGTCTTCTTCGGGTCCCCGGCCTTCTTGTCCTTCATGGAATCGTCGGGCTTGTCCTCGTCGTGGATAGTGTTGTTGCTGCTCATGATCATCTCCGGGTATGTCTATGGTTGTCGTTCGGCAAAATAATGACTTATTACGTGTTGAAATTATTTTGCCGGTAGATTCCAAATGTATCTTTGGGTGGTGATATTATTTTTGTTTTATGTGCTGTTGCGTATCAGGCGCAGGCGGACTTTTCCGTCACGCCGGTGCTCTCGGTGTTCGTGCTCCGGCGGCGGCGGGCTATGCCGAGGCCGAGCAGACCGATGCCCAGCAGGGCCAGCGGGGTCGGAGCCGGGACTTCCCTGACGTTGCTGAAGGCTCCGAAGATGAAGTTGGTGTTGCCCTGGCGCAGCAGGACGGTGACGGTGGGGGTGGTCAGGACGTACAGGCCGGTATTGGCCAGATCCGCCGTCAGTTGAACCAACTGGCCGTCGATCAGGAAGGCGAAGCCCTGGTCGTCGAACGCGAAGGCGTTGACGTCGAGGGCCGGGCCGGTATCGGTCTGGGCGTTGCCGTCGCCGTCCAGGATCAACCCGCCGCCGTCAGCGAGCAGCGGGTACATCAGGTTGTCGCTGGGATTGTTGGCGCCCACGGCGGTGCCGGCCGGCTGCAGGCTGCCGAGGATGCCGGTGGCCAGGACCGAGTTGTTGGCCACCAGGATCTTGGTCAGGCTGCCGCTGATGGAGTTGATGGTATAGGCGCCGTAATTGATCTCGGCGTTGGGGTTGCCGATGGTCGGCGCCGCCTGATTGTGGTGGGCGTTGATGTAGTCGGTGGTGTTCAGCGTGAACGCCAGATCGTAGGTGATGCCGCTGCCGATGGGGGAGGCGGCGGTGAAGTCGATGGTGATTTCACCGGCCTGGGCCGGGGTGCCGAGGGTGAGGGCCATGATGCCGGCGGTGATGACGCCGGCATATTTGAGTGAGCTGAAGAAGGCCATTGTCTGTGGTTCCTTTTGATCTGAGCACGAGTTGCGGTCTTTGAGAAACTGCAAGCGGACAAGGCTCGTATCGCAGGAATTGTGCCATCAGCACATGGCATTGATATTAAATGGTAAATCCAATTCATCGACGGCGTGAATGTAAAGATCCACGACAGATCGAA